>JANMMD010000181.1:0-11172 GCA_031372905.1 Betaproteobacteria bacterium
CCCCAGCGCACCACGTGCAGCACGGGGCCGAAGATCTCCTGCTTCAGGTCGGCGATGCGCGGGATCTCGAAGGCCGCCGGCGGCACCAGGCGCGGGAAGTTCGAAGTCACGCGGGTCTCGCCCAGCAGCTTGGCCTCCGTGCGCAGGCGGCGCACATGGGCGCTGATGCCGGTGAAAGCTTCGTCGTCGATGACCGGGCCGACGTCGGTGGCGAGCTCCGCCGGGTCGCCGACCTTCAGCTCGGATAAAGCGCCGCGCAGCATCTCGATCACGCCATCGGCGATGCCCTCGTGCACGCACAAGAGGCGCAGCGCGCTGCAGCGCTGGCCGGCGCTGCGGAAGGCGCTTTGCACGACGGCGTCCACCACCTGCTCGGGCAGTGCGGTGCTGTCCACCACCATCGCGTTCAGCCCGCCGGTCTCGGCAATCAGCGGCACGATGGCGCCGTCCTTGGCGGCCAGCGTGCGGTTGATGATGCGGGCCACCTGCGTGCTGCCGGTGAAGCACACGCCGGCGGTGAGCGGGTGCGCCACGAGGGCCGCGCCGACGGTTTCGCCCAGGCCGTGCAGCAGCGCCACGGCGTCGCCGGGCACGCCCGCCTCGTGCAGCAGCGCGACGAAAAGCTGCGCCACCGCCGGTGTCTGCTCGGCGGGTTTGGCAGCCACGGTGTTGCCGGCGACGAGCGCGGCCACCACCTGGCCGGCGAAGATGGCCAGCGGGAAGTTCCACGGGCTGATGCAGACGAAGACGCCGCGGCCGTGCAGGCGCAGCACGTTGCTCTCGCCCGTGGGGCCGGGCAGGGCCTGGTCCATCAACCGGGCTTCGGCCTGGTCGGCGTAATAGCGGCAGAAATCCACCGCCTCGCGCACCTCGGCCACGGTGTCGCCCAGCGTCTTGTGGGCTTCCTTGACGAGCAGGCCGCAGTACTCGGGCAGGCGCTCCTCCATCAGATCGGCTGCCTTGCGCAGCAGCGCCGCGCGCTCAGGCAAAGGGCGTGCCGACCAGGCGTCGAAACCGCGGTGCAGGCGCTGCATCGCCGCATCGGCGTCCGCAGCGCCGTGCATGGCCATTGCCGGCACCTGGGTGCGGGCCAGGGCAGCGTCCAGCGGCGCACGTTGAGCCAGGCAGGCGAGGTCCACGCCCACCGAATTCGGTCGGCCCGGGCCGTACAAGGCCACGGGCATCGGGAAGGCCGCTTCGGTGCTGGGCGCCAGGGGTGAGGCCAGCAGCACCTCGGCGCTGACGTGTTCATCGGCCAGCTGGTGCACAAACGACGAGTTGGCGCCGTTCTCCAGCAGGCGGCGCACCAGATAGGCCAGCAGGTCGCGGTGTTCACCGACTGGCGCGTAGATGCGCACCGGCACCGTGGCGCTGCCGCTGTTCATCACCTCGCGGTAGACGCCGTCGCCCATGCCGTGCAGGCGCTGCATCTCGAAGGCCGCGCCGGCCGGCGAGCCATCCGGCAAGGTCGGCCCCGCCTTGCGGGCCATCTGCAGGATGGCCGCGATGGTGCCGGCGTTGTGGGTGGCGAACTGCGGGTAGATCAGCGCGTGGTGGCTGATCAGGCGCTCCGCGCACGCGAGGTAGTTGATGTCGGTGTGGTGCTTGTGCGTGAAGACCGGGTAGCCCGGCAGGCCACCCTCTTGCGCGCGCTTGATCTCGCCGTCCCAGTACGCGCCCTTCACCAGGCGCACCATGAAGCGCAGGCCGTGGGCCTTGGCGATGCGCGCGACCTCGTCCACCACGGCCAGGGCGCGCGTCTGGTAGCTCTGCACCGCCAGCCCGAAGCCCTGCCACTGCGGGTGCTGCGCGGCGATGTGGCGGGCCAGCGCCTCGAACAGTTCGAGCGAGAGCTCCAGGCGGTCGCTCTCTTCGGCGTCGATGGTCAGATTGAGGTTGGCCCTGGCCGCCTGGTCCACCAGGCCGACGACCCGCGGCAGCAGCTCGGTGAACACACGTTCGCGTTGCGCGTCTTCATAGCGGCTAAAGAGGGCGCTGAGCTTGATGGAGATGCCGTCGCCGGCCATGGGCGAGGCGGCCACGCGGCCACCGGCAATGGCCGCGATGGCGTTGCGGTAGCTGGCGAGATAGCGCTCGGCATCGCGCTCGGTGCGTGCGCCTTCGCCCAGCATGTCGTAGCTGAAGCGCAGACCGTTCTGCGCCTTGCGCTGGCTGTCGGCCTCGCCCATCGCCTCTTGGATGGTGCGGCCGAGCACGAACTGCCGGCCCAGCAGCTGGATGGCGCGCACCGTGGCCGCCACCACGGTGCGTGCGCCCAGGCGCTGCATCAGGCCGGGCGGGTGGTCACTCTCGGGCAGGAACTTCTTGCTCAGCGAGATGGCGCTGGCGCTGATCTGCGCCAGCATCTTGTGCGCCGAGCCTTCGGCCGCGCCGTCGAATTCGCCGCGGCCCAGCTGGTCGGCCGTCAGCGCGATGGCGGTTTCGGCATCGGGCACGCGCAGCAGCGCTTCGGCCAGACGCATCAAGGCCAGGCCCTCGGCGCTGCTGATGGGGTATTCGCGCAGCAGGCTTTCCATCGCCCAGAAGGGCGCCGGCTTGTCGCGCACGGCCTGCACCCAGGGTGTGGCGGTGGCAATCACGGCCGGCCAATCCAGCCGGCCCTGCAGGGTGGCCAACGCGGCGCTCAGCGCCTCCAGCTCAGGCCGGTAAGGGAAGGGCAGGCGGGCGACAGCGGCGGAGGGGGTATTCATGGGCGTGCGGGCGTTGAAGCTGCTGGACTGAGCAGCTGCGCAGCTTATGCGGCTGCGGGCCGCAGGGGATTCGGAAAACCGCGCCTTGGGCCGAGAATCATTCACCATGAACGACGAAGACAGCGCGCGTGGCGAACGTGAACTCGACAAGATCGACCGCCGCATCCTGCGCGTGCTGCAGGCCGACGGCCGCATCAGCAACCTGAAGCTGGCCGAAGAGGTGCACCTCTCGCCCACCGCCGTGCTGGAGCGCGTGAAGCGCCTGCACCGCGACGGCTACGTGCTGGGCTACGAAGCGCGGCTGAACCCCGCCAAGCTGGGCGCCGGTTTGCTGGTGTTCGTGGAGATCCTGCTCGACCGCACCGTGCACGACGTGATGGACATCTTCAAGGCCGCGGTGCAGGTGCGCCCCGAGATCCTGGAAGCCCATCTCGTGGCCGGCGGCTTCGACTACCTGCTGAAGACGCGCGTGGCCGACATGGCCGCCTACCGCGAATTCATCGGCAGCGTGATCTGGACGCTGCCCGGCGTGCGCGAAACGCGCACCTACGTGGTGATGGAAGAGGTCAAGAACAGCAGCCTGCTGCAGGTCTAGCGTCTGGCGTCCAGCGCGCCGTCAGTGCAGGGTCAGCGGCCCGGACATCGTCGTGTGAAACGACAGCGGGGTCAGCGGCTGTTCACTCGCCATCGGCATCTCGCCGCCCGCGGTGCACAAGAGCTGCCGCTCCACGTCGAAGGCCTTCATCGGCATGGCCAGCAGGTAACCCTGGCCGTAGGCGCAGCCCATCTCCTGCAGCTGACGCAGCTGGTGCTCGGTTTCTATGCCCTCGGCCACCACGTCCTTGCCGAGCGAGCTGCCCAGCAGCACGATGCTGCGCACCACGGCGGCCTCGTTGGAGCCCGCCTCCAGGCGGCTGACGAAGCTGCGGTCGATCTTCAGGCAGTCGATGGGCAAGGTGGACAGGTGGCTCAGCGACGAATAGCCGGTGCCGAAGTCGTCGATGGCCAGCGTGACGCCCAGGCGGCGCAGTTCCTTCAGCGCCGGCAGCGCACCTTCCAGCCGCGACATCAAGATGTTTTCGGTCAGTTCCAGGCACAGGCGGTCGGGGCGCAGTTCCGACTCCACCAGCGCACGCGTCACCCGCGCCACCAGCGCCGGGTGCGCAATGTCATGGCCGGAGATGTTGACGTTCATCGTCAGTTGCGCCCACGCCGGATCGCTTTGCTGCCACGCGCGCAGCTGGCGGCAAGCGCAGTGCAGCACGAAGTCGGTCAGGCGCACCATCAGGCCGGCCTCTTCGGCGATGGGCAGGAAATCGCCGGGGCTGATGCTGCCGTCCACCGGGTGGTGCCAGCGCACCAGCGCTTCGAAGCCCGACAGGCATGGCGGCTGGCCCGGCCCACCGCGCAGGCTGAACACCGGCTGGAAGGCCACGCCCAGCCGGCCGTCGTCGATGGCGCGGCGCAGGTCGCCTTCCAGCCGCAGGCGCTGCGCCACCTCGGTGTGCAGGCTGGTGTCGAAGAGCGCATAACGCGCCTTGCCCGCGCCCTTGGCCTTGTACATCGCGGTGTCGGCATCGCGCAGCACGTCTTCGGGGTTGGCGTAACCCAGGGCGCTGAAGGTGATGCCGATGCTGGCGCTGGTCATCAGCTCGGTGCCGGCGACATGGAAGGGCTGGCGCAGCGCCTCCATCAAGCGCTCGGCCAAGCCGACCACGCTGCGTTCGTGCTCGACATGGCGCACCAGCACCGCGAACTCGTCGCCGCCCAGGCGTGCCACCACGTCGTGCGGGCGCAAGCCGTCGCGGATGCGCTGCGACACCTGCACGAGAAACTGGTCACCCGCGCTGTGGCCCAGGCTGTCGTTGATGAGCTTGAAGCGGTCGAAGTCCAGGAACATCACGGCATACGCGTCGTGCGGGTCGCGGCTGTCGTTGAGGCGGGCCACGGACTGGCCCAGCATTTCGTGGAAGCGGCGCCGGTTGGGCAGGCCGGTGAGGCTGTCGTGGAAGGCCAGGTGGTGCAGGCCTTCTTCGGCGCGGCGGCGCGCGGTGATGTCCTGCACCTGCAGGATCAGGCAGGGCGAACTGGCGCCGGGCTCGCTGAAGAAGCTGCAATGCGCGGTCACCCACACCGGGTGGCCTTCGGCATGCTGGCAGCGCAACTCGAGCGCGAAGCTCTCGAACTCATGGTGGCTGACGAGGCCCAGCTTCTCGCTCAAGGCGCGGCGGTCCGCCTCGAGCACCGCGTCTTGAAAGGGACGGTTCAGCAGCGCTTCGTTGCTGCGGCCCACCAGCGCGCACAGCGCTGCATTGGCCTGCAGCACCCGGCCGTCGAAGGCCAGCAGCGCCATGCCAATGCTGGCGTGCGTGAAGGCGCTGTGGAAGCGCCGCTCGCTGGCCTCCAGCTCTTGCACATGGCGGCGCGCGAGTTCGTTTTCGCGATCCAGTGCTTCGGCGGTGGCGCGGCGCACGGACTCCGACGCTTCCTGCTGGCGGAAGAAGTAGTGCAGTGTCGCCAGCATCATGCCCAGCAGCGGCACCATCGCGCCCAGCACGCCGATGCCCGATTGCAGGTAAACGAGATACAGCAGCGTGGCCACCGCGGCGCTGGCCACGTAGGCGATGCCGACGCCGCCGAAGACGCCAAAGAGGTCGGCCGCCTGCAGGCTTTCGTTGCGCTTCAGGCGCGGCACCGCCGTCACCAGCAGCGTGGTCATCATGAAATAACAGAAGGTGCAGGCCATGGTCAGCGCCAGCAGCGGCCCGGCCGGCGCGTTGACCTTGTCGATCACCGCATGCAGCACGCTGCCAGCGGCCCACATGGCCAGCGCGGCCATCGCCGGGCTGACGAGGCGGCTGGTCCAGCGTTTGGACGCGCGAAAGGACCCCACCGCGCCCTCGCCCGCGGCCGCCAGCGTGGCCGCCGCCGGGCCATGCACAAGCAGCAGCAGGATGATGAAGATCTCGCCCGCAGCAAAGGCGTGTTTGGAGTGCTTGACGCGCACCGGGAAGAAGCCCGCGACCATCGCAATGGTCACGCCGGCAGCGATCTGCAGCAACGCACGCGTGTCCAGCATCGCCACTTGCACCAAAGCGACCAGGATGGCGACAGCACCGGCCAGTGCCACCACCCACCAGTAGATGGTGGCCTTGCGGTTGTAGTCCGGCATCAAGGCGCCGTGCAGGCGTTGCCACCACGGTGGCGCTGCGGCGGCGGGGCTTGGGGGCTCGGGTGTCATCGGGGCGCGTCCTCGGTGTGCGACAGCGGCGCAGTGCCCAGGGTGGCCTGCCGCATCTCACATCTTTTCGGCCCCGGCACCCTCGTCCTTGAGCGATTACCGTCTGTGCGTTCGCGTACAAATGAGCGTTTCGACATTTAGTACGCAACAGAAGCAAAAGAGGGCGGGCCGTCACCGGCGCCGCCCTCTTGGCTTTGCATCAGGGTCAGCCGTGTCGGCTGTGCCGCTCACTCCCCATACAAAGCGCCGCGCGAGTCGAAGTTCACCAAGGAGCCGCCCGACTCGGCCAGCACCAGGCCTTCAGCCAGCACCAGGCCTTCGGCCAGCACCAGGCCCTCGGCCAGCACCAGGCCGCTGCCGCTGACCAGCCAGCTGGCGAGTTCACGTGTGGGCTTGAAGACACCAGTGCGGGCCGTCAGCGAGCTGCTGCCCAGCAGCGGCTCTGCACGCACCACGCCGGCGGTGAGCAGCGGTTGGCTGAGCAGCACGGTGTCGGTGAAGTGCGACGGGTAGACGCCGGCCGCAATGCCGGTGCCCGACCAGTACACCGGCACCATGCGACGCACGGTCTGGCCGGCCCAGGTCAGCCGCGGATCCCAGATCGGCTGGTACTTGGTGAACAGCGCGTTGCCGCTGAGCACGCGGTTGCCACCCGCAAACACCATGCGCGACCAGTTGAAGGCCGTGCCGCCGATGTTGCTGCTGAGCGCAGGCATGGTCTTGCCGGTGGCCAGCAGGTTGGCGCCCGTCACCAGCGTGCCGGCATTCACGGCGGTGGCGATGTCGGTGCGCAACGACGTGGCCAGCGCAATGGCGCCGCTGACGTTCAGGCTGCCAGCGCCCTGCTCCACCAGGCTGGCGTCGGGCAACGGCTCGGCCGTGTATTGCAGGATGGCCTTCACCAACGGCGGCGTGAGGCCCGGGTTGGCCTGCAGCAGCAGTGCCGCGGCACCCGCCACCACCGGGGCAGCCACCGAAGTGCCGTTCATCATCATCTGCGTTTCCGACGTCAGCTGCGTGATGCCCAGGGGCGTCACGAGGGTGCTGAAATAGGTCTGCGCCATCAGGTTCCACTTCAGACTGGTGGTACCAAAGGTGGCCGCAGCGCTGACGATGCGGTTGCCCGGGGCCACGAGGTCGGGCTTGAGCAGGTTGTCGACACGGCGCACGCCCATGGCGTCGACCCGGACACCGCGCGTCGGGCCGCGCGAGCTGAACTTCGCGACACGGTCGTCGGCGCGGCCGTTGGTGCCGAAGTGGTTGACCGCCCCCACGGTGATCACCGAGGGGTCGATGCCGGGCGAGCCGATGGCACCATAGACGGTGCTGCCGGTGATGCCGAGGCCGAAGTTGCCTGCCGCTGTCACGACGGTGATGCCGGCTGCCGTGGCAGCACGCGCCGCGATGCACAGCGGGTCGGTCTGCCAAGACTCGGTGGACGCCGAGGCGATGCTCAGGTTCATCACGCGGATGTTGTGGAGCTTGGCGTGGTAGATCACCCAGCCGATGCCTTCCAGCGCGTCGCTGACGGTGCCGTAGCCGGCGTCGCTGAGCACCTTGACGTCGTAGATGTCGGCGCCGGGCGCCATGCCGGTGGTGTCCGGCGTGCCGGCGCCATAGAACTGCGCGCGACCCGCTGCCACCGCGGCCACGTGCGTGCCGTGGCCGTACTGGTCGGCGAACACGGTGCTGTCGTTGGCGATGGCCGCCGCGAAGGCCGCCCCTTGCGACGAGCCCGGCATGAAGGACTTCGAGGTGTCGGTGCCGGCGGTGAAGTCGGCGACGTTGGCGTTGAGCATGTTCACGCTGCGGCGCACGCGTGAAGCCCCGGTGGCGCCGTTGAAGGCGTAGTGCGACTTCATCACGCCCGAGTCGAGCACCGCAATGCCGATGCCACTGCCGTCCAGGCCGCTGTAGCTGGTCTTGGTGCTGGCGGTGCGCACGTTGCTGGTGAGCACGCCCGTCACCGCTTCCAGCGAGCTGGCGGTACGCACGATGTCGCGGTTCGGCGAGACGCTGGCCACGTCGTCGCGGTCGGCCAGGCGCTTCACCAGACGGGCCGGTACGGTGACGGTCAGCGCACGCAAGGCGCTGTGGCGAACCTGCACCGAGCCTCCGTTGCGCACGATGAAGTTGCGCAGGGCCTTCAGCTCAGGATCGGTGGAATCGCTGACGACGATGGCGTTGACCATGCGCACGCCGCGTTCCTCACGCTCCCAACGCGCCTTGCGGCGCTCACCCCGGCTGGCGCGCAGCGCGAGGGCATCGTCGTCGGTGGCGTCGTGCAGGTCTTGGGCGAGCTTGACGTGCTTGCGCGCCGTAACGCCCTGCGCGGCTGCAGCGTTGAAGCCCAGCGCCGCCGCGATGAGCGACAAGGCCATGAGCGTGGCGGTGCCGGTGCGCAACCAGTCCAGGGCGGGGCGGGCGTCGGGCTGGCGGGCGGTGCGCTCGATGAGCACGACGAAATACTGCGATGACGGCATGTGCGGTCCTTCGGGGGTGGCGACGCCGCGCCGTGTTGCCGGCGGCGTGTCGTTGGGTTTCAAGCTGCCGCGGCCGGTCCGAAAACCACCCCCGCGAACTCCTTAGCCTGGACCTGCAGCTGACATGAAGCCACCCCTGCAGACCGATGAAACGGATTCTGCGATGGTCGAAACCGTTTGTGAGCAAGCGTGACCGCGGAAACAGCGGGTCTTCATGGCGTTGTTCACGGCCCTGGCGCAGTTTGGGCGCCGGCCCGGCTTCAGCGCCTGCCGAAGATCGCCGTGCCCACGCGCACCAAGCTGGCACCCTCGGCCACCGCGGCTTCGAGGTCGGCACTCATGCCCATGGAGAGGGTGTCGAGCTGCAAACCCTGCGCGTTCAAGGCGGTGAGCAACTCCTGCAAGGCGCGGTGCGGCTGGCGTTGTGCTTCGAAATCGCCAGCCGGCTCGGGGTTGGCCATCAAGCCGCGCAGCTGCAGCCGCGGCAGCGCCGCGACGGCCTGCGCGGCGGCCAGCACTTCATGCGCCGCAAAGCCGCTCTTGCTGGCTTCGCCGCTGATGTTCACCTGCAGGCACACCTGCAGCGGCGGCAGCGTGGCCGGGCGCTGTTCAGACAGGCGCTGCGCCACCTTCCGGCGGTCGACCGAATGCACCCAGTCGAAGACTTCGGCCACGCCACGCGTCTTGTTTCTCTGCAGGGGGCCGATGAGATGCCATTGCAGTTGCGGTCGCAGATCGGCCAGGGCCTCGATCTTGGACAGCGCTTCCTGCACATAGTTTTCGCCAAAGGCTTGCTGGCCGGCGGCGTGGGCTTCGCGCACGGCCTCGGCGGGAAAGGTCTTGCTCACCGCCAACAGGGCCAGGCTGCCGGGAAACGGCATCGACGGTGCGCGCGTGAGGATTTCCGCATTACGGCCGGCCGCCGTACATGCGCTTGCCATGCGCCGCTTCACTTCTTGCAGGTTGCTTCCGATGCTGCTCATAATCTTTTCGATAGCTTAAGCGCTGGTGCTTGGGCGACCACAGGCATCCATGGACATCACGCAGCTGCTGGCCTTCTCGGTCAAGAACAAGGCCTCCGACCTGCACCTCTCTGCGGGGCTGCCCCCGATGATCCGCGTGCACGGCGATGTGCGGCGCATCAACGTCGAAGCGCTGGACCACAAGGCGGTCCACGACATGGTGTACGACATCATGAACGACTCGCAGCGCAAGCATTACGAAGACACGCTGGAGTGCGATTTCTCGTTCGAGATCCAGGGCCTGGCGCGCTTTCGCGTGAATGCCTTCAACCAGAACAGAGGCGCCGGTGCCGTCTTCCGCACCATCCCGAGCAAGATCCTCTCGCTGGAACAGCTGGGTGCGCCGAAGATCTTCGCCGAGCTGGCGCTGAAGCCGCGCGGCATGGTGCTGTGCACGGGCCCCACGGGTTCGGGCAAGAGCACCACGCTGGCCGCGATGGTGAACCACCTCAACGAAAACGAATACGGGCACGTGCTGACGGTGGAAGACCCGATCGAATTCGTACACGAGAGCAAGAAATGCCTGGTGAACCAACGGGAAGTCGGCCCGCACACGCTGAGCTTCGCCAACGCGCTGCGCAGCGCGCTGCGTGAAGACCCCGACGCCATCCTCGTGGGCGAAATGCGCGACCTGGAGACCATCCGCCTGGCGCTGACTGCGGCAGAAACCGGCCACCTCGTCTTCGGCACGCTGCACACCAGCAGTGCGGCCAAGACCATCGACCGTGTCGTCGACGTGTTCCCGGCAGCGGAAAAGGAAATGGTGCGCGCGATGTTGAGCGAGTCGCTCGTCGCGGTGATCTCGCAGTCACTGTGCAAGCTGAAGGACGGCACCGGCCGCGTGGCCGCGCACGAGATCATGGTCGCCACCTCGGCCATCAAGAACCTGATCCGCGAGAACAAGATCGCGCAGATGTACTCGTCCATCCAGACCGGCCAGAGCCTGGGCATGCAGACGCTGGACCAGAACCTCGCCGACCTCGTGCGCCGCAACATCATCTCGCCGGCCGAAGCGCGGTCGAAGGCGAAGATTCCAGAGAATTTCCCAGGGTAAAAGCATGGAACGCGATCAGGCATCCAAGTTCGTCAACGACCTGCTGCGGCTGATGGTCAGCCGCAACGGCTCTGACCTTTTCCTCACCGCCGACTTTCCGCCGGCCATCAAGGTGGATGGCAAGGTCACGAAGGTCAGCCCGCAGCCGCTGACCGGCCAGCACACGCTGGCATTGACCCGCGCGGTGATGAACGACAAGCAGGGCGCCGAGTTCGAGCGCACCAAGGAGTGCAATTTCGCCATCAGCCCGCAGGGCGTGGGACGCTTCCGTGTGAACGCCTTCGTGCAGCAGGGCCACGTGGGCCTGGTCTTCCGCACCATCCCGGCCACGCTGCCCACCATCGACGGCCTGGCGCTGCCCAAGGTGTTGAAGGACGTGAGTCTGTCCAAGCGCGGGCTGGTGATCTTTGTCGGCGCCACGGGCTCGGGCAAGAGCACCTCGCTCGCCGCCATCGTCGACCACCGCAACGAACACAGCTTCGGCCACATCATCACCGTCGAAGACCCGGTGGAGTTCGTGCACCCGCACAAGAACTGCATCGTCACGCAGCGTGAACTGGGCATCGACACCGACAGCTGGGAAGCGGCGCTGAAGAACACGCTGCGCCAGGCGCCCGATGTCATCCTGATGGGCGAAATCCGCGACCGCGAGACCATGGAA
>JANMMD010000207.1:0-6826 GCA_031372905.1 Betaproteobacteria bacterium
TTGTAGCCTTGCAGCTGGTCATAGCAAGTGCCGCAGCTGACCACAACAGTCTTGATGTCGAGGTAGTTCAGCGTGTTGGCCACACGGTGGAAGAGCACCCGGTTGTCGGTGATGATCTTCTCGGCCTTGTCGGCCTGCCCGGCCCCGCGCTGCGGGTAGCCGCAGCAGAGATAGCCCGGCGGCAGCACCGTCTGCACGCCCGCATGCCAGAGCATGGCCTGCGTGGCCAGCCCCACCTGGCTGAAGAGGCGCTCGCTGCCGCAGCCTGGGAAATAGAACACCGCCTCCGTCTCGGCCGTGGTGGCCTGGGGGTTGCGGATGATGGGGACGTAGTCCTTGTCCTCGATGTCGAGCAGCGCGCGCGCAGAACGTTTCGGCAGGCCGCCGGGCATCTTCTTGTTGATGAAGTGGATGACCTGCTGCTTGATCGGCGGCACGCCCAGCGTGGATGGCGGCGCGCCGGTCTGCTTCTTCGCGGCGGGCTTCATCAGCCCATTCCTGAAACGCTGCGCCTTGAAGCCGACATCCACCATCGCGCTGCGCATGAACTTGATGGTCTGCGGGTTGGTCGCGTTCAGGAAGGTCATGGCCACCGCCTTGCCGGGGCGGAAGCTTTGCTTGCCCATTTTTCGCAGCAGGTTGCGCATGGCCATCGTGACATCGCCGAAGTCGATGTTCACCGGGCACGGGCTCAGGCACTTGTGGCACACGGTGCAGTGGTCGGCCACATCCTCGAAGTCTTCCCAGTGTTTGACGCTGACACCGCGGCGTGTCTGCTCCTCGTACAGGAAGGCTTCGATGAGCAGCGAGGTCGCCAGGATCTTGTTGCGCGGGCTGTAGAGCAGGTTGGCGCGCGGCACATGCGTGGCGCACACCGGCTTGCACTTGCCGCAACGCAGGCAGTCCTTGATGCTCTCGCTGATGGCGCCGATGTCGCTCTGCTGCATGATCAGCGACTCGTGGCCCATCAGCCCGAAACTGGGCGTGTAGGCGGCGCTGAGGTCGGCCGCGCGGGTCTCGCCCGTGTTGCCGCGCGAGTCGTTGCGAAGAAGCTTGCCCCCGTTGAAGCGGCCCTCGGGGTCGACGCGCTGCTTGTAGCCGGCAAACGGTGCCAGTTCGGCATCGGTCAGGAACTCGAGCTTGGTGATGCCGATGCCGTGTTCGCCGCTGATCACGCCGCCGAGCTGTCGCGCCAGCGCCATGACACGCGCCACGGCCTCGTGCGCCGTCTGCAGCATCGCGTAGTTGTCGCTGTTGACCGGGATGTTGGTGTGCACATTGCCGTCGCCGGCGTGCATGTGCAGCGCGATCCAGACGCGCCCGCGCAGCGTCTCCTGGTGGATGCGGCGGCACTCGTCCAGCAAGGGCTTGAAGGCGTCGCCGGCAAACAGCGTTTGCAGCGGCTTCAAGATCTGCGACTTCCAGCTCGCGCGCCAGCGCCAGTCTTGCAACATGGCGAAGCAGGTCTCTGCCGCTTCGCCGGCTTCGGCGGGCTGCAGCACGTCCAGCTCATCGAGCCAGTGCTGCCACAGCGCCCGCACCTCGGCCAGCAGTGCCAGCGCCTGCTGCACGCGGTCTTCCAGCAGCTCGGCGCCGGGCACTTCACCCGCATCGTCACCCCGACCCAGAGGCAGCGCACCGCGCTTGAAGAAATCCTGCAGCGCGGCAGCGAGCTCCAGCTTGTTGCGCAGGCTCAGCTCGACGTTGATGCGCTCCACGCCCTCGGTGTACTCACCCATGCGCGGCAGCGGAATCACCACGTCTTCGTTGATCTTGAAGGCGTTGGTGTGCTTGGCGATGGCCGCCGTGCGCTTGCGGTCGAGCCAGAACTTCTTGCGCGCGTCGGCGCTGACCGCGGTGAAGCCCTCACCGCCGCGTGAATTGGCGATGCGCACCACTTCGCTGGCGGCCCGCGCCACGGCGTCGGGGTCGTCGCCAACGATGTCGCCCAGCAGCACCATCTTCGGCAAGCCCGTGCCCTGCAGCGCGCGTTTGCTCTTGGTGGCGTAGCCCACGGCCTTGAGATAGCGGTCGTCCAGGTGCTCCAGGCCCGCGAGCAGCACGCCCTGGTCCTTCAGGCCGAAGAGGTAATCCTTGATCTCGACGATGCTCGGCACCGCGTCTTTCGGGTTGCCGAAAAACTCCATGCACACCGTGCGCGTGTGCGCCGGCATGCGGTGCAGCACCCAGCGTGCGCTGGTGATGAGGCCGTCGCAGCCTTCCTTCTGGATGCCGGGCAGGCCGGCCAGGAATTTGTCGGTGACGTCCTTGCCCAGGCCAGCCTTGCGGAACACGCCGCCGGGGATTTCCAGCTGCTCGGTGCGCTCCAGCACCTTGCCGCTGGCATCGAAATACTTCAACTCGAAGCGCGCCAGGGCGATGTCATGGATCTTGCCCAGGTTGTGGTCCAGGCGCGTGACTTCCAGCCACTTCGCATCCGGCGTCACCATGCGCCAGCTGGCCAGGTTGTCCAGCGCCGTGCCCCAGAGCACGGCCTTCTTGCCGCCGGCGTTCATCGCGATGTTCCCGCCGATGCAGCTGGCCTCGGCACTGGTGGGGTCCACCGCGAACACGAAACCCGCCTGCTCGGCTGCGTCGGCCACCCGTTGCGTCACGACGCCAGCCTCGCTGGTGATGGTGGCCACCGGCGCCTGCAAGCCTGGCAGAAGCCGCATTTCCACCGCGCCCAGGGCTTCGAGCTTTTCGGTGTTGATAACCGCGCTCTTCCACGTCAGCGGCACGGCACCGCCGTTGTAGCCGGTGCCGCCCCCGCGCGGGATGATGGTCAAACCCAGCTCGATGCAGCCCTTCACCAGCGCCGCCATCTCGGCCTCGCTGTCGGGCGTCAACACGACAAAGGGGTACTCGACGCGCCAGTCGGTGGCGTCCGTCACGTGGCTGACGCGGGAAAGGCCGTCGAACTTGATGTTGTCCTTCGCGGTGGCGCGGCCCAGGGCGCGGCGCGTGGCCTTGCGCAGGTCCCACACGGTGCGGAAGCGTTCGGCAAACGACTGCACGGCACTGCGGGCCGCAGCCAGCAGCTCGCCCACCAGCACGTCGCGCTGGGCCGCCTGTTCGCCGCCCGTTGCAGCGTCGCGACGTTTGGCCACCTCGTTCAGGCGGTGGTTCAGCGCCTCGATCAACAGCGCACGGCGCTTGGGGTTGTCGAGCAGGTCGTCTTCGAGATACGGGTTGCGCTGCACCACCCAGATGTCGCCCAGCACCTCGTAAAGCATGCGGGCGCTGCGGCCGGTGCGGCGCTCCTGCCGCAGCAGGTTCAGGATCTCCCAAGCCCTCGTGCCCAGCAGGCGCAACACGATCTCGCGGTCCGAGAACGAGGTGTAGTTGTAGGGAATCTCGCGCAGCCGCACAGCGGTTGCTTCCCCTTCTGCGGGCAGCAGGGCCAGGGGGGCAGACAGGGGCAGCGGTGCGTTCATGGGATCTTTGAAAATACCGGGGGCGGGCGCAGGCACCACGGAGACCGCATCGAGGCGTGGCGGGTTACCCCCGTTGCCCGCACAGCAGCATCCGTGACAGAACCGGGATTGTCACAAAAGCCCGTGACACTCGTCGGCACGATCCGAATCTGCCGTGTTGCCCCGATGGAGACCCCATGACGTTGAAAGTGTTTGCCCCCGGCCTGCTGGCCGCGATGTGTGCCCTGCCCCTGAGTGCCCAAGCCCAGACCGAGGTGATCTGGTGGCATTCGATGAGCGGCGCCCTCGGCGAGTGGGTGGGCGGCCTGGCCAAGGATTTCAACGACAGCCAGAAGCAGTACAAGGTGACGCCGGTGTTCAAGGGCACCTACCCCGAGTCGATGACCGCGGCCATCGCCGCCTTCCGTGCCGGTAACGCGCCGCACGTGCTGCAGGTCTTCGAGGTGGGCACGGCCACGATGATGGCCAGCAAGGGCGCCATCAAGCCCGTGGGCCAGCTGATGAAGGAGGCCGGCGTCAAGTTCGACCCCAGCGTCTACGTGCCGGCGGTGGCCGGCTACTACACGGCACCCAACGGCGAGATGCTGAGCCTGCCCTTCAACAGCAGCACCACCGTCTTCCACTACAACAAGGATGCCTTCAAGGCCGCCGGCCTCGACCCCGAGAAGCCGCCCACCACCTGGCCCGAAGTGGCACGCGCAGCGGCCACCTTGAAGGCCGCCGGCCACAAGTGCCCCTTCACCACCAGCTGGCAGAGCTGGACGCAGCTGGAGAGCTTCTCCGCCTGGCACAACACCGAGTTCGCCACCAAGCGCAACGGCTTCAACGGCCTGGACACGCGGCTGGCCATCACCACGCCGCTGCACGTGCGCCACATCGAGAACCTGGCCAACATGGCCAAGCAGGGGCTGTTCGTCTATAAGGGCCGCAACAACTCGGCCGATGCCACCTTCGTCAGCGGCGAGTGCGCCATGATCACCGGCAGTTCGGCGCTGTATGGCAGCGTCAAGCGCAACGCCAAGTTCACCGGCGGCATCGGCGCCCTGCCCTACTACCCCGACGTGCCCGGCGCGCCGCAGAACACCGTGATCGGTGGCGCCAGCCTCTGGGTGATGAGCGGCAAGAAGCCCGACGAGTACAAGGCGGTGGCGGCGTTCTTCAACTACCTCTCCAACGCAGAAGTGCAGGCCAAGAGCCACCAGGGCACGGGCTACCTGCCCATCACCACCGCGGCCTACGGCATCACCGAAAAAAGCGGCTTCTACAAGCAGAACCCGGGCACCGACGTCAGCGTGACGCAGATGATCCGCAAGACCACCGACAAGTCGCGCGGCATCCGCCTGGGCAACTTCGTGCAGATTCGTACCATCATCGACGAAGAGCTCGAGCAGGTGTGGGCCGGCAAGAAAACGGCTGCCGAAGGCCTGGCCGAGGCGAAGAAGCGTGGCGACGAGCAGTTGGAGCGCTTCCAGAAGGCGAACAAGGGCTGACCTGGCCGCAGGATGGCCACCGAAAAACGCGTCCGCTTCAAGAGCTGGTGGCTGCCCTGGGTGCTGGTGGCGCCGCAGCTGGCGGTCATCCTCGTGTTCTTCTTCTGGCCGGCGGGGCAGGCGCTGTACCAGAGCGTGCTGCAGAGCGACGCCTTCGGCACCAGCGTCGAGTTCGTCGGGCTGGAGAACTTCCGCCGCCTGTGGGCTGACGAGAGCTACCTCGCATCGTTCAAGACCACGGCGCTGTTCTCGGCGCTGGTGGCCTTCTTCGGCCTGAGCGTGGCGCTGCTGCTGGCGGTGATGGCCGACCGCGTGGTGAGGGCCGGCGCCGTCTACAAGACGCTGTTGATCTGGCCCTATGCCGTGGCGCCGGCGGTGGCCGGTGTGCTGTGGCTCTTCATGTTCGCGCCCAGCATCGGCATCGTGAGCTACTGGCTGCGCCAGGGCGGGCTGGAGTGGAACCACCTGCTCAACGGCGACCACGCGATGACGCTCATCGTGATGGCCGCGGTGTGGAAGCAGATCTCCTACAACTTCCTGTTCTTCCTGGCCGGCCTGCAGAGCATTCCCAAGAGCCTGATCGAGGCCGCCGCCATCGACGGCGCCGGCCCCTGGCGGCGCTTCTGGACGGTGCAATTCCCGCTGCTCACGCCCACCACCTTCTTCCTGCTCGTGATCAACGTCGTGTATGCCTTCTTCGACACCTTCGCCATCGTCGACGCCGCCACCGAGGGCGGCCCGGGCAAGGACACCGCGATCCTCGTCTACAAGGTCTACTACGACGGCTTCAAGGCACTGGACCTCGGCGGCAGCGCGGCGCAGAGCGTGGTGCTGATGGTCATCGTGGTGCTGCTCACGGTGCTTCAGTTCCGCTATGTCGAACGGCGGGTGAATTACTGATGGTCGAGAACAGACCGATTGCCAACGCCCTGAGCCACCTCGTGCTGCTGCTCGGGGTGCTGATCGTGGCTTTCCCGGTCTACATCACCTTCGTCGCCAGCACGCAGACGGCCGAGGCCATCGTGCAGAACGTGCCGATGTCCTTGCTGCCGGGCCGCAACGCGGCCGAGAGCTACCGCGTGGCCTTGTTCGGCGGGCAGACCGCCTACGGCAGCAAGATCTCGCCCGTGGCGCCGATGCTGTGGGTGAGCCTCGTCAGCGCGCTGGTGATCGCCATCGGCAAGATCGCCATCAGCCTGCTCAGCGCGTTCGCGGTGGTCTATTTCCGCTTCCCGCTGCGCAACCTGATCTTCTGGATGATCTTCGTCACGCTGATGCTGCCGGTGGAGGTGCGCATCAGCCCCACCTACCAGGTGGTGGCCGACCTCGGCATGTTGAACAGCTACGCGGGGCTGACCGTTCCGCTGATCGCCAGCGCCACCGCCACCTTCCTGTTCCGCCAGTTTTTCCTGACCGTGCCCGATGAACTGGTGGAAGCCGCGCGCATCGACGGCGCCGGGCCCATGCGCTTCTTCAAGGACGTGCTGCTGCCGCTTTCCCGCACCAGCATCGCGGCGCTGTTCGTCATTCAATTCATCTACGGCTGGAACCAGTACCTGTGGCCGCTCTTGGTGACCACCAGCGAAGACATGTACCCGGTGGTGATGGGCATCAAACGCATGATCAGCGGCGGCGATGCGGCGACTGAATGGAACGTGGTGATGGCCACCGCAATCTTGGCCATGCTGCCGCCGGCACTGGTGGTCATCGGGATGCAGAAGTGGTTCGTCAAGGGCCTCGTGGACACGGAAAAGTAGGACGCATGGGCGCCATCGCACTGAAGAACGTCGAAAAGACCTACGGCCATGGGCCAAAGGCCGTGAAGGTCATCCACGGCGTCAGCGCCGAGATCCCGGACGGCGAGTTCATCGTCATCGTCGGGCCCAGCGGCTGCGGCAA
>JANMMD010000299.1:0-12889 GCA_031372905.1 Betaproteobacteria bacterium
TGGGCGTGCGCAACCTGGCCGGCTACAACAAGAAGATCGCTGAGGCCACCGAGCGCGGCGACAAGTTGCCCAACCCCTTCAGCCTGACGCCTGAAGAGCCCGAGCCGCTGGAACGTCTGCCGCATGTGGTGGTGGTGATCGACGAACTCGCCGACCTGATGATGGTGGTGGGCAAGAAGATCGAAGAGCTGATCGCGCGCCTGGCGCAGAAGGCGCGTGCCTCGGGCATGCATTTGATCCTGGCCACGCAGCGGCCCAGCGTGGACGTGATCACTGGCTTGATCAAGGCCAACATCCCGACGCGCATCAGCTTCCAGGTCAGCAGCAAGATCGACAGCCGCACCATCCTCGACCAGATGGGCGCTGAAGCTCTGCTGGGCATGGGCGACATGCTCTACATGGCCAGCGGTACCGGCCTGCCGATACGCGTGCACGGCGCCTTCGTCAGCGATGAAGAAGTGCACCGCGTGGTGGACTACCTCAAGACCCAGGGCGAGCCCAACTACATCGAGGGCATTCTCGAAGGCGGCGTGCTGGACGGCGAGGGCGACGCCGCTCTGGGCGGCGGGGCCGGCGGTGGTGGGGAAGGCGATGCCATGTACGACAACGCCGTGGCCGTGGTGCTGCAGCACAAGCGCGCCAGCATCTCGCTGGTGCAGCGCCATTTGCGCATCGGCTACAACCGCGCCGCGAGATTGCTGGAACAAATGGAGCAATCCGGGCTCGTATCAGCCATGGGACACAACGGCAACCGGGACATCATCGTCCCGCGAAGGGACGACTGATGCGGCGCTGGATGGCATTGTTGGCCCTGGCCGCGTTCGGCAGCGCGCGGGCGGACGCGGTGGACACGCTGCGTGAGTTCGTCAGCGAGGTGAAAAGCGGCCGCGCTGCCTTCACGCAGACCGTGACCTCGTCCGACGGCGCGCGCAAGAAGACGAGCAGCGGGCAGTTCGAATTCCAGCGCCCGAACCGCTTTCGCTTCGCCTACACCAAGCCCTTCGAGCAGACCATCGTGGCCGATGGCGTGAAGGTGTGGATCTACGACGCCGACCTGAACCAGGCCAGTTCACGCCCGGTGGCGCAGGCCTTGGGTGCCACGCCCGCCGCGCTGCTGGTGGGCGGTGATCTCGACAAGGACTTCGTCCTCAAGGCCGAAGCGCCGCCGAGCGTGAAAACTGACGGTCTGGCCTGGGCCTTGGCCACGCCCAAGGTGAAGGACGGGCCTTTCCAGTATTTGCGCATGGGCTTCCGCGGCAAGGAGCTGGCAGCGGTGGAGATCACCGACAGCTTTGGCCAGCGCTCAACGCTGCAGTTCAACGGCTACCAAGCCAATGTCGCGCTCGACGCCGCGCGCTTCCGTTTCACGCCGCCCGCAGGGGCTGACGTCATCGAGCAATAGGTTCGGCGGTGCTCAGTGCGTGAGGCCGGGTTCGGCCAGGCCCATCTCGGGGCTGCGCAGCAGCGCTTCGATGTCCATCAGGATCAACATTCGATCGGCCTCGCCCAGCTTGAGCGTGGCGATGCCGGTGATGAACGTGGGGTCGACGGCGCCGTTGAACTCAGGCGCCGGCCGCACCTGCCCTGAAGGCAGTTCCAGCACGTCGCTGACCGAATCGACCACCATGCCGACGGTGCGGCCGGCCACGTTGAGCACGATGACCACCGTGAAGTCGTCGTACCGAACGTCGTTCAGCCCGAAGCGCAGCCGCATGTCGACCATGGGAACGATGACGCCGCGCAGGTTGACCACGCCCTTGATGAAGTGCGGCGCATTGGCAATGCGCGTCGGCGCTTCGTAGCCGCGGATTTCCTGCACGCGCAGGATGTCGATGCCGTATTCCTCGGCGCCGAGCTTGAAGGACAGCACCTCGCGCGCAGGGGCCGCAGCGCCGGTGACGGCCAGGTTGGCGGTGTGGCTGCTGGCGGTCTGGACTTGTGCGGGTTGCATCGCATCAGCCTCCGATGGAATGGCGGTAGTGTCGGCCAGCCGCGGCTGCCGTGAAGCCTGAAACAGCCGCTCAAAGACCCGCTTGTTCAACCTGCCGCCGCACAATCGCGCCATGCCCGCTCAGGATGGACTTTTTTTCGAGGAACCCGGCGCTGTGGCCCCATTCGGCGCCACCGTGCCGCTGGCCGAACGCCTGCGGCCGCGCCACCTGGACGAGGTGGTGGGCCAGCGCCACCTGCTCGCGCCGGGCCGCCCGCTGCGCGTGGCGTTCGAGTCGGGCCGGCTGCCCTCGATGATCCTCTGGGGCCCGCCCGGCGTCGGCAAGACGACGCTGGCGCGGCTCTTGGCCGGGGCCACGGGCGCGCACTTCATCGTGCTGTCTGCCGTGCTGGCGGGTGTGAAGGACATCCGCGAGGCCGTCGACCAGGCCGCCGCGGCGCGCCGCAGCGGCAAGGCCACGGTGGTCTTCGTCGACGAGGTGCACCGCTTCAACAAGGCGCAGCAGGACGCCTTCCTGCCGCATGTCGAAGCCGGCCTGTTCAGCTTCATCGGGGCGACGACGGAGAACCCGTCTTTTGAAGTCAACTCGGCCTTGCTGTCGCGCGCCACCGTGCATGTGCTGAAGGCGCTGGACGACGCCGAGCTCGGTGAGTTGATCGCCCGTGCGGCTGCGGCGCTGGCCGCGCCGCCGCTCACGCCTGCCGCGCATCAGCAACTGGTGGCGCATGCCGATGGTGACGCGCGCCGCTTGTTGAACGCCTACGACAACCTGGTGGCCGCCAATGCCGGCGTCGCCGAGCTGGGCGAGCTGCAGCTGGAAGCCACTCTCGGTGAACTGCTGCGCCGTGGCGACAAGGGCGGCGATGTCTTCTACGACACCATCTCGGCGCTGCACAAGAGCGTGCGCGGCAGCGACCCCGACGCCGCGCTGTACTGGCTGGCGCGCCTGCTCGACGCCGGCATGGACCCGCGCTACGCCGCGCGCCGCATCGTGCGCATGGCTTCCGAAGAAGTGGGCCTGGCCGACCCGCGTGCGCTGCGCCTGGCGCTGGACGCCGCCGAGGTGTTCGAGCGCCTGGGCTCGCCCGAGGGGGAGCTGGCCCTGGCCCAGGCCGTGGTCTATCTCGCCGTGGCGCCCAAGTCCAACGCCGTCTACAAGGCCTGGAACGCGGTGCGCGAGCTGGTGCGCAGCGACGGCAGCCGCCCGGTGCCCATGCACCTGCGCAATGCGCCCACTCCGCTGATGAAGGGCCTGGGGCACGGCGCCGGCTACCGCTACGCGCACGACGAAGCCGGCGGCTACGCAGCCGGCGAGCACTACCTGCCCGCGGGCCTGCCACGGCAGCGCTTTTATGAACCCGTGTCGCGCGGCCTGGAAGCGCGTATTGCCGAGCGCCTGGCTGAACTGCGGGCCCTGGACGCCGCTGCCAAGAAGCCGGCTTAGCCGCGCGCCGTGGCGGAGGGGGTAAGCCCCTCTCGGGGCTGCCCGGCGCGAACCTAGAATGCCGCCCCACTGCAGGCCCCCAGGCTTGCCGGGGCCAGCAAGGCCGGTTTCTTGCATGCACCCCGCGCAGGCTCGTCAAGGCCGCGGCAACCGGAGCTCTCACTCGATGGAAACCTTCTTCCAGCAGATCATCAACGGCTTGGTGCTCGGCAGCATGTATGCGCTGGTGGCCCTGGGCTACACCATGGTCTACGGCATCATCAACCTCATCAACTTCGCCCATGGCGAGGTGCTGATGGTGGGCGCCCTCGTCAGCTGGACGGTCGTCTCGGCGCTGGCCGATTCAGGCATGCCGGGCTACGTGATCATGGGCTTGTCGCTGGTTTGCTCCATCGCGATCTGCGCGGCGCTGAATTTCAGCATCGAGAAACTGGCTTACCGGCCGCTGCGCAGTGCGCCGCGGCTGGCGCCGCTGATCACCGCGATGGGCATGAGCCTGCTGCTGCAGACGCTGGCGATGATCATCTGGAAGCCGAATCCGAAACCCTATCCGCTGCTGCTGCCCACCGAGCCCATCAACCTGGGCGGGCCGGTCATCACCGTCACACAATGCCTGATCCTGGGCTTGACCACGGTGCTGCTGGCGGCGCTGATGTACCTGGTGAACCGCACCAAGCTCGGCCGTGCGATGCGCGCGACCGCTGAGAACCCGCGTGTCGCGGCCTTGATGGGCGTGAAGCCCGACATGGTGATCAGCGCCACCTTCATCATCGGCGCCGCACTGTCCGCCGTGGCCGGTGTGATGTGGGCCGCCAACTACGGCACCGTGCAGCACAGCATGGGCTTCCTGCCCGGCCTGAAGGCCTTCACCGCGGCGGTGCTGGGCGGCATCGGCAACCTGGCCGGTGCTGTCGTCGGCGGCCTGTTGCTGGGCTTGGTGGAGGCCTTGGGCGCCGGCTATCTCGGCGCGCTCACCGGCGGCCTGCTGGGCAGCCATTACGCCGACATCTTCGCCTTCGTCGCACTGATCCTGGTGCTGACGCTGCGGCCGCAGGGCCTGCTGGGTGAACGTGTGGCTGACCGGGCTTGAGGGGCAGCGAAGATGAAAAACAAGATCGTCGTCTTCGTGATCTGCGCGCTGGCTTTGCTGGCGCTGCCGCTGGTGGCGCAGCACTTCGGCCAGGGCTGGGTGCGCATCATGGCGCTGTCGCTGCTGTACGTGCTGCTGGCGCTGGGCCTGAACATCGTGGTCGGCTATGCCGGTCTGCTCGATCTGGGATACGTGGCGTTCTACGCCGTCGGCGCCTACATGTATGCGCTGCTCGCCAGCCCGCACCTGTGGGAGAACTTCCCCTGGGTGGCGGCCATGTTCCCCGAGGGCTTGCACACGCCGGTGTGGGCGGTGGTGCCGCTGGCCGCAGGGCTGGCGGCCATCGCTGGTGTGCTGCTGGGCACGCCGGTGCTGAAGCTGCGGGGCGACTACCTCGCCATCGTCACCCTGGGCTTCGGCGAAATCATCCGCGTGTTCATGAACAACCTCGAGCACCCAGTGAACATCACCAACGGGCCGCGGGGCCTGGACCGCATCGATTCGATGAACCTCTTCGGCTTCAGCTTCGGCAAGGCCATCGAGATCGGCAGCTACCGCATCGGTTCGGTGGTGCTGTACTACTACCTCTTCCTGCTGCTGGTGGTGATCAGCGTCGTCATCTGCCACCGCCTGGAAACCAGCCGCATCGGCCGTGCCTGGATGGCCATCCGCGAAGACGAGATCGCGGCCAAGGCCATGGGCATCAACACGCGCAACATGAAGCTGCTGGCCTTCGGCATGGGCGCCACCTTCGGCGGCGTTTCGGGCTCGATGTTCGCGGCTTTCCAGGGCTTCGTCTCGCCCGAATCCTTCAGCCTGCAGGAGAGCGTGATGATCGTGGCCATGGTGGTGCTGGGCGGCATGGGCCACCTGCCGGGCGTCATCCTCGGTGCGGTGATGCTGGCCGCCTTGCCCGAGGTGCTGCGCTATGTGGCCGGGCCGCTGCAGCAGATGACCGGCGGCCGGCTCGATGCCTCCATCCTGCGCCAGCTGCTGATTGCGCTGGCGATGATCGGCATCATGCTGTCCCGCCCGCGTGGCTTGTGGCCAGCGCGTGAACATGGCAAGGCTGCACCGCAGCCGGTGGCGAAGTGAAGGCGGGGCACACGAGATGAGCACTCCCGTTCTCAAGGTTCAAGGCGTCAGCAAGCGCTTCGGCGGCCTGCAAGCCTTGTCGGATGTCGGCATCACCATCATGTCCGGGCAGGTCTACGGCTTGATCGGCCCGAACGGCGCCGGCAAGACGACCTTCTTCAACGTCATCACGGGTCTGTACACGCCCGACGGCGGCACGTTCGAGCTCGGTGGCGCGCCCTACAAACCCAGCGCGGTGCACGAAGTGGCCAAGGCCGGTATTGCCCGCACCTTCCAGAACATCCGCCTCTTCGCCGAGATGACGGCGCTGGAGAACGTGATGGTCGGCCGCCATGTGCGCAGCCATTCGGGCCTGGGCGGTGCCATCTTCCGCACTGCGGCCTTCAAGGCCGAGGAAGCCGCGATTGCCGCGCGTGCACAGGAACTGCTGGATTACGTGGGCATCGGCAAGTACGCCGAGTTCAAGGCGCGCACGCTGAGTTATGGCGACCAGCGCCGGCTGGAGATTGCCCGCGCACTGGCCACCGACCCCAAGCTCATCGCGCTGGACGAGCCCGCCGCCGGCATGAACGCCACCGAGAAGGTGGTGCTGCGCGAGCTCATCGACCGCATCCGCAAGGACGGCCGCACCATCCTGCTGATCGAGCACGACGTGAAGCTGGTGATGGGCCTGTGCGACCGCGTGACGGTGCTCGACTACGGCAAGCAGATCGCCGAAGGCAACCCTGCCGAGGTGCAGAAGAACGAGAAGGTGATCGAGGCTTACCTCGGCGCAGGGGCCCACTGATGAGCACGTCGATGTTGAAGGTCACGGGCCTGAAGGTCGCTTATGGCGGCATCCAGGCCGTCAAGGGCGTGAGTTTCGAAGTGCTGCAGGGTGAACTCGTCAGCCTCATCGGCGCCAACGGCGCTGGCAAGACCACCACGTTGAAAGCCATCACCGGCACGCAGCCGGTGGCCGAGGGCGGCATCGAGTTCATGGGCCGCGACATCAAGGGCCAGGGCCCGTGGGATCTGGTGAAACAAGGCCTGGTGATGGTGCCGGAAGGCCGCGGCACCTTCACGCGCATGACCATCACCGAGAACCTGCAGATGGGTGCCTTCGTGCGCAAGGACAAGGAGATCGATGCCGACATCGACAAGGTCTTCGCGATCTTTCCGCGCCTGAAGGAACGCCGCAACCAGCTGGCCGGCACGATGAGCGGCGGCGAGCAGCAGATGCTCGCGATGGGCCGGGCGTTGATGGCGCGCCCGAAGGTGCTGCTGCTGGACGAGCCCAGCATGGGCCTGTCCCCCATCATGGTGGACAAGATCTTCGAGGTGGTGGCCGACATCCACGGCCGCGGCACCACGGTGCTGCTGGTGGAGCAGAACGCCAGCCGCGCCTTGGGCCTGGCGAACCGGGGCTATGTGATGGATTCAGGCGAGATCACGATGGCCGGCGAGGCCAAGGCCTTGCTCGCAGACCCGAAGGTGCGCGCCGCGTACCTGGGCGAATGATGGGCACGCCGCGTCGTCGCGTGCTGGCCGGGGCGGCCGGCCTGGGCTTGTGCGGCGTGGGCGGTCTGGGCCTGTGGAGCCCCATCGCCTTCGCACAGGGATTCAGGCTGCAGACGCCCACCGCGATGGGGCCCACGCCCGACACCTGGTCGTTCCAGGTTTTCGCCAACGGCGACCTGGTGGGCATCCAGCGCCAGGGCAGCAAGGGCAAGACCGAGGTGCACGTGCTCTCGGCCAGCAGCAAGTTCCAGCGCTTCGCGCTGCAGGTCGAAACGGTTCTGCCCAGCAGCGACGACAGCTGGGACTTCGTCGCGCTGGCCAACCGCGACATCCTGGCGGTGAAACGCAGCGGCGCATCCAACAAGACCGAGGTGCACGTGCTCGACGCCGAGCGCGAGTACCGCACCTTCCGCCTGCAGGTGCCCACGGCCCTGCCGCCCACGGACCGCCGTTGGAGCTTCGGTGCCAATGCCGATGGCGATCTGGTCTGCATCAACCGGCTGTCCAACCTGGGCCAGACCGAAGTGTTCGTGCTGGCTGCGCGCAGCCGCTACGCCACTGTGACGCTGCAGATGAACACGGCGCTGCACGCCACCGACAGCACCTGGGACTTCGGCGTGATGCCCAACGGCGACATCGTGGCCATCAACCGCGGTGGCAATTCCAAGCGCAGCGAAGTGCACGTGCTGGCGGTGGACCGCCGCTACGGCGCTTTCCGTCGTCAGGAGCCGACCCCGCTGCCCGAGGTAGACAAGAGCTGGAAGTTCGCCTTGCGCGCCAACGGCGAGGTTTACGCGGTGCTGACCCAAGGCGCCAGCAGCGGCAAGACCGAGGTGCACATCTTCCAGGGTGCCACGCTCTGAGGGCGTGATTCAGACCGCCAGCTTGTCGGCTTCCGAGGTGAAGCTGTCGGCGTAGAACTCGTCGGCCGGCAGGCCGCAGGCCGCGACGAAATCTCGCTGCGCCGATTCGACGACGATGGGCGCGCCGCAGGCATACACCTGGTGGCCGGAGAGATCGGCGAAGTCCTGCATCACCGCGTGGTGCACGAAGCCGGTGCGGCCGGTCCACGCGTCCTCGGGCAGGGCGTTGCTCACCACGGGCACGTAGCTCAGCCACGGCAGCTCAGCCGCGGCCTCTTCGCACCAGGCGTTTTCGTAGAGGTCGGCCGGGCGGCGGCCGCCCCAGTACAGCACTGCAGGGCGCGTGACGGCCTTGTGCTGCAGATGCTGGATCAAGGCCTTGACGGGCGCAAAGCCCGTGCCACTGGCCAGCAGCACCATGGGCTTCGTCGACTCCTCGCGCAGGAAGAAGCTGCCGAACGGGCCTTCCATGCGCAGGATGTCTTTCTCCTTCATCGCGCTGAACACATGGTCGGTGAACTTGCCGCCGGGCATGTGGCGCACGTGCAGTTCGATGGCCGGCGGGCTGCCCAGCAGGTGCGGGGCGTTGGCCATGCTGTAGCTGCGGCGCGCGCCGTCGCGCAGGATGAATTCGACATACTGCCCGGCGCGGTATTGCAGGTTCTGGTTGGCCGGCAGCTGCAGCTTGATCACCGCGACATCGGTGCTGGGCTTGCTGATGCTGAGCACCCGCGAGGGCAGCTTCAGCACCGGGTACTCGCCGGCGCCCGGCACGCTGCGCGCCTCCACCACGCAGTCCGTCTGCGGGTGGGCGCAACAGGTGAGGATGTAGCCCTGTTCTTCTTCATCGGGCGACAGCGCCTTGAGCTGGTGCGCGCCGTGCAGCACGCGGCCTTCGAGCAGCTTGCTCTTGCACGAGCCGCAGGCGCCGTCGCGGCAGCCGTAAGGCAGACCCACGCCCTGGCGGATGGCGGCGGGCAGGATGGCTTCTTCGCCGTCCACCGTGAAGGCGCGTTGCGAAGGTTGCAGCGTGATCTGGAAGCTCATGGCAGCGGGGGATGTGGCGCGAGCGGCGCTCTTAAACTCGGTCGCGAATTGTGCCCGGCCCCTGATGCACAGCCCTGTGGAAGCCTTTCATGCCCCTGCCTGCCGTACCGCCCCTGGCCGCCGCACGCCGCCCCACGCTGCTCATCGTCGGCTGTGGCGATGTCGGTCTGCGTGTGCTGCCGCTGGTCCTGCCGGCCTGGCGCGTGCTGGCTTTGACCTCGAGCGCAGCGCGCTTCGCAGAACTCCGCGCCACAGGCGTGACGCCCTTGCTCGGCAACCTCGATGAGCCCGCCACGCTGGGCCGCCTGGGCGGCCTGGCTGATGCGGTGCTGCACCTGGCGCCGCCACCGCTGCAGGGCGCCACCGACCCGCGCACCCGCGCCTTGCTGCGTACGCTGGCACGCGGCGGTCGCGTGCAGCGCCTGGTCTACGGCAGCACCAGCGGCGTCTACGGCGATTGCGCGGGCGCCTTCTTCGACGAAACCCGCGCCGTGGCACCCGCCACCGACCGCGCGCGCCGCCGCGTCGATGCCGAAGCGCAGCTGCGCTGGTTCGGCCGCCGCACCGGCGCGCGCGTGACCGTGCTGCGCATTCCCGGCATCTACGCCAGCAACCGCGCGGGTGGCCACCCGCGTGAGCGCCTGGCACGCGGCACCGCGGTGCTGGCGGGCAACGACGACGTGTACACCAACCACATCCACGCCGACGACCTGGCGCGGGCCTGCGTAGCGGCGCTGTACCGCGGCCGGCCCCAGCGCGTGCTGCACGCCAGCGACGATACGCAGATGAAGATGGGTGACTACTTCGACCTCGCGGCCGACCTGTGCAGCCTGCCGCGCCCGCCGCGCATCACCCGCGAAGAAGCGCGAGAGCAGCTCAGCCCGATGCTGATGAGCTTCATGAGCGAATCGCGCCGCTTGCACAACCAGCGCCTGAAGACCGAGCTGCGCTTGCGGCTGCGCTACCCGACCGTGGAGGACGGCCTGCGCCGCGGCTGAAGGCGGCTCAAATACCTTGCGCGCGTTTCAGCGTCTTGGCGCGGTCGACCGCCTGCACGGTGATGGTCATCGGCCGGCCGCTGCGCTCGATCTCCAGTTCGACCGCACGCTCCGGGCGGGTGTCGGCCCACAGCGCTTTCCACAGCTGCGCGAGTGCGGCCACCTTCACGCCGTCCAGGCGCGTGATGCGGTCGCCCACCTGCAGGCCGGCGACGTCGGCCGGGCTGTCGTCGGTGACGCGCAGCACGCGCAGCTGCCCCGCCTGCTCGGCGCAGTTCAAGCCCAGCCACGGCCGCGCGCTGGCCAGTGAGCGGCCCTCGGCGCGCATCTCCGCCAGCACCGGCAGCAGCAGGTCCACCGGCACGAAGAGGTTGCCTGGCGCGCGCGGCTGGCCGGGGCCGCGTGCATCCGGCACGACCAGCGAGCCGACGCCCAGCAGCTCACCGCGCGCATTGAAGAGCGCGGCCCCGCTGTGCTGGCGCGCCGGCGGTACGGTGAAGAGCGCACCTTCGACGTGGTATTCCCAGAAGCCCGAGAAGGCGCGGCGAGAGACCAGATTCACGGTCTCGACTTCGGCGTCATCCCCGCCACTCACCACCGTGAGCGGGGTGTCGTCAGCCAGGGCAGAGGGCCGCGCCATTGGCACCGGCGTGCGGCCGATCGGCGTCAGCGCCTGCACCAGCCCGAAGCCGGTGGCCAGGTCGTAGGCCACCACGCGCGCCGGCAGCCGGCGGCCGTCGTCGGTGATGATCACGACGCTTTCGGCTTCCAGCACGAGATAGCCGATGGTCAGCACCAGCCCGTCGTCGCCGATCAGCACGCCCGAGCCCTGGCGCTCGGTGCCGAGCGTCTGCGCCGAGCTGGCGCCGTCGACGATCTGCACCTCGATGCCGACCACGGCTTCGTGCGCGCGTTGCATGGCGCGCGACAGGGCTTCAATGTCGGAGGTCTGCGCCGCACTGCACAGCGCCGGGATCAACAAGGCCCAGGTGACCAGCCTGCGTGCCGTTGCGTGCCAGAGACCTGCCATGCCCAACCCCTCGTGCGCCAACTGGGCGCCTGCGTCCCAAGCATGAGGCCGCCCGCACGCCGTTGCCAGGCCGGGGATTTGCCCGGCGCCTGGCCTCAGCGTCTGCCGAAGGGCGGCTGGCGCCGCCAGTAGCGAATCATCAGGAAGCCGCCCACCATGCCACCCAGGTGCGCGAAGTGCGCCACGCTGCCGGTGTCAAGCAAGCCCAGTACCAGTTCCAGCGCGCCGAAGACGATGACGAAGGTGCGCGCCTTCATCGGGATGGGCGGAAACAGCGGCATGATGATGCGGTCGGGGAACAGCATGCCGAAGGCCAGCAGCAGAGCAAACAACCCGCCCGACGCGCCCACCGTCGGCACGTTGGAATTGGTCACGGCGGTGATGATGAGTTGCGTCAGCGCCGCGGCCAGCACGCCGGCCAGCAGGAAGGTGGCATAGCGCTTGGCGCCCCACAGGCGCTCCAGCTCGGAGCCGAACATCCACAGGCCCAGCATGTTGAAGAAGAGGTGGCCGATACCGCCGTGCAGGAAGGCGTAGGTCACCACCTGCCAGGGCATGAAATTGCCGCTGCCCAGCGGGTAAAGCGCAAAGAGGCCCTGCAGGAACACGATCTGCTGCAGGCAGAAGATGGCCGTGCAGGCCAGCATCAGGTTCTTCGTCAGGGTCGGGATGGGGGGCATGCGGCAATGTGGGTGGCCGGGCCGCTGTGTGCCCACTTGGTGCCCGCGGCCAGACTCGAACTGGCACGCCTTGCGGCGGCGGATTTTGAATCCGCTACGTCTACCGATTTCGTCACGCGGGCGATGTGCTCAGCGATGAGCGCGAGACATTCAGGATTATCACACGTCGCTCCTTGGCGACCGGCCCTGCCAGGGCTTCGCGGGGGCGGGCTACACAGCCCGCCGCGCGCTGCGACAATCACGGCCCCTGCTGCTGGAGCCTCGCCTCATGACCGCACCGGCCCCGTCGGCCCCGCCTGTCTACAAGACCCTGGAAGATGCCATCGGCGGCACGCCCCTGGTGGCGCTGCAGCGCCTGCCCGGCGCAGCAGGTGCTGCGCGCGGCAACGTGGTGCTGGGCAAGCTGGAAGGCAACAACCCCGCGGGCAGCGTGAAAGACCGGCCGGCCATCAGCATGATCAAGCGCGCCGAGGAGCGCGGTGACATCCGCCCCGGCGACACCTTGATCGAAGCCACCAGTGGCAACACCGGCATCGCGCTGGCGATGGCCGCGGCGATGCGTGGCTACAAGATGGTCTTGATCATGCCGGAGGACCTGTCCATCGAGCGCGCGCAGACGATGAAGGCTTTCGGTGCCGAACTCGTGCTCACGCCGCGCAGCGGCGGCATGGAATACGCGCGCGACCTGGCCGCGCAGATGCAGCGCGACGGCAAGGGCCGCGTGCTCGACCAGTTTGCGAATGCCGACAACCCGCGCGTGCACTTCGAGACCACCGGCCCCGAGGTCTGGGCCGACACCGCCGGCCGCGTGACGCACTTCGTCAGCGCCATGGGCACCACCGGCACCATCACGGGCGTGTCGCGCTACCTCAAGCAGCAGAACCCGGCGGTGCGCATCATCGGCGCCCAGCCCAGCGAGGGCAGCCGCATCCCGGGCATCCGCAAGTGGCCCGAGGCCTACATGCCGAAGATCTACGACCCCAGCCATGTGGACGAACTGGTGCTCGTGAGCCAGGCCGACGCCGAAGACATGGCGCGCCGCATGGCGCGCGAAGAAGGCATCTTCGCCGGCATCAGCGCGGCGGGGGCCTGCTGGGTGGCGCTGCAGATCGCGCAGCAGGTGCGCGACGCCACCATCGTCTTCATCGTCTGCGACCGCGGCGACCGCTATCTGTCGACGGGCGTGTTTCC
>JANMMD010000336.1:0-12263 GCA_031372905.1 Betaproteobacteria bacterium
CCGCTGGGTGCTCAAGCGCGCCGTGCAGCACATGCAGACCCTGCCCGATGTGAATGCTTTGGACACCCTGTGCATCAATCTCTCAGGGCAGTCTGTGGGCGACCGCGCGTTCCACCGGCACGCCATCGATGCCTTGACCGAAGCGGGCAGCGCAGTCTGCCGGCGCATCTGCCTGGAGATCACGGAAACCGCCGCCGTCACCAACATGGCCGATGCCGCCATCTTCATCGAGCAGGTCCGCGGGCTCGGGGCCAGGGTGGCGCTCGACGACTTCGGGGCCGGGGCTTCATCGTTCGGCTACCTGAAGACCCTCAAGGTCGATCTGCTGAAGATCGACGGCAGCTTCATCCGCGACGTCATCGACGACCCGCTGGACGCCGCCGCCGTACGCTGCTTCGTCGATGTGGCCCGGGTGGTGGGGGTCAAGACGGTCGCCGAGTTCGTGGACCGGCCCGAAGTGCTGGCGCGCGTGCGTGAGATCGGCATCGACTACGCGCAGGGCTTCTTGTTGCACAGGCCTGAGCCCATCGAGAACCTGTTCGGCGCTGGCGTGCGACGGGCTCGGGCCTGAGTCCAAGCAGCGGCCCATCGCCGCGGTGTCGCACCACGCCGAAAGGCGAGAATCAGGGTCCGGTCTTTCCATGGCCAGCCAGACAGCCTGTCCCCGTCGACAGCGGGTGTCGGCCTACCGCTCATGCCCGACGCTCCCTACACGACCCTGCCGCAGTGGCCCAAGGCTTACCCTGCCAGCGGCGCCTGCGCCACGCTGAAACTCGTCAACGAGGATTTCATCGTGACCGAGCTGCCGCTGCAGCCACCCTGCGGCGAGGGCGAACACATCTGGCTGGACATCGAAAAGAACGGTGCCAACACCGCCTTTGTCGCCCAACAGCTCGCTGAGGCTGCCGGCGTGCAGGAAAGGGACGTAGGCTATGCCGGCCTCAAAGACCGCCACGCCGTCACGCGGCAGTGGTTCAGCATCTATCTGCCGAAGGGGAAAGGGACGGGCGAGACGCCCGACCTGACGCAGCTTCAGCACCCGGAATTTCAGGTGCTGAGTCAGAGCCGCCACGTCAAGAAACTGCGCCCCGGTGACCTGCGGGGCAACCGCTTCCGCATCGTGCTGCGTGACGTGACCGGCGACCGCGGAGCCATCGAGGCCAATCTCGAGGCCGTTGCGTCACAGGGCGTGCCCAACTACTTCGGCGCGCAGCGCTTTGGCTACGAGGGCGGCAACGTGATGCAGGGCAGAGCCATGCTTGCGCGTGAAATCCGCGTGCGCAACCCGAAGATGAAGGGCATCTACCTGTCGGCGGTGCGTTCCTTCGTCTTCAATGAAGTGCTGGCGCTGCGCATACAGCAGGGCCTCTGGGGCAAGACGCTGCCCGGTGACGTGATGGACGAGGCGGGCCGGCTCACCGGACCGCTCTGGGGGCGGGGCCGTGTGACGACCACCAATCAAGCGCAGGCCCTGGAAAGCGGCGTGGCTGAACGTCACGCCACCTTGTGCGAAGGCATGGAGCACGCGGGTCTGAATCAGGAGCGCCGCGCCCTGGTGGCGAGCCCGGTGGAGATGTCCTGGGAATGGCCACAGGCCCATCAACTTGTGCTCACCTTCTCATTGCCCGCCGGGAATTACGCCACCGCCGTTGTGAACGAAATCCTCAGCACCACGGAGCCCGATCGGCACACAGGGAGCGAGCCGGCGGCTGTCCTTGAGCTGTGACCGCGCCACTCAGGCCGGCCGCCAGGACGAGGCTTCGTTTTCACGCATGTCTGTGGGTTGGCCCACAGATGGAGGAGAAGCAGGCGATCAAGGTGCAGGGTCGACGAAGTGTCAAGCGCGAAGCGTCACATGCGATTGGAAGACCGAAACGACGGTGAGTACCGCATCCACGCAGGGGCCTTGGAGCTTCGTGCTGGCGAGGGCCATCTGGCTGCGGTCATCGTCGTCAGGCATCGCATTGGCGCTGTCCAAGGCGTCGACATCTTCAGAGACATCGCCATTTCTGGCGGACATCGGTGGTTGACTTCCGAACAGGCTTTACAGCAGGCGTTCCTGACGGGCAGCGTGGCGATCGCAGCCGAACGCCATCGAATCCACGCTGCCAGGCGGGTCGATGGATGAGATTCCGGAAATCGAAGAGTTGCAATGAACAGTTACCGCGTCTTTGATCAGTGTCGTTTGGGCAAAGAGATCGCGCTCTGCGACGGCCAAGGACGGTTTCACATTGCCAGTATTTCCAGTGAATTGCCGAGTGTCGGCAGCGATCTGAGCGGCGTCCCGCCAACGCTGGGTTTGGGGACCCTGCTGGCCTCCACGCGGGGACAGATGTACCGCGTGACCTTCGAGGTCGTGGATTGCAGCCTGGAGTCGGCCTTCCAGCGCCTGCACCCCCAACTCACCGCCAGATCCGAGCTTCACGACAGCTGTCAGGTGCAGCGGTGCTGAGCGCGCAGCGCGCGTCACGGCGCCCTTGCCCCTGGTCGTATGGGGGCTGTTCGGCCCTGCGTGGCCGTCTGCTGGCGCAGCTTGCGGGTGTCTCGGCGTTCGTCGCCAAGCGCCTTCAGAACAGTTGGCCGACATTGAACAGCGTCAGCACACCCAGGATGGCGAAGATGACGGCCGCGAGGCCATGCACCAGCGTCATCGACACCTTCTTGGCGATCTTGTCGCCGAGGAACACGGCCGGCACGTTGGCCAGCATCATGCCGAAGGTCGTGCCCAGCACGACCTGGACGATGTCGGCGTAACGCGCGGCCAGGGCCACGGTGGCGATCTGCGTCTTGTCGCCCATCTCCGCGAGGAAGAAGGCAAGAACGGTGGTGCCGAACACGCCGAAGCGCTTCTTGCCGGCCGCAGCACCGTCGTCGTTGATCTTGTCCGGAATCAGCATCCAGGCGCCCACGGCCAGGTAGGACACGCCGATGACCCAACGCAGGATGTCCGGCCCCAGGGCCTGTGCGACCCAGCCGCCCACTGCGCCTGCCAGGGCCTGGTTCGCCAGGGTGGCCACCAGGATGCCCAGGATGATGGGGATGGGCTTGCGAAACGCGGCTGCCAGCACGATGGCCAGCAGCTGCGTCTTGTCGCCCATTTCACCCAGGGCGACGACGCCGGTCGAAACGAAAAATGCTTCCACGGAAACTCCAAGGGCCAGCGGAGACGAAGACTGCACGGCATCCCCGGCCCATCCGGAGGCAGTGCAGTCAAAGGTCTTGCCAGGCTTGAAGCTGTCCGCGCCATGGCCCATACCTCAGGCAAGGGCCAAGCATGTTGACGCGGACCCCTGCAGCAGGCAGGGCGGCTACTCCCCAATGACGGGTTCGGCTCAAGTGTAGCGGGCGTCTGTTGGCCTGCGGACCGGTCTCGAGGCCGCCGTCACGGTGCCAGGCACGCGCCTTCGGTCAGACCACGGTCCCGAACAAGGCCCCCACAGCGGCGGTCGTTGCCATGGCCAGGGCACCCCAGAACGTCACCCGCCACGCGCCTGCCAGCACGCTGGCGCCGCCGGCCCTGGCCGCCACCGCGCCCAGCAAGGCGAGGAACGCGATCGACGCGCCAGAAACCCAGGCCATCATTGACGATGCCGGCGCCAGCAGCGTGACTGCCAGCGGCAAGAAGGCACCGACAGCGAAGCTGCCGGCGGAGGCCATCGCAGCCTGCACCGGCCGCGCTTTCAACGCCTCCGAAATGCCCAGCTCGTCGCGGGCGTGGGCCCCGAGCGCGTCGTGCTGCATCAGTTGCTGGGCCACCTGTTGCGCCAGGGCGGGTTCGAGCCCGCGGGCCCGGTAGATGGCCGCGAGTTCGTTGCGCTCCGCGGCCGGGTCTGCCTGCAGTTCGGCCCGCTCGCGCGCCAGGTCGGCCTTCTCGGTGTCGGACTGCGAATGCACCGACACGTATTCACCGGCGGCCATGGACATGGCGCCGGCCACCAGGCCTGCGACACCCGTCAGCAAGACGCCGCTGGGCGCCGTGCTGGCGGCTGCAACGCCGATCACCAGGCTGGCCGTGGAGACGATGCCGTCATTGGCACCCAGCACCGCGGCGCGCAGCCAGCCGATGCGATCGGTGCGGTGCCATTCGGCGTGGCGGCGTGTCGAGATCATGGTGAGCAGACCCTTCAGCCCATGACCAGCAGTTGCTTCAGCGCCGCATCGACGAACTGCAGTTCGGCGGCCGGTGCAGCAGCGCTGCCGGCACGGTGGCCCCAGTCGGACGGGATCACCTTCAACTCGGCGTTCTTCATCAGCGCCACCTCGCGCCGGTTGTCTTCGACCTGGAAGTACAGGTCGGTGGAGCCCGGCATGACGAGCGCCCGCGCGGTGATGGCGCCCAGGGACTTCGCAAAGTCGCCGCCATAGAGATCATTCGCGCTGATGTCGGCGTTCTGCCAGGCCCACAGGTGGCTCAGCAGGTTGTCGGCGTCGCGCTTGAGAAAGCCGCCTTCCCAGTTGTGCACGAGAAAGTCTTCGACCGAGCTGAAACCGATGCTGCGCCAGAGTTCGTCGCGGTAGAAGGTTTGCGACAAAGCCCAGCCGGCATAGACGCGGCCCATGGCGCGCAAGCCGCGTTCGGGGTGGGCCTTGAAGTGGCCGTCCTGGAAGTTCGGGTCGGCGGTCAGTGCGGCTTTCACGCCTTCCAGGAACACATGGTTGTGCGGGCTGCAGCGCGCTGCGCCGCACAGCACGGCCACGCGCTGCACGGCCTGCGGGTACAGCGCCGCCCAGTGGTAGGCCTGCAGGCCGCCCATCGAAAAGCCGCCGGCCAGCGCGAGGCGGTCGACACCGAACACCTCGGTCATCAGGCGGCGCTGCACACGCACGTTGTCGGTGATGGTGAAGCGCGGCCAGCGGCTGCCGTTGGCCGGCGCCACCGCATTGCTGGGCGATGAGCTCAGGCCGTTGCCGAAGAGGTTGGGGATGACGATGAAGTACTTCGCCGGGTCGAGCGCGCGGCCTTCGCCGATCTGGCCCTGGATGTCGGTGTGGTGGGCGCCGAAGGGCGTCATCCAGACGATGGCGTTGCTCTTGTCGGCGTTCAGCGTGCCCCAGGTCTGGTAGGCCAGGCGCGTGCCGCGGTGGGTGAGGCCGCTTTGCAGCAGCACGTCGCCAGCGTCGAAGAATTGGGTTTCCATGGTCCGCATTTCAGCACGCCGCATTTCAGCAGGCCCCTTGTCAGGGCCGCGCACGGGGCCGCCACGGCCCGTGGAAGGGCTACGATGCCCGCGCGATGTCCACCGAGCCCCGCGTCTTCCTCTCGTACGCGCGCAGCGACGGAGAACAGTTCGCGCTGTCGCTGAGAGACCGGCTGCATGACGAAGGCGTGCCGCTGTGGCGCGACCGCGAAGGCATGGAAGGCGGGCGCGACTGGTGGCAGCAGATCACGGCGGCCATCGACCGCGTGGACTACCTCGTGCTCGTGATGACGCCGGCCGCGCTGGCTTCGAACATGGTGCGGCGCGAATGGCGCTACGCGCGCCAGCGCGGCGTGGCGGTGTACCCCGTGAAGGCCGACGCGGCGCTGGATTTCGAAGCCCTGCCGCGCTGGATGCGCAGCGCGCATTTCTACGACCTCGGCCACGAGTGGCGCAAGTTCGTCGCCGACCTGAACGTCAAGCCGCAGCGCGTGCGCGTGCCTTTCATGGTCGACGACCTGCCGGTGGATTTCGTGCCGCGGCCGCGTGAGACAGAACGATTGCTGGCGCAACTGCTCGGCGGCGAGAACGAAGAGCCGATCGGCATCACCACGGCACTGCGGGGCGCCGGCGGCTTCGGCAAGACCGCGCTGGCACGCGCGCTGTGCCACGACGAACGCATTCAGAACGCCTTCGACGACGGCATTCTGTGGGTGACGCTGGGCGAGCGGCCCGGCGACCTCACCGGCCGCGTCGAAGACCTGATCTTCATGCTCACCGGCCAGCGCCCGGGCTTCGCCAGCCTGGAGACCGCGGCCTCGGCGTTCGCCGAGCTGCTGGCCGACCGCGAGCTGCTGATCGTCATCGACGACGCCTGGGACGTGGCCCATGTGCGGCCCTTCCTGCAAGGCGGCGAGCGCTGCGCACGCATCATCACCACGCGCATGGTCGATGCGCTTCCCGTCGGCGCCCGCCGTGTCGATGTCGACGCGATGGCGATCGAGGAGGCCGAGCGCCTGCTCGGCCACGGCCTGGAGCCCAGCGATGGCTACGCGGCGCTGGCGCGCCGCCTCGGCGAGTGGCCGCTGCTCTTGAAGCTGGTGAACGGTGCGCTGCGCGAACGCGTGCTGCACCAGCGCCAGCCGCTTCCAGAAGCCGTGGCTTACGTGAACCGGGCGCTGGACAAACGCGGCCTGACCTTCTTCGATGCCCGCGACGCCGCCGCGCGCCACGCCGCGGTGGCCAGCACCTTGGGCCTGAGCCTGGCGCAGCTGACTGCCGACGAGCGCGCGCGCTTCGACGAGCTGGCGGTGTTCCCGGAAGACGCGCAGATTCCTCTGGTGACCCTCGGCGCGCTCTGGGCGCGCACCGGCGGGCTGGACGAGTTCGATGCCGAGTCGCTGAGCGAGCGGCTGGCGCGGCTGTCCTTGCTGCTTTCGCTGGACCTGTCGACGCGCTTTGCGCGCATGCACGACGTGGTGCGCCGCTACCTGCTCGACCGCCTGGGTACCGGGGCCGCAGCGCTGCACCACACGCTGGTCGATGCGCTGAAGCCTGCAACTGGCTGGGCCGCGCTGCCGCCCAACGAGCCCTATGCCTGGACGCATTTGTTCTTCCACCTCGACGCCGCCGGCCTGCATCAAGAGCTGCAGGCGCTGGCGCTGAGCGCGCAGTGGCTGTCGCAGAAGACCCTGGTGCGCACGGCCTTCGCGGTGGAGGCCGACCTGCGCCTGGCGCAAGCGCGCTTTCCCGCGCACGCACCGCTGGCGCTGCTGTGCCGCATCTACGGCCAGAGTGCCCACCTGTTCGGCGATTGCCGATCGGCCGCCGAGGTGCGGGCCACGCTGCTGGCCCGGCTGCCGGCGGAAGTGGGCCTGGACGGCGGCACCGAGCCGCGGCTGGCCCCGATCGCGACCTTGCCGGATCTGCCGCACCCGGCGCTGTTGCGCACGCTGGGCAACCGGCGCGGCGCGGTGCGCGCCTGCGCGGTGTCGGCCGACGGGCTGATGGTCGCCACCGCGTCCACCGAACAGCGCATCACGCTGTGGGAGGCGGCCACGGGCAGTGAGATCCGCCAGCTGGCTGCCGACAGCGGCGACGCGGCGTCCGCGCACGAGGTGCGTGCCATCGACCTCTCGGCAGACGGCCGGCGCCTGGCCGCGGCCACGAGCGATCGCCGGCTGTGGGTGTGGGACATCGCCAGCGGCGCGGTGCTCGCCTGCCTGCAGGGGCACACCGACCAGCTGACGGATTGCGCGCTCAGCGCCGACGGGCGCTGGCTCGTTTCGGCATCGCTGGACGAAACGCTGAAGCTTTGGGATGTGGACAGCGGCGAGAACGTGCACACGTTGGCGCGCAGCTGGGCCAACAACGAGCACGGCTGGCTCGTGCCCACCAACGAGCAGGGGCACTGGGCGGCCGTGCTGGGTTGCGCCGTCAGCCAGGACGGCCGCCTGGCGGCCTCGGCCTCGGCCGACCAGAGCCTGGTGGTGTGGGACCTGGACAGCGGGCAGGCCCTGGCCGTGCTCAAGGGCCACACCGCGGCCGTGCAGGCCTGCTCGTTGACGCCCGACGGCAGCCGCTTGGCCAGCGTCGGCAGCGACCGCACGCTGCGCTTGTGGAACTGGGCGACCGGCGAGCACCAGGCCGTGATCGCCCACAGCGCCGCGGTGACGGCCTGTGCCTTCAGCGACGACGGCCGCCTCGTGATCACCGCCGCTGCCGATGGCGTGGTGCGCGTCTGGTCCGCAGACAGCCTGGAGCTGATGCAGAACCTGACCGGCCACGCCGACTGGGTGCACGACTGCGCGGTGTCGGTGGCCGCGAGCCTGGTGGTCTCGGCCGCCAACGACGGCACCGCCCGGCTGTGGCGGCTGGGTGTGCGCGCGGAACCCTACCGCCAGCGCCAGCACGACGGCCTCGTGCACGCCTGCGCTGCGGCGCCCGACGGCCGGCATGCCTTCACCGCGGGCCAAGACGGCATGCTGCTGCGTTGGGACGTGGCCCGCGCGCAGGCACGGGCTGCATGGCGGATGCACGAGGCCGGCGTGCGCGGCTGCGCGGTCAGCGAAGATGGCCTGCGCGTGGCCACCGCATCCTCCGACCGCACGCTGGCCGTCTGGGACGCCGCCACTGGCGAGCGCATCACCAGCCTTGCCGGCCACCGCGACACCGTCAACGCCTGCACCTTCGGCCCCGGGCGCGGCCCGAACAGCCGCTTGCTGGCCAGCGTCTCCAACGACCGCACGGCACGGGTGTGGGACCTGGGCACCCGCTCGCGCAAGCTCGCCTGGGTGGCGCACGAGCAGTGGATCAACGCCTGCGCCTTCAGCCCCTGCGGCCGCTGGCTGGCCACGGCGGCGGCCGACCACACGCTGAAGCGCTGGTGCCTGCCGCTGGACGAAGGGCTGTGGGAAGCCTGGCTTGTCGACGCCCGGCCCCTGACGGCCGAACGCGCCGCAGAGCAGTTCTTGCCGATGGATCTGCAGGGCCACGTGGCCAGCGTGAACGATTGCGCCTACACGCCGGACGGGCGCACCCTGGTGTCTGCCAGCAGCGACCGGACCTTGCGGCTCTGGCACGCCGAGAGCGGCGCGTCGCAGCGTGTGCTGGAAGGGCACCTCGAAGACGTGAACGGCTTGGCCATCACGCGCGACGGTGCGCGCCTGGCCTCGGTGTCCAGCGACGGCGGCATCCTCGTGTGGAGCCTGCCGGCGGGTGAGCGCCGGCTCGCCCTGCATGTCGACGGGCCGCTGTCCAGCTGCTGCTGGGTGGGCACCGAGCGCCTCGTCACGGTGGGCGCGCGCGGCGTCTATCTTTTCGACGTGCGCGGCTGATCCAGGCCTTCCAGCCCACGCGCCCAGGCCTGGCTCTGCCGGCGCAGCCCGTCGAAGATGCTTTGCGCGGTGTGCCCGGGAAACCCCGCGGGCAACAGCCTCTCGACCCTGGCGATGGCTGGCTTCACGCGCTCCACCAGCGTCTGCATCGCTTCCCAGGTGCCGTCTGCGCCGCTGCGTTGGGCAAGCCCGTGCCAATGCCGGGGCTGGATGCGCGCCAGTTCGCGGTGCACGTTCCTCGATCGCACCGCCATTGCGAGCCGCGTTTCCTGCCAGGCGACCTGGTTCGGCCCGTTGCCGATGACGGGCCAGACGGAGATCACGTCGTACAGCGGCGTCATGCGGTAGCTGCCACCGGGCAGCAGAAAGAGTGAGAAGTTCTTGGCGTGGCCGTCGGTGGCGGCCAGCAGCCAGAAGGCCAGTTGGGCGCACAGGAAGTGGCGGATGTCGGCGGCGGCCCTGCGGCTGCCTTGAAGCACTTGCAGGCATTGGGCCATGCCTGGCCCGCCTTGGGTCTCGTACTTGTCGTGCGGGGGCACGCCCAGAACCTGGCAGAAGTCCTCCTGCGGGATGCGGGCGATCCAGCGCGGGCCGTCTTCTGCCTCCACCCACTGCCGGTCGAAGCGCTCTACCGCGAGCACCGTGTCTTCGCCGAAGGTGGCGATGTCCGTGCTCGCCACGGGCAGACCCAGCTCGCGCAGCAGTTGCGTGCACAGCCACTCGTTGTAGACGGAGTGGCTGAGGTCGAGACGGCGGCCGCCCACCAGGCCCAGTGGCAGCTTGAGGATGTGCGTGGTGGGGGTGGCGCCGAGCGGGCGACACCATTGCCCGTCCACTTTCAGCAGCGCCGTTTTTTCCTGCGCGCCGGCGATCGAGATGGGCAGGTCGTCGGGGTGCGCGTCTGCCCCCAGGCCGGGGTCGGCAGCGACCCCGCGCAGGTGCCGCGCCACCGTCTCTTCGTCCATCGGCGCGTACTCGAGCTGGTCGAAGCCGCTTGGAGCCTGCTCGGGCGGCAGCAACTGCACGGCGCCGATGCAGTCGCGGCCGATGGCCTGCAGCAGCTCGAACACGTCGGTGGAACCCACCTTGAAGCGCGCGCTCACGCGACGCCGGATGCGCTCGTCGTCGGGCAGCAGGTTGTCGAAGAAGTGGGCCACAACCGGCCCGGTGACGGTTCGGTCGGGCGTGATGGGCAGCGACAGAGACAGCGGCCGCGCCCGGGCCGACGCCAGCCATGACGGCGAATAGACCAGGCGATGGCCATTGGTGCGGCTGCGCTGCCAGGTGCCGACATGCTCACCGTTCATCCAGACCCAGAGCTCACGCGGGTCAGCCCTCGTCACCATTGGCCCCGTGGCCCGTCGTCAGGCGGGCTGTCCGCGGGTGTGCCCGCTGGCGTGCCCGGGGTCTCGCGGACCACCATCTGCGCCCCGAGCAGGGCCAAGACCTGCAGCAGCTGTGCCACGCTCACGGCACCGGGGTCGCGCTCGATGTCCGCCACGCGCGACTGCACAACGCCCAGACGCTGGGCGAGTTCAGCCTGTGTCATCTGGCGCGACTTGCGCAGAGACTTCAGCAGTTTTTGCAGCTGGCTCGGAAGCTGGACGGGGTAGTCCACGATATCCATCGGTTAAAGGCGATTCGTGAATTATATCGCCTCAGGGCGATGTTAACAAGAAATCGTCTAAAAACGATACCAAAGTGAAATCGTCCGAAAGCGATAGCGCTTGGCAAGCTGCCCTGCAGCAGGGACGGTGCAATGAGCGACTTCCTTGACGCTGCGGTCGCTATCGTGCGGGCAGCGTCTGCCGCAGGCGCGTGAGCAAAGGGGCCGCATGAACAGAACCGTGGGCATCATCGGCACCGGGTGGGTGGGCACCAGCGTGGCCATCTCGACGTTGCACTCTGGCGCGGCCGATGAGCTGTGGCTGCACGACATGAATGGCCCACTCGCCGAAGGTGAGGCGATGGACTTGACGCATGGCGCGGCCTTCTACCCCAGCTGCCTGGTGCGCACGGCCTCCATCGACGAGATGCGTCGGGCGCACGTGGTGGTGGTAGCAGCCGGCCGCGGCGGCCGCCCGGGCGAATCGCGGCTGGCCCTCTTGCGTGACAACGCGCGCATCGTCGGCGAGATCGGCGAGAAGCTCGTGGGCTTCGGCGGCACCCTCGTGATGGTCACCAACCCGGTGGACGTGCTCACCGGCGTGATGGTGCAGGCCAGCGGCCTGCCGCCCGCGCGCGTGCTGGGCACCGGCACCATGCTCGACACTGCGCGCCTGCGCCAGGTGCTGGGGCGTGAACTGGGCGTGGCGCCACAGTCCATTCACGCCCAGGTGGTGGGCGAGCACGGCGATTCGGAAGTGGTGCTGTGGTCGGGTGCGCAGGTGGGCGGGGTGCCCGTGCGGCAGTGGCCGGGCTGGGCGGCCGAGACCGAAACGCGGCTGGCCGTCGAGGTGCGCCGCGCGGCTTATGAAGTGATCCAGCGCAAGGGCGCGACCAACCACGCCATCGGTCTGGTCACCGCCAGCCTGCTGCGCTGCCTGCTGCGCGGCGAGCAGCGCGTGTTGACCGTGTCGCGCTTGCAGGAAGGCGCCGCTGGTCTGAACGGCGTGGCCTTGTCGCTGCCCACGGTCGTCGGCGAAGACGGCGCCACGCAGGTGCTGGCGCCGCAGATGGACGAGGCCGAAAGCGCAGCGCTGGCGCGCTCTGCGCAGGTACTGAAGGCAGCGGCGGCGTCGCTGGCTGGCTGACGCGGCCGCGCTTTCCATCAAGCGGCCTTCACCAGTTCGCCCAGCAACTCCAGGGGCTCGACACGCACCGTGCCCGGCTCGTCGAGCCACAGCACCAGGCAGGTGCCGGCGCTCATCTCCAGCGGTTGGGTGGGCGGCTGGCCGGTCTTCATCAGCACCGGCTGGTCGGTGCGGTGCGGCTTCTTCGGGTCGGGCTTGCCCTCGGGCCGCCGCACCACCACCTCGGCCAAGGTCTTGCGGCCCAGCAGCACCCGGTAGCGGCCGGGCATCACCAGCGCGGCGCCGAAGAGGTCGCCAGCCGGCAGGCCCTGGGCACTGTCCAGCTCCACCTCGCGGCCCTTGTCGTGCCAGCGCTCCACGCGCACCTGGTAGCGCGCTGTGCCCGTGGCGGCGTGGAAGGCCATCACGCCGCCGGCCTGCAAGCGGCTGCCCTGCAGGCCGCGGCCGCCGCAGTTGCACTGGCTCTCGTCGGCGGGGGAGCCCAGGCGCACGTCCAGCTGCGTGGCGCCCTGGTCCTTGGCCACCTCGATCAGCTC
>JANMMD010000334.1:0-33369 GCA_031372905.1 Betaproteobacteria bacterium
AGTTCGAGGACATCTTCCCCGGCTGCCGCATCGTCGACATCCACGAATACCTGCTTGAGAAGGGCATCACGCTGCAAGCCGACCCGCAGGCTGGTTACCTCTACCACGACCCCTGCCACAGCCCGATGAAGCTGCAGGAGCAGATGAAGACCGTCAAGGCACTCGTGGGCCCCAACGTGCTGAAGAACGAGCGCTGCTGCGGCGAAAGCGGCACGCTGGGCGTGACGCGGCCCGACATCAGCACGCAGGTGCGTTTCCGCAAGGAAGAAGAGCTGAAGAAGGGCGAGGCGGCGCTGCGCACGATGATGGCTAACACGCCGGGCCTGAGCGCGGCAGCGCAGGCCAACGTGAAGATCCTCACCAGCTGCCCGAGTTGCCTGCAGGGCCTGAAGCGCTTCGAGGACGACATGACGAGCGGCCTGCTGGAGGCCGACTACATCGTCGTCGAGATGGCGCGCGTGATGCTGGGCGAAGACTGGCTACAGGCCTACGTGGCGAAGGCCAATGCGGGTGGCATCGAGCGCGTGCTGGTCTAATTCAGAGATGAGTACCGGCAGCCCCCAACCCACCAACCTCACCGTGCACCAGACCTCGAAGGTGCTCGAGGTCAGCTTCGACGACGGCTGCACCTTCCGCCTGCCGTTCGAGCTGCTGCGCGTGTACTCGCCCTCGGCCGAGGTGCAGGGCCACGGCCCGGGCCAGGAAGTGCTGCAGACCGGCAAGCGCGAGGTGACCATCGTCGACATCAGCCCCGTGGGCCACTATGCAGTGAAGCCGGTGTTCAGCGATGGCCACGACAGCGGCATCTTCAGCTGGACCTATCTGCATCAGCTGGGCAGCCAGCAGGCCGAGCGCTGGGCGATGTACGAAGAGCGCCTGCGCGCCGCCGGGGCCGACCGTGACGCGCCGATGAGCAAGGCGGGCCCGGCGGTCGGCAGCGCCTGCAGCAGCCACTGAACCTCGCAGGGAATCCGCAGACACCATGGCCCAGACGCATTTCGGCTACCAGACCGTCGACGACAGCGAGAAGGCGCGCCACGTGCGCGGGGTCTTCGATTCGGTGGCTTCGAACTACGACCTGATGAACGACGTGCTGTCGATGGGCCTGCACCGCGCCTGGAAGGCCTACACGGTGGCCGTGGCGGCCGTGCGCCCGGGCATGCAGGTGCTGGACATTGCCGGCGGCACGGGCGACCTCGCCCGCGCTTTCGCCAAGGCCGCCGGCCACAGCGGCCGCGTGGTGCTGACCGACATCAACGAGGCCATGCTGCGGGTGGGCCGCGATCGCCTGCTCGACGAAGGCTTGGTGCTGCCCACCGCGGCCTGCGATGCCGAGCACCTGCCGTTTGCCAACGAGAGCTTCGACCTCGTCAGCGTCGCCTTTGGTCTGCGCAACATGACGCACAAGGATGCGGCGCTGGCCGAGATGTGCCGCGTGCTCAAGCCCGGTGGCCGTCTGCTGGTGCTGGAATTCAGCAAGCCCCTGGCTGCGCTGCAAAAGCCCTACGACTGGTACTCGTTCAGCTTCATGCCGCTGATGGGGAAGTGGGTGGCGAAGGACGAACAGAGCTACCGCTACCTGGCCGAGAGCATCCGCATGCATCCGGACCAGGCTGCGCTCAAGGGCCTGATGCAGGGCGCGGGCTTTGGCCATGTCGACGTGCACAACCTGGCTGGCGGCATCGTGGCGCTGCATGCGGGCGTCAAGTGCTGAACCGCCTGAGCCCGCTGACGCGACTGAAAAGCGCTGCACGCTGGCGGCCGCGGCGCACGGCCTTGCAGGAGCGGCGGCTGCAGGAAGATGAACTGCTGCAGCTGGCGCGCCTGAGCTTCCTGCGCCTGCAGGCCGCCTGGGACAGCGCCGACCTCGGTTCTCTGCGCGATCTGGCCACCGCCCCGCTGCTGGACGACCTGCGCGACCAGCTCGCGCAGCGTGGCCCCGGGCCGAACCGCACCGAAGTGCTTCAACTCAGCGCGCGGCTGCTGTCGCTGGACGACCTGCAGGATGCGCTGCTGGCCAGCGTCGAGTTCAGCGGCTACATCCGCGAGCAGCACGAGCACGAGGCCGCGCCCTTCCGTGAGCTCTGGATGCTGGCCAGCGTCAAGGCCGCCGGGCCGGGCTGGAAGCTGGCGCGCGTTCAAGCCCTCTGCTGAACGGCCAGGCCACGGACGGCGCGCGGTTTCTGCGCTGGCTCCTGGTGCCCACCGAGGCGTGAAGTTCTGCCGGTTCGAGGCCCCGTGTAGGGGGGCTGGCCGTCACGAGATCCTGCAGGGAAGGCGTTTACACTGGCCCGCTTTTCGCATGGGCGCAGGGCTCATTCGCGAGGGCCGGGCAGGCGTCGTGTTGCTGCTGCTCCAGCGGTCTCGAGAGCCGCATCGAAAACCCCAAGGACTGATCGCATGATGCTGACGATTCCCGACACCTCTCGCATGGCCCGCCGCAGCGGGCGTGCATTGGCGCTGTGCCTGCTCGCCAGTGCCGCGCTGCTGGCGGCTTGCGGTGAGAAGAAGGACAAGGCTGCAACGCAAACCGCGGCCCGCGTGAACAAGGACGAGGTCACCGTTCACCAGATCAACCAGGTGCTGCAGCAGCAGCGCAATCTGCGCCCCGAGCAGGCCGATGCCGCCAGCCGCCAGATCCTGGAGCGCCTGGTCGACCAGCAGCTGGCGCTGCAGAAGGCAGACGATCTGAAGATCGATCGCGACCCGCGCGTGGTGCAGCAGCTGGAGGCCGCCAAGCGCGAAATCCTCGCCCGGGCCTACCTGGAGAAAGTTGGCGAGGCCGCCCCCAAGCCGACGCCGGACGAGATCAAGAAGTACTACGACGAGAAGCCGGCGCTGTTCCGCGAGCGCCGCGTCTACAGCATCCAAGAGATCGCCATCGAGGCCAGGCCCGAGCAGATGGGCGAACTGCGCGAGCAGCTCACCGCCGCCAAGAACATCAACGAGTTCATCGAGTATCTGAAAGCCAAGGAATTCCGCTTCAACGGCAATCAGGCCGTGCGTGCCGCCGAGCAGCTGCCGCTGAACAGCCTGGACGCGTTCGCGCGCATGAAGGACGGCCAGGCCATCCTCGTGCCCAACCCGCAAGGCGTCCAGGTGGTGGTGCTGGCGGGTTCGCGCAGCCAGCCCGTGAGCGAAGAGCAGGCTCGTCCGGCCATCGAGCAATACCTGCTCAATGAGCGCAAGCGCAAGCTGGTGGAAGACGACATGAAGGCCATGCGGGCGGCGGCCAAGATCGAGTACCTGGGCAAGTTCGCGGCGCCCGCTGCATCGGCGCCTGACGGTGCGGCGCCCGCGCTGTCGTCTTCCGCGCCCACATCGGCAACCGCACCAGCAGTGCCGGCAAGTGTCGGTTTGTCGCCCAGCGACATCAGCAAGGGCATGGGGCTGAAGTGATGAAAGCCGTCGTTTTGAAGTGGCTCGCAGCTGCCGCTTCGTGCGTGTGCCTGCTTGTGGGCGCAGCCCAAGCGCAGACGCCGGGCGCCGCAGGTGCCGGCGCGGCGCCGGGTGCCGCGCCATCTCCGGAGTACCGCGTGGGTGCCGGCGACGTGTTGCGCATCGTGGTCTTCCAGAACCCCGACCTGACGATGGAGACGCGGGTCACCGATGCGGGCCTCGTGTCCTACCCGCTGCTGGGCAGCCTGCGCCTGGGCGGGCTCACGATCACGGCGGTCGAGAAGCTCATCTCCGACGGTTTGCGCAATGGCAATTTCGTGCGCCAGCCGCAGGTGACGGTGGCGCTGCTGCAGGTACGCGGCCACCAGGTCAGCGTGCTGGGCCAGGTGAACCGGCCGGGTCGCTATCCGCTGGAAACGGCCGACATGCGCCTGACCGATGTGCTCGCCACGGCCGGCGGCGCGTCGGCCACGGGCGCCGATCTCGTGGTGCTGAGCGGCACGCGCGACGGCAAGCCCTTCCGTCTTGAGATCGACCTCCCGATGTTGTTCGGTGAAGGCGGCCGTGAGCGCGACCCTGTGGTGCTGAACGGCGATGCCGTGTGGGTCGACCGGCAGCCCATCGTCTACATCTACGGCGAAGTCCAGCGCCCCGGCCCGATGCGCCTGGAGCGCGAGATGACGCTGCTGCAAGCGCTGGCCACGGGCGGCGGCCTGACGCCGCGAGGCACCGAAAAGGGCGTGCGCGTGCACCGCAAGGCGGCGGATGGCAGTGTGCTGGTGATGACGCCCGTGATGACCGACAAGCTGCGCGAGGGCGATGTCGTCTTCGTGCGCGAGAGCCTGTTCTGACGGAGTGACACCATGACTTTCGGGCAGTTTCTCTCCATCCTCAGGGCACGCTGGCTGGTGGCGGCGCTCTTGCTGGGGCTCACGGTGCTGACGACCTTGGTCGTCAGCCTGCTGCTGCCCAAGAGTTATGTGGCCACCGCGTCCGTGCTGGTCGACTTCAAGCCCGACCCCATCAGCGCCGCCTTCTATGGCAGTGCCACGCCGCCCGCGGTGATGGCCACGCAGTCCGACGTCATCAAGAGCGACCGCGTCGCGCTGCGCGTGGTGCGCAACCTGAAGCTGGCCGACAGCCCGCAGGTGCGCACGCAATGGGAGCAGGACGCCAAGGGCGAAGGCACCATCGAGCAGTGGCTGATAGAGCTCTTCCAGCGCAACATGGATGTGCTGCCCTCGCGCGAAAGCAGCGTGATCAACATCACCTACAAGGCGCAGGATCCGCGGTTTGCCGCGGGCCTGGCGAACGCCTTCGTGCAGGCGTATGTCGAAACCGCGCTCGAGCTGCGCGTCGATCCGGCGCGCCAGTACGCCGGTTTCTTCGATGTGCGTGCCAAGGAAGCGCGTGAGGCCTTGGAAAAGGCGCAAAGCCGTTTGTCGGCCTTCCAGAAGGACAACTCCATCTTCGCCACCGACGAGCGTTTCGATGTCGAGAACGCGCGGCTTAACGAGCTGTCTTCGCAGCTGGTGGCCCTGCAGGCGCTGGCCTCGGAATCGAACAGCCGCCGCGTGCAGGCGAACTCGGCGCAGTCCGACCGCATCCAGGAAGTGCTGAACAACCCCGTCATCGGCGCGCTGAAGGCCGACCTCAGCCGCGCCGAAGGCCAGCTGCAAGGCTTGAACTCGCGGCTGGGTGATTCGCACCCGCAGGTGGCCGAGATCAAGGCCAACGTCACCGAGCTGCGTGCGCGCCTGAATGCGGAAGTGACGCGCGTGACCTCGGGCGTAGGGGTGAGCAGTGCCATCAACAGCCAGCGCGAAGCGCAGACGCGTGCCCAGTTCGAGCAGCAGCGCGCCAAGGTGCTGCGCATGAAGGCCGTGCGCGACGAAGGCACGGTGATCCAGCGCGACGTCGAGAACGCTCAGCGCGCGTACGACGCCATCTTCGCGCGCCTGAACCAGACCAGCCTGGAAAGCCAGACCACGCAGAGCAACGTCAACGTGCTGACGCAGGCCATTCCGCCGGTGGAAGCGAGCTTCCCGAAGATCTGGCTGAACGTGCTGCTGGCCTTCGTGGTCGGCACACTGCTGGCCATCGGCGTGACGCTGCTTCTTGAGCTGCGTGACCGTCGCGTGCGTGCGCTGGACGATGTTGTTGCGGCGCTCGACCTGCCGGTCATCGGTGTCATGCCGCGGCCCGGCGCCAAGCGTCTCGACGGCCGGACCTCTTCGCCCCTGCGGCAGCGCCTGCTGGCGCCGCTGCCTGCACCCAAGGAAGCCTGATGGCGAAGTTCAGAGATTCCGCGTCCGACGATTCGAACGTGATGGAGGCCGGCAGCGCCATGGAGCCGCGCGCCGCAGCGCTGCATGCCGACGACGAGACAGCGGTGCAAGACCGGTCCATCGGAGACATCATCCGCGAGCTGCGCAATCTTTCTGCCGAGCAGGTGGAGAGCGTGCTGGCCTACCAGCGAGAACATGGCGTGCGTTTCGGCGAGGCCGCCGTGGCGCTGCAGTTCGTCACCCAGGACGACGTGCTCTATGCGCTGTCGCAGCAGTTCCACTACCCCTATGCGCCGGAAGAGCAGCGCAAGGGCAGCCCCGAGCTGGTGGCGTTGAACCAGCCCTTTTCGCTGCAGGCAGAGGCCTTCCGTGCCCTGCGCAGCCAGGTCGTGATGCGCGTCTGGGGCGAGCGCGGCCAGAGTTGCGCGCTGGCCGTCATCAGCGCCGACCAGGGCGACGGCAAGACCTTCTTCGCCGCCAACCTGGCCGTGGCACTGGCGCAGCTGGGCGGCGGCCGCACGCTGCTGGTGGACGCCGACCTGCGCAGCCCGCGCCTGCATGAGGTCTTCAAGCTCGACAACCGCACGGGGCTCTCAGGCATTCTTTCCGGACGTTCGGACACCGACGTCATCCGTCAGGTGCCCACCGTGCCCAGCCTCTTCGTGTTGGCCGCTGGCACCACACCGCCGAACCCGCTGGAGCTCGTCGAGCGTCCAGCCTTCGGCCTGCTGATGCGTGAACTGGCGGGCAAGTTCGATCACATCGTGGTCGACACGCCGGCCGCCAGCAGCGGTGCCGATGCGTCGGTGATCGCCGCACGCTGCGGCGCGGCCGTGGTCATCGCGCGCAAGAACCAGTCGCGCGTGTCGTCGCTGCAGGACCTGATGGCCACGCTTGCCGGCACGTCGGCGCGCGTGGCCGGCGTCGTCGTCAACGAGTTCTAGCCCCGGTTTTCCTTTGTATGGCTGCCGTGCTGCCCCCGACGCCTGAGCCGTCTGCGCCCGAGCCGACTGGGCCCGGTCCGTCTTCGCCTCGCGGCCTGCGCCAGCCCGTGGTGCCGCCTGGCCTGGACTGGGTGGCTTTCGGGCTGCCGCTGCTGGGGTTCGTGCTCCTGTATCTGCCCACCTACCGCGAGCTCAGCAGCACCGTCTGGGCCACCGACGAGCAAGGCCACGGTCCCATCATCCTGATGGTCAGTGCCTGGCTGCTGTATGCGAAGCGGCATGTCGTCGCCACCGCCGAGGTTCGCCCGCTGCCCTTGCTGGGCTGGGCTTTGATGGCGCTGGCGATGGCCATGTTCGCCTTCGGCCTCAGCCAGCACATCATTTCGGCGCAGACCCTGTCGCAGATCGTCGTTCTGATCGCCTTGCTGCTCATCTTCCGTGGCACGCAGGCGCTGAAGGCGGTGTGGTTCCCGCTGTTTTTCCTGCTCTTCATGATTCCCCTGCCCGAGGCTCTGGTGGCGGCCGTCACGTCACCGCTCAAGAGCGCGGTCTCGGCGGTGGCCAGCCAGCTGCTGTACCTCATCGGCTACCCGGTCGGGCGCTCGGGCGTGATGCTCACGGTTGGCCCCTATCAGTTGATGGTGGCCGACGCCTGCGCCGGCCTGAACAGCATGTTCACGCTGGAAGCGCTGGGCATGCTCTACATGAACCTGATGAACTACACCAACGTGCGGCGCAATGTGGCGCTGGCGGTGTTGCTGGTGCCCATCGCCTTCTGCGCCAACATCGTGCGCGTGATGATCCTGGTGATGGTGACCTACCACTTCGGCGACGCTGCCGGCCAGGGCTTCGTGCATGACTTTGCCGGCATGGTGCTGTTCATGGTGGCACTCGCGCTGATGCTCATCGCAGACAAGCTGCTCGGGCTGTTCATGCCGGCCCACAGCGTGCAGCCTGCGCCCGCCCCGCCCGCGCCATGACGCTGCCCCGCATCAAGGCGCTGATCGCCCTTCTGGCGATGTGCGCGGCTTTCGCCGCCGGCCAGTGGTGGAAGCCGACCAAGTTCCTGTCCGACGGCCAGGCCAAGGTCGACCTCGAGCAGATGTTCCCGAAGACCTTCGACGACTGGGTGGTCGACACCAGCCAGCCGGTGCAACTGGTGTCACCCGACACCCAGGCCATTCTCGACAAGCTTTACAACCAGATCCTGAGCCGCATCTACGTCCACCGCATCAGCGGCCAGCGCGTGATGCTGTCGGTGGCTTATGGCGGTGACCAGAGCGACGGCACGCGCGCGCACCGCCCCGAGATCTGCTACCCGGCGCAGGGCTTCGAGGTCATCGCCAACCACGAGGCGCGGCTGCAGGCGCCCGAGCAGTCGATACGCGTGCGCCAGCTGGTGGCGCGCCTTGGCGGCCGCATCGAGCCCATCAGCTACTGGGTGACGGTGGGCGACCACATCGCGCTCGGGCCGGGTGAACAGAAACTGGCGCAGCTGCGCTACGGCATCGCCGGCTACATCTCCGATGGCATGCTGGTGCGCATCTCCAACATCGACCGCGATGCCACCAAGTCCTACGCGCTGCACCAGGACTTCTTCGCTGCGATGACCAAGGCCATGCCGGCGGCTGTTCGTGAGCGCGTCATCGGCTCGCCGGGTGGCTGAGCGCCGCCCGCGGCTCTGGCTCTTCTGCCATGACCTGTCGGCCATGCACCCCTGCTGCCCGCCTGCGCCGCCCGCCTGCACTGACTGCGGGAAACTGTCATGAGCGGCCGCGCCCGGCTCGTGTCCAACACCGCCTGGAACTTCGCCGGGCTGTTGCTGCCGCTGGCGGTGGGCGTGCTGACGCTGCCGTTGCTGATACGGCTGGTGGGCCTGGAGCGCTTCGGATTCATCTCGCTGGTGTGGGTGCTGGTGGGTTACGCCAGCATCTTCGATTTCGGCATCGGCCGCGCCTTGATCCGTACGGTCGCGGCACATCTTGCCGCCAAGGACACGCCCCGCGCCGCAGCCAGCGCTCACGCCGCCCTTTTCTTCCTCACACTGTTCGGCGTGCTGTTGGCCTTGCTGCTGGCGCCCGCCAGCGCCTGGCTGGTGCGCTCGGCGCTGAATCTGCCCGCCGAACTGGTGCCCGAGGCCGTGCCCGCCACGGTGCTGCTGGCGGCTTCGCTGCCCTTTGTGATGCTCACCACCGGTTTTGGCGGCTTGCTCAGCGCGCACCAGCGCTTCAAGGCGCTGAACGTCATTCGTATCGTGATGGGCGTTGCGGGCTATCTGGGGCCGGTGCTGGTGGCCTTGTGGTCGAAGCGCCTGGATGCCGTGGTGGCCGTGGTGCTGGCGCTGCGCGTGCTGGGCACCTTGCTGCATGCCATCGTCTGCGCTCAGCAATGTGCCTGGCGCCCACGACTGGCCCTGCCCACCGCCGAAGCCAGCGGCGAGTTGTTCCGTCTGGGGGGCTGGATTGCGGTGTCGAATATCGTCGGCCCGCTGCTGACCTACCTCGACCGGCTGCTGCTCGGCGTGCTGGTGCCGATGCGCTCGGTGGCCATCTACGCGACGCCCTATGACGTCGTCAGCAAGTCCATGATGATTCCGTCGTCGATCATCGCGTCGCTGTTTCCGCTGGCCTCGGGCGCCGAGCGCGGCTCCTCCTACGCGCGCAGGATGCTCGAGGAATCTGTGCGCCTGCTGTTCATCCTGATGGTGCCGGTGATCTTTCTCTTCATCGTGCTCGCCCGTCCGGGGTTGGAAAGCTGGTTGGGCCACGAGATCGCCGAACAAGGCGCCACGGTGATGCAGATCCTGGCTGTGGGCGTGCTGTTCAACGCGCTGGCACAGGGGCCGGCGATGCTGATTCAGGCTGCCGGCGAGCCGCGCTGGATGGCCAAGCTGCACATCATCGAACTGCCGCTGTTCGTCGCCATCCTGTGGCTGCTGACCTCGCGTTTCGGCATCGTCGGCACGGCGGTGGCCGCTTTCCTGCGCAACGCCATCGATGCGGCCGTGGTGTTCTGGCTGGCCTATCGGCGCGTCACCTTCAGCGCCATCGACTGGCGCGCTGCGCTGCTGCCCGCCACGCTGGCGCTGCTGCTGCTGGCGGCCGGTGCGTGGCCCTCGAGCTGGTCGCAGGCCTTGCCGGTGGCGGTGGCGGGGTGCCTGGTGTTTGCCGGCTATGTCTGGACGCGCATGCTGTCGCCTACCGAGCGAACACAGCTGCTGGGCCTGCGGTACGGCCGCCTGGATCCACGATGAGCGCTGCCTCCGAGACCGAAATGCCGCTGCCCCGTGGCGGCGTGGCCCCAGCCGGTAATGCCGACGGCCGCTACCACACGAACGCCCGGCCCGAGATGCTGCCCTTCGTGCCGGCCGCCGCACAGCGCATCCTCGACGTGGGCTGCGGCGCGGGTGTCTTTGCGTCGGCGCTGAAACGCGAGCGGCCGGGTGCCGAGGTCTGGGGCGTCGAGCCCGAAGCGCTGGCGCACGCCAGCGCGGCGAAGGTGCTGGATCATGCCGTGCATGGGCTGTTCGACGAGATGCTCGGGCTGCCCGCTGCGCACTTCGACGCCATCGTGTTCAACGACAGCCTGGAGCATTTCCCCGACCACCGGCCGGCATTGCGCCTGGCGCTGCGCCTGCTCGCGCCGGGCGGCGTGCTCGTGGCCTCGGTGCCCAACGTGCGCTATTGGCCGCACCTGCGCCACTACCTCTTCGAGGCCGATTGGCGCTACGAGAACGAAGGCATCCGCGACCACACGCACCTGCGCTTCTTCACGCGCCGCAGTTTCCTGCGCTCCGTGCACGAAGCCGGTTTCGACGTGCTCGATACGCAGGGCATCAATGCCTGCTGGACGGGGCTGCGCCTGCGCGTGGCCCAGACACTGCTGCCTGCAGGCATGCAGGACCTGCTCTACCTGCAGTTCGCGGTGACGGCGCGAGCAGCGGGCAGGCCTGTGCCATCTGAGGCAGGCTCGCAAACATGAACAGTTACTCGGAGCGGTTGCCGCTGCATCTGCAGGCGCTGACGGACGCCCTGTCGACGTCACGCCTGCGCGGCTGGGTGGGCGGGGCGAAGAAGGCGCTGGTCTTTCTCGCCCTGTTGATTCCGGCGCTGCTGCTCGGTTTCATGATCGGCACCTTCCCGCCTGGTTTCACCGTGCGAGTCATCGCGCTGCCCATCTTCATCGGCTTCCTGATCCTGGCCTGGATGATGCGCAGCGACAAGGCGACGATGCCCGGCGTGCTCAGCATGGGGATGCTGGTGGGCACGGCTGCGCTGTCGGTGCTGTGGCCACGCTATGTCTACTTCTCCATCGGCGGGCCGCAGGTCAACCCGCTGACGCTGTTGACCTTCGCCTCCATCGTGCTGGCGTTGGCGCTGATCGCCAGTTCACCCGCGTTGACCGCGCGCATGGCGCAGGTGCATCGCGCCTCCAAACCTATCGGCACCATCCTGCTGCTGTGGTTGGTGTGGCGCCTCATCGCCACCTTGTCGGGCAAATACCCATTTGCGGCGGGGTTCGACTTCGTGCGTGAGCTGGCCTACCTCACGTCCTTCTATCTGATCGGCACCATCATTGCGTGCAGCGCAGACGGGCCGCGGCTCCTGATCCGCGTCTTGCTGGGCTGTGCCTTGCTGCTGGGCGCTGCCGGCATGGTCGAAGCGGTGCTGCAGAGGAACCCGTTCGTGCGCTTTGCCAGCGGCGGCGCGACGCTTTCGGCCATCGATGCGTTGAAGGTCATCGCGGCCGAAAAGGTTCGTGGCGGCAGCTACCGCGTACAGGCGACGTTCGAACACCCCTTGGTCTTCGCGCAGTTCCTTGTGGCCGCGCTGCCCTTGGCGATGTACGCGGTCGTCTGGGAACGGTCCAAGCTCTGGCGCTTGGTGGCCATCTTGTTCATACCGATGGGGCTGTTCACGCTGTACAAGACCGGCTCACGCGCTGGCGTCGCCTGCTTGGCCGGTAGCCTGGCGTTTCTGGGCCTCTTCGGTTGGGTCAAGCTGGTCAGGTCGCGCGGGTATGGCAAGGCGGTGGCGTTCGCGGCGGTGCCGGCGGTCTTCCTAGGCCTCGCCGCTGTTGCGCTGCTGGTGGAAGAGCTGGCTTCCGGACGCAACCGGGTCGAACAAGGCAGCAGCCTGGTGCGCCTGAAGATGCTGCAGTTGGGAGTCAGAGCCTTGCAGGACAGCCCGGCGCTGGGCTTCGGGCAGGCGTCGGCGATCTCCAAGGCCGGCATCCTGGACCCCGCAACCGGGGTCGGCACGCTGGACAGCCTGCTCCTCTCTACCGCTCTGGACTCTGGCTATGTCGGGCTCGGCCTCTTCCTGCTGTTTGTCCTGCTCGTCATCGGCAAAGGCACGCTGGCGGCCCTGAGGCTTCGCGGTGAGCAAAGTGCGCGACAGATCTTCCTCGTCAGTGCCGTGCTGGCGGTGTTCGCAGCGTTCATCACGCTGTCCATCAACAGCAATCTCACGCTGTTCTGGCTGCTGTGCACGGCCACTTTGCCGGCCATGGCAGCAAGCTCACCGAGGCCGGGCCGTGTTGCGGGCGCATGAGCCTCTTTGTCGTCATCCTGAACTGGAACGGCAAGGCGGACACGCTGGCGTGCCTGGAAAGTCTGCAGGCCGCTGAAGGCGTCGATTTCCGCGTCATCGTCTGCGACAACGGGTCTACGGACGGCTCGCTGACGGCGCTGGCCGATTGGGCCCGGCAGCGCTTCGGGTCGAACTTCCGGCAGCTTCGCAGCATTGACGTCGAGGCCTCCTCGCCGGCACTGCACGAGCGCTTCTTTCTCATCGACAACGTGGCCAACCTGGGCTTCGCCGGGGGCAACAACGTCGGCCTGCGCTGGGCCTTGCGAGACCCGGCCTGCCGCCATGTCTGGCTCTTGAACAACGACACCGAGGTCGCGCCCGATGCGCTGGCGCAGGCCCTGGCGCGCCTGGCGGCGCGCAGTGACATGGGGCTTTGCGGCTCGACGCTCGTCTACGCGCACGATCGACAGACGGTGCAGGCCTGGGGCGGCTCGGCCTATTCGCGCTGGAGCGGCCGCACACGGCACCTGGGCGCGCACAGCACACTGGCGCAACTGCCGACCAGCCCCGCTGCGGTGGAGGCCGAGATGGCCTGCGTGGTGGGTGCGGCGATGCTGGTGCGGCGCGAGTGGCTGGAAACCGTGGGTCTGCTCGGCGAAAGCTACTTCCTGTATTTCGAGGAAATGGACTGGGCCCGGCGTGCTGCGGGCCGCTATAGCCTGGGCTGGGCGCCGCGCAGCATCGTCTTCCACAAGGAGGGCGCGTCCATCGGCACATCAGCGGCCGGTGGCTCGGCCTTGTCGGCCTACTACCTGTTTCGCAACCGTGTGCGCTTTGCCTGGCGCTTCAATCGCACGCGCTGGTCCGTGGTGCTGGCCTTCACCTTGCTGGATGTTGCCAAGCTTGCGGCGCGCGCGCGCTGGCCGCAGGCGCGTGCCGCGCTTCGCGGCACCCTGCAGCTGGCCAGGCCATGAAGATCCTGGTCGTACCCATCGAAATGCCCCTGCCGGCCAACAGCGGCGGGCGCATCGACGTGGCGCGGCGGCTGCGCGCCCTTCGCGATGGCGGGCATGACACGGCCTTGCTCACCTGGCACAACGTGGCGCGCGACGGTGTCTTGCCCGAAGCGGTGCTGGCCCAGCTCGGCAGCTTGTGCAGCAGCCATCACGTGGCGCTGATTCGCCGCTCGGTGCTGGAGAGCCTTCGCCGTTCCGCTCATCTGTGGCGCCTGCCTTCCTACGCGGCGGCGCGGTGGGTCACCTTGGACAAGCCGGCCGTGCTGGCCTGGGCGCGAGCCTTCGCGCCCGACGTGCTGATGCTGGACGGTCTCTACGGCATCGCCGCCGTGCGCTGGCTCGCAGCGCAGTTGGGTGTGCCCTGGGTTTATCGCTCGCACAACATCGAGCAGGTCTACATGCGCTACCAGCGCGAGCGCGCCACCGGCGCCGGTGCGCGCCTGCGCTTGACGGCCAATCTGCTGGGCCTGCGCCGTGTCGAAGAAGCGGTGGTGCGGGAAGCGGCCTGCACCTTCGACATCTCGGTCACCGATGCAGCGCATTGGCGCGCCCGTGGTCACCGGCAGGTGCAGTGGCTGCCAACGATCGTCGACGCCGATTTCCAGGCCGCGATGGCCCGCGCAGACGCGGGCGCGCCGGTCTGGGATCTCGCCTATTTCGGAAACCTCAACACGCCCAACAACGTCGAGGCGGTGGAGTGGCTGCTGACGCAGGTGCTGCCGCGGCTGTCCGACCCGCAACTGCGCGTGGCCTTGGCGGGCTCGCACCCCAGCCCTGTCGTGCGACGCCTGGCCGCCGCCGACCGCCGCGTCACGCTGCTGGCCGACCCACCCTCCATCCCCGCCGTCGCTGGCACGGCGCGTGTGCTGGTCAACCCCGTGCAAGGCGGCAGCGGCGTGAACCTGAAGAGCGTGGAGATGCTGTTCAGCGCCGCGCAGCTGGTCAGCACACCAGCGGGTGTGCAGGGCTTGCCGGCCGAAGCCGCAGCCTGTTTCGCCGTGCACGCAGAAGCTGTGGCCTTTGCGCAAGCGGTGGCAAAGGCTGTGGCGTCAGCGCAGGGGGGTGCAGCGACCATCGACCCCGAACTGCGTCGCACGGCACGCGAGCCCTTCGCGCCAGCAGGTGCGCTGCAGGTGCTGGAAAAGTGCCTGCGGCAGGTGATGAAGGGCGCCGGCGCATGAGCCCCGCCGCGATGCAACGGCCGGTGGTCGGTGTCGACTTCCACGTCTGGGACGGCATCTTCCAGGGCTCGCGCAGCCATCTCGTGGGCCTCTACCGGGCCGCCGTGTTGTTGGCGCCCGAGATCGACTTCGTGTTCTTCCTGGGCGGGCCTGCCAGCCTGGCTGCTGCGCATCCCGAATTCACCGCGCCGAACGTTCAGCTGGTCACCATGCCGCATCGGCCCGCTCTCTGGCGACTGGGCTGGCAGCTGCCGCTGCTGCAGCGCCGCCATCGCTTGGACCTGCTGCACATGCAGTACCGATTGCCGTTCGTATCGGCCGGGCCCTGTGCATGCACCATCCACGACGTGCTCTACGAAACGCACCCGCAGTTTTTCTCGCGCTCGTTTGCCTGGCAGTCGCGCTTGACCGGCCGCAGCGCCGCCCGACGCTCGGCGCTGCTCTTCACCGTCAGCCAGTACTCGCGCGATCAGATCGTGCGGCTTTACGGCGTGCCACCGGAGGCGGTGAACATCACCGGCAACGGCGTCGATTTCGAGCGCTTCAAGCCCGCTGACGCAGGCGCTGGTACCGGTGCCGGGGCCGCGGCCGACACCGTGCGGGCGCTGGGCCTGGAGCCTGGCCGCTACCTGCTGACGCTGGGCCGCCTGGAGCCGCGCAAGAACCATGTCACGCTGCTGCGCGCCTATGCCGAGCTGGGCGCTGAGACGCCGCCGCTGGTGATCGTGGGCCAGCGCGATTTCAGCTACGGCGCGGTGTTCGACGAGATCCAGCGTCTGCAGCTGGGAACGCGCGTGCGCTTGCTCGAACGTGTCGACGACGCAGCCTTGCCCGCCGTGTTGCGCCACGCCCGGCTGTTCGTCTACCCCGCCTTTGCCGAAGGCTTCGGCATGCCCGTGGCCGAGGCCATGGCCAGTGGTGTGCCGGTGATCACGTCCAACACCAGCTCGCTGCCCGAGGTGGCAGGCGACGGTGCCTTGCTGGTCGACCCCAGTTCCCAAGAAGCCCTGCGCGCAGCGATGGCCCGTGTGCTGTCAGACCGCGCGCTGGGTGCAAGGCTGGTGGCAGCGGGCCTGCAGCATGTGCAGCAGTTCAACTGGCAGCGTTCGGCGGCCGTCTTCGTTGCCGCGCTGCGGCGTCACTTTGCTGGAGGTCTTGCATGAAGGCGGAAATGTCGATTTGGCTGCGGTGCGTGCTGTGCGCCGCGATGTGTGCGGCGGCCGCGCTGGCCAGTGCGCAGTCGGCGGCGCCCGCCAAGCCACAGCTCGGTGTCTTCTATTTTCCTGGGTGGAAGAACGGTGCCTTGGGCCTGGCCTATCCGCAGCCTTGGGAGCCGATCAAGCGCTTTCCGGAACGACAACCCACGCTCGGGTGGTACGACGAAGGCCAGTTGCCGGTGATGGAGCAGCATCTGGCCTGGATGGCCACTCACGCTTTGGACTACGTGGTGTTCGACTGGTATTGGGGCGGCGAGCGGCCCGTCTTGGACCATGCGCTCAAAGCCTACCGGGCCAGCGTCGGCAAGGCCAAAGTCAAGTACGCCGTGATGTGGGCCAACCATGAGGAGCAGGTGGCGCCGGCCGCGCACATCGTCGCGATGGTCGAGCACCTGGCCCGGAACCACTTCATCACACCCGAGTACTTGAAGATTGATGGCAAGCCTCTGCTGTTCATCATGGAGCCTGGCAAGGTGGACCGGAGCGCTTCTGCGGCAGGCATGAACCATCGCCAACTGAACGAACGGTTTCAGGCCGCAGCGCGCGCGGCAGGACTCCCCGGCATCATGCTGGTGGGTGGCGCCAACGGCGGCGTGAATGGTGTGACCCAGAACGCCAAGGCCTGGGGCTACAGCGCCTACTTCATTTACACCTACGCTGCTGGCTTGAACGGCATGACACGCCGGCAGGCCCGCGTGGCGCACAGCTATGCCGAGTTCGATGAGAACTACCGCGAGCACTGGGACTGGTTCATGAAGAACAGCGATCTGCCCTACGTGCTGCCGATGAGCTCTGGTTTCGACCGCAGACCATGGGGTGGCAGTGCAGACCCCAAACACGACCTGTCGTCGTCGACGCTGGAGCAGTTCACGCGGCACATCACCGCCGGGCGTGACCTGATACGCCGTGAGCCGGCCAGAACCCTGGGTATGGGGCTGCTGTGTTGCTGGAATGAGTTTGGCGAGGGCTCCTACATTGAACCCACCAAGGGCCATGGCATGGACTACCTGCGCGCGGTGAAGTCCGTGTTCGGGCAGCCATGACGGCGCCTGTGCGCTGCCCCGACCCGACCTGAGCATGCAAAACGCCACTGAGGCCATCAAAGGCATCCTCTTCAAGAGCGAAAGTCTCACGGCCGCCCTGCGCCAGCTGCGCGTGCTGCTCTACTACCTGCGCGGCAAGGCGCACGAGGACGATTTCAACTTCCTGCGCAGCCCTGCATTTGCTTCCGGCCTGTTGCTGGACCTGGGGGCCAACATCGGACAGAGCGCGATCTCGGTGGCCGCTGTCCAGCCCGGCTTGCAGGTGGAGTCGATCGAAGCCAACCCGGCCTGCGAGCCCGGCTTGAAAGCCGCCGCCTTTCTGCTGGGCAGACGCCGCCGGTTTCATTACCGCGTGGTGGGCGTCGGCGCGAGCGCCGGCACGCTGGCCTTCCACGTGCCTGTGCGTTCGTCACGCATGCTGCTGCAGGAAGGCACCTTCGATGCCGACAGCCTGTTGTCGCCCGCGTCCGTGGCGCGCATGGGCGTGCGCGACCGCGACTTCACCGTGAAGGTGATCTCGATACCGATGGTGACGGTGGACTCGATGGGCCTGTCCCCGCGCGTCGTGAAGATGGACCTGCAAGGGCTGGAGCTGGCGGCCTTGAGCGGCATGACGCAGACGCTGGCGCGCTCGCGGCCGGTGCTGATGATCGAGATCGGCGAACGTCACGACGAGATCGTCGCCTTCCTCGCCGCCCGGGGTTACGCGCGCTACCACTGGGACGGTGCGCAGCTGCGCGCGGATGTGCGGGTCGACACGCTGAACGCGATCTTCATTGCGCAGGGTGACCCCGCACAGCCCGCGCGAGCCGCTGCATGAAGCGGGTGCTGCGCATCCTGGGCACGCGCGGTGTGCCCGCGGCGCACGGGGGTTTCGAAACCTTTGCCGAGGCCCTGGCCCTGCACATGGTGCAGCGTGGCTGGCAGGTCACGGTCTATTGCCAGGAACAAGGGCGCGAGCCGCTCTGGCACGACCAGTGGCAGGGAGTCGACCGGGTGCACATCCCGGTGGCGTCCACAGGCGCTGCCAGCACCATCGTCTTCGACTGGCGCGCCACGCGGCATGCCAGCCGCAGCCCAGGCCTGTGCCTCACCCTGGGCTACAACACGGCCTGCTTCAACGCCTTGCTGCGCGTGGCCGGCGTGCCGAATGTCATCAACATGGACGGCATCGAATGGCAGCGCGCCAAGTGGGGGCGGGTCGCCAAGCTCTGGTTCTGGCTCAACGAACACGCGGGCAGTCGGCTCGGCAACCACCTGGTGGCCGACCACCCGGAGATCGCCACGCACCTGGCGCGTGTGGCGTCCAGGGACAAGATCACCGTGATTCCCTACGGCGCCCCGCGGCTGGTGGATATCGCAGCCGACGCCGTGGTGGCCCATGGCCTGGTGCCCGGCCGCTACTTCACCTTGATCGCGCGGCCCGAGCCCGAAAACTCGGTGCTGGAGGCGGTGCAGGCCTTCTCGATGCAGCCGCGCGGCGTGCCGCTGGTGCTGCTGGGGGCCTACGACGACAAGCTGGCCTACCACCGGGCCGTGCGCGCAGCGGCGGGCCCGGAAGTCCGTTTCCTGGGCGCCATCTACGACAAGCCCGTGGTGCAGGCGCTGCGCCAGCACAGCCTGGCTTATGTGCACGGGCACCGCGTGGGCGGCACCAACCCGTCGCTGGTCGAGGCACTGGGTGCGGGCAATGCGGTGATCGCCCACGACAACCGCTTCAACCGCTGGGTCGCGGCGGATGCCGGGTGCTACTTCAATTCGGTGCAGTCTTTGGCCGCGTTGTTCACGCGTTTGCTGGCCGATGAGCGCGCACTGCACGCCCTGCAGCAGGCAGCACTGCGGCGCTTCGAGGACGAATTCACCTGGCCCGCCGTGCTGAACAGCTACGAAGCGATGTTGTTGCGCTTCGTGGATTGAGCAACCACGTAGTAGGACTTGGTCAGCCCCAACACCCGCTCGCCGACGATGGGCGTGCCGGGAAACAAGGCCTGCAATTCACGGCTGCCCAGCAGACGCGTGCCCCACCAGTACTCCTTGATCGTTGCCGCGTCGGGCCGTGACAGCAGCCGCCATGGGCTGAGCTTGATCAACTGAAAACCCAGCCAGCGCGGCAGCCAGTGCACGAAGGGCATCAGAAAATGGGGCTCGATCGGAAATGAATTCGCCGGTGTCTGGCAGAAAACCGATCTGGCGACACGCTTCATTTCGGTCGCCAGCGCGGCGCGCTGCGTTGGCGGCACGTGCTCAAGCACCGAATTGCACACCAGCAGGTCGTAGCTGTGGTCGGGCTCGGGAATGTGTTGTCCGTCGTAGATCAACACGCGGATGCGCCCCGCCGCCTGGCCCGCGGGGTCTTCGATGCCCTGGGTTTCCGCGAGGCTGATGTTGTAGATCGTGATCTGGTCGTGGGGCACGTCCAGCCCCAGCTTGTCCCAGAAATGCTGCGAGCCGCCGAGGTCGCAGATCTTGAGCCGGGCGATGTCTGGAAACGCCTGCAAGAGAAATTGCCCGCGCCGCTGCCTGAAATGCTGCGTGATGGGATGGATGATCCGGTGCCAGAGGCTCATGCGTTTTCCAACCGGCCGATGCGCTTCATGAGGCTCGATTGTGTGTCGTCCGGCATCGCGATCGGGACCGGACTTGGTTTGGGGTTACACTCCAGCGGTAGATTTGAGCAAGACGGTATTTGAGACAGTGTTCGGTGTGCCCTTCATGGCCTTTCCAGGTGGTGCAGGTTTCGGCGGATTTCTTGATCGGTGATTCTTCTTGGCCCGCATCTGCACTGCGTCAGCGTGTGCTGCGCAGCAACCGTGAAAGGAAATTCAGCATGACTACGCAAACCGGCATCGTGAAGTGGTTCGACGACGGCAAGGGCTTCGGCTTCATCACCCCCGACGGTGGTGGTAAGGACCTCTTCGCCCACTTCAGCGAAATCCAGAGCACTGGCGGCTTCCGCAGCCTGGCCGAAGGCCAGAAAGTGGAATTCGAAGTGAAGCAAGGCCAGAAGGGCCCGCAGGCCGCTGGCATCAAGTCGATCTGATCGACCTGGGCGCAGGCCCAAGCAAGAACCGCAGCCCAGGCTGCGGTTTTTTTATGTCCGCAGCGGTGGCAGGTCGGCTTGGGCCAGCAGCACCGCCTCGGCGTCCTTGGGCGCCAGCAGCGGGGCCGTGAGGCCGGTTGGCAGCGGCCACTGCACCGCAAGCGTCGGGTCGTCCCAGCGGATGCTGCGCTCGCAGGCCTTGGCGTAGACGTCAGTCGTCTTGTAGAGGAAGTGCGTGTCGTCTTCCAGCGCGATGAAACCGTGGGCGTAACCCTCGGGCACCCAGAGCTGGCGCTTGTTCTTGGCATCGAGGTGCACACCGGTCCACTTCCCGAACGTCGGCGAGCCGGCGCGGATGTCCACCGCCACATCGAAAACCGCGCCCTGCACGACACGCACGAGCTTGCCCTGGGCCTGCGGCGGCAACTGGTAGTGCAGCCCGCGCAAGACGCCGGCGCGGCTGCACGAGTGGTTGTCCTGCACGAAGGCGCGTGGCGCGGGCAGGCCCAGTGCAGCCAGCGCGGCGTGAAAGCGTGGCTCGTTGAAGCTCTCGTAGAACCAACCCCGGTCGTCGCCGAAGACAGCGGGTTCGACGATGACGACGCCGGGCAGGTCGGTCGGGGTGAGTTTCATGCTCAGTACACCTTCTCGCGCAGCACCTGCATCAGGTACTGGCCGTAGCTGTTCTTCAGCATCGGTGCGGCCAGCGCTTCCATCTGCGCGGCGTTGATCCAGCCGGCGCGGAAGGCAATCTCTTCCGGGCAGGCCACCTTCAGGCCCTGGCGCTTTTCCAGCGTGGCGATGAACTGGCCGGCTTCCATCAGGCTGTCGTGCGTGCCGGTGTCCAGCCAGGCGTAGCCGCGGCCCATGATCTCGACATCAAGCTGGCCCTGCTGCAGGTAGCGCTCGTTGACGGTGGTGATCTCCAGTTCACCGCGTGCGCTGGGCTGGATGGAGGCGGCGATCTCGCAGACCTGCTCGTCGTAGAAGTACAGGCCCGTGACCGCGTAGTTGCTCTTCGGCGCCTTGGGCTTCTCCTCGATGCTGATGGCGCGCTTGTTCGCATCGAACTCCACCACGCCATAGCGCTCGGGGTCGTGCACGTGGTACGCGAACACCGTGGCGCCAGCCGTGCGCGCGTGGGCGCGCGACAGCAGCGAAGCGAAGTCGTGGCCGTAGTAGATGTTGTCGCCCAGCACCAGCGCGCTGGGAGCGCCGCCGACGAAGTGCTTGCCCAGGATGAAGGCCTGCGCCAGGCCGTCCGGGCTGGGTTGCACGCAGTAGCTGAGGTTCATGCCCCACTTGCTGCCGTCGCCGAGCAGCGCCTGGAAGCGCGGCGTGTCTTGCGGCGTGCTGATGATCAGCACCTCGCGCATGCCGGCCAGCATCAGCGTGCTGAGCGGGTAATAGACCATGGGTTTGTCGTACACCGGCAGCAGCTGTTTGCTGATGGCCAGTGTCGCCGGGTGCAGCCGGGTGCCGGAGCCGCCAGCGAGGATGATGCCCTTGCGATTCATGAAGTCAGTCTCCTTGCGCGCCTGTTCGGCGCATCTGCGGCACGGTGCTGTTCAGCGGCCGGTGATCTCGGTCAGCATGCGGTCGACACCCGCCTGCCAGTGCGGCAGGCGCAGCCCGAAGGCGGCCTGCAGTCGCGCCGTCGACAGGCGCGAGTTCAGCGGCCGCTGCGCTGGGGTGGGGTAGGCGCTGGTGGGAATGGCATGCACCGCTTCCGGTGCGGTTTTGAGGGTCTGGCCGTGAGCCCAGGCCCAGGCGATGACGTGGCGCGCATAGCCGTGCCAGTTGGTTTCGCCGCCCGCCACGCAGTGGTAGGTGCCTGCCAGATCGGGCTGCAGGCGCAGGCGCGTGATCGCGTGAGCGCTGACATCGGCCAGCAGGTCGGCACCTGTCGGTGCGCCGATCTGATCGCTGATGACGTTCAGGCTCTCGCGCTCGGCCGCCAGCCGCAGCATCGTGCGCGCGAAGTTGCCACCGCGCGCGGCATAGACCCAGCTCGTGCGCAGGATGAGGTGGCGGCAGCCGCTGTCGCGGATGCGCTCTTCGCCCTCCAGCTTGGTGCGGCCGTAGACACTCAGCGGCAAGGTGGGCGCATCTTCATCGCGCGGCTGGTCGCCGCTGCCGTCGAAGACATAGTCGGTGCTGTAGTGCACCAGCAGCGCGCCGAGTGCTGCCGCTTCTTCGGCCACCACGGCGGGTGCGGTGGCGTTGAGCGCACGGGCCAGCTCGGGCTCGCTCTCGGCCTTGTCCACTGCGGTGTGCGCGGCGGCATTGACGATGACGTCGGGCCGCACACGCTGCACCAGCGCGCGCAGCGACTCGGGTTGCGAGAAGTCGGCCTTCAGATCGCCTGGGCTGTCGAAATCACAGGCCACCACGTCGCCCAGCGGTGCCAGCGATCGTTGCAGTTCCCAGCCCACCTGGCCGTTCTTGCCGAGCAGAAGGATCTTCATCGCGCAGCGTAGTTGGCGGCCAGCCAATCGCGGTAGCCGCCGCTCTGCACGTTGGCCACCCAATCGCTGTGTTCGAGGTACCAGCGCACCGTCTTGCGGATGCCGGTGGCGAAGGTTTCGGCGGGCCGCCAGCCCAGTTCACGCTCGATCTTGCGCGCGTCGATGGCGTAGCGGCGGTCGTGGCCGGGACGGTCTTTGACGTAGGTGATCAGGCGCGAGTAGGGCCCGGCCGGGTCGGGTCGCAGTTCGTCGAGCAGCTTGCAAACGATGTGGACGATATCGATGTTGGCCTGCTCGTTCCAGCCGCCAATGTTGTAGGTCTCGCCCAGGCGCCCATGCGCCAGCACCTCGCGGATGGCGCTGCAGTGGTCGCCCACGTAGAGCCAGTCGCGGATCTGCCGGCCGTCGCCGTACACCGGCAGCGGCTTGGCCGCAAGCGCGTTGACGATCATCAGCGGGATCAGCTTCTCCGGGAAATGGAAGGGCCCGTAGTTGTTGCTGCAGTTGGTGGTGACGACGGGCAGGCCGTAGGTGTGGTGCCAGGCGCGCACCAGGTGGTCGCTGGCGGCCTTGCTCGCGCTGTAGGGGCTGTTGGGCTCGTAGGGGTGGCTCTCGGTGAAGGCGGGGGCGTCGGGCGCCAGGCTGCCGTAGACCTCGTCGGTGCTGACGTGGTGGAAGCGGAAGTTCGCTTTCGCGTCGCCTTCCAGCGTGCCCCAGTAGGCGCGCGTGGCTTCCAGCAGACAGAAGGTGCCGTCCACGTTGGTCTTCATGAAGGCGCCGGGGCCGTGGATGCTGCGGTCGACATGGCTTTCGGCCGCGAAGTGCAGCAGCGCGCGGGGCCGGTGTTCGGCGAGCAGGCGGTCGACGAGGGCGCGGTCGGTGATGTCGCCGTGCACGAAGGCGTGGCGTGCATCGCCCTGCAGCGCGGCGAGGTTCTGCAGGTTGCCGGCGTAGGTGAGAGCGTCAAGATTGATGACTGCTTCGTCGGACTGGGCCAGCCAATCGAGCACGAAGTTGCTGCCAATGAAGCCGGCCCCGCCGGTGACGAGAATGGTCATTTCGCCACCCTTCCGTAGGTGTCTTCGAAGCGCACGATGTCGTCTTCGCCGAGGTAGCTGCCGCTTTGCACCTCGATGATTTCCAGCGGTAGCTTGCCCGGGTTGGCCAGGCGGTGGGTCTGGCCCAGCGGGATGTAGGTGCTCTGGTTCTCGGTGAGCATGATGACCTTGTCGCCGTTGGTCACCTCGGCGGTGCCGTTGACGACGATCCAGTGTTCGGCGCGGTGGTGGTGCATCTGCAGGCTCAGGCTCGCGCCCGGCTTGACCATGATGCGTTTGACCTGGTGCCGCGGCCCGTGGTCGATGCTGTCGTACCAGCCCCAGGGACGGTGAACCTTGCGGTGCAGCACCTGCTCACCACGCTGCTCGCGGCCGAGCTGGTTGACGATGTTCTTCACGTCCTGGCTCTTCTCGCGGCTGGCCACGAGCACGGCGTCGGGCGTCTCCACCACCACCACGTCGTCCAGGCCGACCACGCTGACGAGGCGGCTGGTGGCGTGCACCAGCGTGTTGCGGCTGTCGCTGACGATGGCGTCGCCGACCTTCGCGTTGCCGCTGGCGTCCTTCTCTGCCACCTGCCACACCGCCTCCCAGGCGCCGAGGTCGTTCCAGCCGGCCGACAAGCCCTGCATGCGGATGTCGAGCACGCCGGGGCACTTCTCCATCACCGCGTAGTCCACCGACTCGCTGGGCACGGCCATGAACTCGGCCTTGCCCGGGCGCACGAACTTCGTGTCGGTGCTGCGCACGGCCCAGGCCGCACGGCAGGCCGTGGCGATGTCGGGGCGGAAGCGTTCCAGCGCTGCCATCCACACCGAGGCCTTGAGCACGAACATGCCGGCGTTCCAGAAGTAGGCGCCGCTGGCGACGTACTTCTCGGCGGTGGCAAGGTCGGGTTTCTCGACGAACTGCGCCACCTTCGCGCCGTCGGCGCGGATGTAGCCGTAGCCGGTTTCGGGCCGGTCGGGCGTGATGCCGAGCACCGTGATGGCGCCCTCGGCGGCCATCGCGACGGCCGCGCGCAGTGCCGCGGTGAAGGCGGCGCCATCGATCACCGTTTGGTCGGCGGAGGTCACCACCAGCACGGCATCGTCCCCTCCTTCCAGCGCCTGCAAGGCGGCCAGCGTCACGGCCGGCGCGGTGTTGCGGCCGGCTGGCTCCAGCAGCACGGCGGCGGGTTCGATCTTCAGCTCGCGCAACTGGTCCAGCACCAGGAAGCGGTGCTCTTCATTGCCCACCACCACCGGCGCGGCGACGGCGAGCTGCGCATCGGCCAGGCCTTCCAGGCGAGACACGGCCTGCTGGAAGAGGCTGGTATTGCCCGAGAGCACGAGAAACTGCTTGGGGAAGCCGGCGCGCGACAGGGGCCACAGGCGCGTGCCCGAGCCGCCGGCCATCACCACGGGTTGGACGGAAATCTTGTTCATGTTGCAAAACCTTCGGGGTTCATCGATTGCCAGCGCCAGCTGTCGGCGCACATGCGTTGCAGGTCGAGCCGGGCTCGCCAACCCAGCAGTTCATGCGCCAGCGTCGGGTCGGCATAACAGGCGGCCACGTCGCCGGGCCTCCGGGCCATTACCTGATAAGGCACGTCACGCCTGCTGGCAGCGGCGTAGGCGCGCACCACGTCCAGCACGCTGTAGCCCTGGCCGGTGCCAAGATTCACGGTGAAAGACCCCGGCGCATCGAACAGCCGGCGCAGTGCGGAGACATGCCCCTCGGCGAGGTCGGTGACGTGGATGTAATCGCGCACGCCGGTGCCGTCGGGCGTGCCGTAGTCGTCGCCGAACACCTGCAGAAAGGGCCGCCGGCCCACGGCCACCTGGGCCACGTAGGGCATCAGGTTGTTCGGTGTGCCGCGCGGGTCTTCGCCGATGCGGCCGCTGTCATGCGCGCCCACCGGGTTGAAGTAGCGCAGGCAGGCGGTTTGCCAAGAAGCATCGGCTGCACCCAGGTCACGCAGCATGGTTTCGCCGATGAGCTTGGTCTGGCCATAGGGGTTGGTGGCCGACAGCGGAAAGCGCTCGGTGATGGGCAGCGAGGCCGGGTCGCCATACACCGTGGCGCTGCTGCTGAACACCATCCGCCGCACACCGTGCGCCTGCATCGCGCGGCACACCGTGAGCAGGCCGCCCAGGTTGTTGGCGTAGTAGTCCAGCGGCTTCTGCGCCGATTCCCCCACCGCCTTGAAGGCCGCGAAGTGCACGGTGGCGGCGATGGCGTGGCGCTCGAAGAGCGCGTGCATCGCCGCCGCGTCGCAGACATCGGCGCGCTCGAAGACCGGCACGGTGCCGGAGAGTTCCTGCAGACGCTTCAGCACCTCGGGCGAACTGTTCGAGAAGTCGTCGACACCGACGACGCCGTAACCCGCGGCGAGCAAGGCGAGCCAGGTGTGCGAGCCGATGTACCCGGTGGCCCCGGTGAGCAGAACCGTGGGCTTCATTGCAGTGTGAGTTGCCCAAAGCAGCTGAAGGTAGTGCCGCGCAGGCTGACGCCCAAGGCACCCTCGCCGCGGCGGTTCTGATCGCTGAGGTCACAGCCCACCTGGACGCTGCGCAAGGGCGCCCAGCGTGCGCCCAGGCTGACTTGGGTGACCTTGTCTCGCCCCTCGGCTTCCAGCGGGAAGATGGGGTTGTCGATGGTGCGGACGAGGTCGCCGCGGTAGTACAGCACCGACGAGGTGATGTTGATCTTCGACGAGACGCTGTAGCCCGTCGACACCTGCCACACCGTGTTCTTGCGGCTGTAGTCGGCCGTGGCCGGCAGCGTGAAGATCGCCGTGGCGTAGGACTCCTGCCCGGTGTCGCGCGTCACGGCCGTGGTGAACACCAGTTTGCCCGTGGCCTGCCAGGTCCATGACAGGTTGCCCGTGAGCCCCGAGAAGTCGCGCTGCGAGTTGAGGTCGTAGACGGTCTTGCCCGAGCTGATGCGGGCTTCGATGCTGCTCGCGCCGGTGGCGCGGTAGCTGGCGTTGAGCTCGATATCGTCGCGCTTGAAGCGGTCGGCCTGAAACCCCGTGGGCTGCTGCTGGGCGTCGACGGTGGCGCGGAACTTCGGGTAGCGGCCGCGGGTGTTGCCCACCGACAGGCCCAGCGAGCTGATGGCGCTGGGCCGCCAGCGCAGCCCGATGTTGGCGTTCTCTTGCGTGAATTCGCGCGCTTGCACACTGGGCTGCTGCAGCGAATTGCGCACCTCGGTGCGGCCGGCGTTGACCTCCAAGCTGTACTCGGTGATCAGCCCCAGGCTGGCGCTCGCCGTCAGGCTGCGCACGGTCTCGAGGTTCTTCTCGCGCAGGAAGCCGATCTCGGCGGAATTGAAGCGCTGCAGGTTGCGATTGGCGCTGAAGTTGATCGACCCCGACAGGCGCTCGACGGTCGACCAATCCAGCCCGCCGCGCAGGCTGTAGCCCTGGTTGTCGAAGATCTTGTTGCGGCTGTAGCGCGTGTCGCGCAGTGAGGTGTTGCCGAACACGCGCTGGCGCCCGATGCGTTGGTCAAAACCCGCCAGCAGCGTCGTGGTGTAGGAGTTGTCAGACTCTGAAAAACCTTCCGGCGCCACCTCCTCATTCGCCAGCCGCAGCAGGTTGCTGTCGTAGCCCAGCGTTTGTGACAGGCCGATGAAGTAAGGGCTGCTCTGGGCCAGGGCACCATCGCTCAACGCAGCGATCGCCCACAGCACCGCGCCCACCCGACCAAGCATCGAGCCGCGGAACCGGCTCTGCCGGGCCGCAGGCGAACGGCCCCCTCGGGGGGTAGCGAGCGAAAGCGAGCTTGGGGGCGTCATCTAATATGCATTGCGGTCAAAGAACACCAGCTTGATGGTGCGCGCGATGATCTGCAGATCGAGCCCGAGTGACCAGTTGCGCAGGTACTCCAGATCGTATTCGACGCGCGCCTGCATCTTTTCGATGGTGTCGGTCTCGCCGCGGTGGCCGTGGATTTGCGCCCAGCCCGTGATGCCGGGCTTGACCTTGTGGCGCACCATGTAGGCCTTGATCAGCTGGCGGTACTGCTCGTTGTGCGCCACCGCATGCGGCCGCGGGCCGACGATGCTCATGCGCCCCTGCAGCACGTTGATGAACTGCGGCAGCTCATCCAATGAACTGCGGCGAAGAAAGGCACCGAAAGGCGTGATGCGCGGGTCGTCCTTGGTCGCCTGCAGGACCACGGCGCCGTTGTCTTGCGCGCGCATGCTGCGGAACTTGTAGACGATGATCTCTTCGCCATCCAGGCCGTTGCGGCGCTGCTTGAAGATGGCCGGCCCGGGCGAGCTGAGCTTCACACCCAGGGTGATCAGCGCAAAGAGCGGCGCGATCAGCACCATGATGGCCGAAGCCAGCACGACATCCGACAGGCGTTTGACGAGCCGGTTGGTGCCGGTGAAAGGCGTCTCCAGCAAACAGACCACGGGCACGCCGTTCATGTCCTGCAGCCGGCCCTGGATGATGCTGATGCCGAAGACATCGGGCACGAAGAAGAGGCTGGCCGTCGTGCCCTGCACCTCTTCCAGCAGCGCCAAAATGCGCGGCTGGCTGCCCAGCGGCAGCGTGATGTAGACCTCGTGCACACCACGCTCGCGGATGTACGGCGCCACCTGCTTCAGGTTGCCCAGGCGCAAGCCGCTGGCATCGGGGTCGACCCGGTCGTCGGCACGGTCGTCGAAATAGCCCAGGAAGGCCAGGCCGATGTCACCGCGCGCCTGGAACGCCCGCGACACCTTCACGCCCGAAGCGCCTGCACCCACCACCACCGCGGTGCGGCGGTTCTCCGGCCGCGAGGCCACGCTGCGCAGCAGTCCGCGGCCGCCAAAGAAGGCCAGCCACTGCAGCACGGGCGTGATCAGGCCCCACCAGAGCAGCACCGTCGGCTCGAAGAGCTGCAAGCTGCGTGTCGCATAGCCGCACAACGCCAGGATGAAGAGCAGGCTGATCCACGAGGTGGTGATGTCGACCGCGGTGTTCAGCGGCCGGTCCCAGAAGCGGTTGCGGCCTGGGAAGGTGAGGGCGAAGATCAGCAGGCACAGCGTGAGGTCCGAGCGGCCGATGGGCACTTCGAACCAGGCTGACACGAGCAGGAAGACCAGCACCGTGATCGACGGCTCCAGGAACGCCGCCACCAGCGAGGTCACCGACTGTGGCGCGCTGTAGAAGGTCTTCTTGTAGCCTCGGTCTTCGAACATCGAGATGCGTGCAGGGAGGCCGCGGGCCAATGGCGCCTGGATGTCAACCAGGAAGAAGCCCGGATAAATGCTGGGCTTGGGCGTCTGCGACGCAGATCACCCGCCGTCAAGCGGCGGATTCTCGCCCAATTCAACGGGGGCTCCAGCCCGCGTGCCGGCCCTGTGAACGAGGGGGCCTGCCTACAATCGCGCAATGCTTCACAGTCTCCAAGCCGTGCTGGCGCCGGCTCTCGCCGAGCGCCTGACCCTCGTCATCAACCATGTGCTCAGCGCGGAAACCGTCGCCACGCAAAGGCTGCAAGCGCATGCCGGGCGCACGTTGTCGCTGACCCTCAACCAATGGCCCGCGCTGCTGCCTCCGCCGCCTGCGCTGGCCTGGCGCATCACACCCGCCGGGCTGCTGGAATGGTGTGGCGCCGAGGGCGCGCCGCAGCCCGATCTGCATGTCCAGATCGACGCTTCCAACCCCGCTTTGCTGGTGGCGCGTGCAGTGGCCGGCACGCCGCCGGCGGTGCAGATCGACGGCGGTGCGCAGCTCGCCGGTGACGTGAACTGGCTGTTGCAGAACTTACGCTGGGATGTCGTGGCTGATCTGGAGCGCCTCTTTGGCGCCGGTCCGGCGCTCACGCTGCACCGCATCGGTTCGACGTTGGCTGCGGCCTTGCGCACGGGGCTGAAGGGCGTGAGCCAGTTGGGCGAGCGTTTCCGCTCGCGCTCGCCGTGAGCGATATGCCAGCGCGCCCCAGCCAGTGCCGACCGGGGCGCTGATGAAACAGTTCGGGCGCCTGGTGACCATCGTGGTCACCGTCCTGCGCTTCGGCCTCGACGAGGTGGCCCTCTCGGCCTTTCGCCAGCCGTGGGTGCGCGCGCTGGTGCGCATCGTGACCGTCGGCCGCCGTCTCGACGCGCCGCGCGGCGAGCGTTTGCGCCAGGGGCTGGAACGTCTGGGCCCGATCTTCGTGAAGTTCGGCCAGGTGCTGAGCACGCGCCGCGATCTCATCCCGCTGGATGTGGCCGACGAACTGGCGCGCCTGCAAGACCGCGTGCCGCCGTTTCCTGCCGCGGCGTCACGCGCGCTCGTCGAGAAGGCGTTTTCGCGGCGCATCGACGAGGTCTTTGCCAGCTTCGAGGCCGAACCCGTGGCCAGCGCCTCCATCGCGCAGGTGCACTTTGCGGTGCTGAAGGACGGCCGTGAGGTGGCGGTGAAGGTGCTGCGCCCGGGCATGCTGAAGGTCATCGACCAGGACATGGCCTTGCTGCACCTGCTGGCGCGCTGGGTCGAGCGTTTGTCCTACGACGCCCGGCGTCTGAAGGTGCGCGAGGTGGTGGCGGAATTCGACCTGCACCTGCACGATGAGCTCGACCTCGTGCGCGAGGCCGCCAACGCCAGCCAGCTGCGCAGCAACATGGCGGGGCTGAACCTGGTGATGGTGCCCTACATGGTGTGGGAGCTGTGTACGGGCGGCGTCATCGTGATGGAGCGCATGAAAGGCGTGCCCATCAGCCAGCTCGACAAGATACGCGCGGCCGGTGTCGACATCGGCAAGCTGGCGCGCGACGGCGTCACGATCTTCTTCACCCAGGTCTTCCGCGACGGCTTCTTCCACGCCGACATGCACCCGGGCAACATCCAGGTCAGCCTGGACCCGCAGACCTTCGGGCGCTACATCGCGCTGGACTTCGGCATCGTCGGCACGCTCACCGACACCGACAAGGAATACCTCGCCTACAACTTCATCGCGTTCTTCCGGCGCGACTACAAGCGCGTGGCCGAGCTGCACATCGAAAGCGGCTGGGTGCCGGCCGAGACGCGGGTGGATGCGCTGGAAGCCGCCATCCGCACGGTGTGCGAGCCGATGTTCGACCGCCCGCTGCGCGAGATCTCGCTGGGCCAGGTGCTGTTGCGTTTGTTCCAGACATCGCGCCGCTTCAACGTGCAGATCCAGCCCCAGCTGGTGCTGTTGCAGAAGACGCTGCTGAACATCGAAGGCCTGGGCCGCGAGCTCGACCCCGAGCTCGATCTCTGGACCACCGCCAAGCCTTTCCTGGAGCGCTGGATGAACGAGCAGGTGGGATGGCGCGGGTTGTTGCGCCGCTTCGAGCGCGAAGCACCGGTCTACAGCAAGCTGCTACCCCAGCTGCCGCGCCTGGTGCAACAGGCCTTGCAACGCGCCGGCGAGCCCGGTGACCGCGCCATGCTGGCTGCGCTGCTGGCCGAGCAACGTCGCACCAACCGGCTGCTGCAGACAGTGTTGTGGGCGGGCGCCGGGTTCGTGGGCGGTGCACTGGTAGCGGTGCTGCTGGCGGGCTGGCGCGGCTGAAGGCCCGCCGCAGCGAGCGCGCAGCCCGCGCCTTCTGACCCTGGCCTCCAGTCCTGCGGCTGCACGGCCGGGCGACTACAATTCCGCCCTTTTGAATCAACGGCTTAGCCATGCCCATCTATGCCTACCGCTGCACCAGCTGCGGCCACGCGCAAGACGTTCTGCAGAAGATGTCGGACCCGGTGCTCACCGTGTGTCCGGCCTGCAACGCGTCTGCCTATGCCAAGCAGGTGACAGCCGCCGGCTTTCAGCTCAAGGGCTCGGGCTGGTACGTGACCGATTTCCGCGGCGGCAACAACGCCAAGCCTGAAGCCAAGCCCGAAGCCAAGCCCGAAGGTGCAGCCGCGCCTGTTGCCGCACCGGCTGCGTCTGGCGAGGCCAAGCCCACCGCCGCGCCCGCTGCTGCTGCGGCTGCGCCGGCTGCGGCTTCGCCACCGTCGTCTTCATCCGGCGCTACACCTGGCCCCTCGTCGGCGCCTTGATGCGACGCCGCCCGACTCCGCGTTTGCGTCTCCTCCCGTGAAGAAATATCTCGTCGCCGGCCTGCTGGTCTGGCTGCCTCTGGCAGTCACGATCTGGCTGTTGTCGTGGCTGCTCGGCTCGCTGGACGGGGTCTTTGCGTCGTTGCTCTCGGCCACGCAGGCGGTGCTGCCCGAATCGGCGCGTGCCGGCATCGAGAAGCTGCGCCATGTGCCCGGCCTGGGCGTGGTGGTGGTGGTGGCCGGCCTGCTGCTGACCGGCGTCTTTGCAGCCAACTTCGTGGGCCAGTGGTCGCTGGCGCAGTGGGACCGGCTGATGGGCAAGATCCCCATCGTCAAGAGCATCTACAACTCGGTCAAACAGGTCTCCGACACGCTGTTCAGCAGCAATGGCAACGCCTTCCGCGAGGCCGTGCTGGTGCAGTACCCGCGCCAGGGCTCATGGACCATCGCCTTCGTCACCGGCAAACCCGGCGGCGAGGTGGCCGAACGCCTGCCCGGCGACTACGTCAGCGTCTACGTGCCGACCACGCCCAACCCGACCTCGGGCTTCTTTCTGATGATGCCGCGCTCGGATGTGCTGGAGCTGAAGATGAGCGTGGACGAGGCGCTGAAGTACGTCATCTCCATGGGTGTGGTCGGGCCTGGCGGCGAGCACGCGCCCAGTGCGGCCGCACCGCGTGCGGCTTCGACCGAAATCGCGACCGCGACGCAGAACTCGGCGCGAAATTGACCGGGCTGGCACGGCCCGGCAGCCGGCCAGCCCTGACGGGCCGCAGCACTCACGCTGCCGCCGCCCGCAAGAGCGCCATCAACGCCAGCAACCCGCCCCCATTCATTGAAATCTCCCTCATCTGGAGCAAGAGCATGAGAACCACCTACTGTGGCCTGGTCAGCGAAACGCTGATGGACCAGACCGTGACGCTGATGGGCTGGGCCCACCGCCGCCGTGACCACGGCGGCGTCATCTTCATCGACCTGCGCGACCGCGAAGGCCTCGTGCAGATCGTCTGCGACCCCGACCGCGCCGACACCTTCAAAACCGCCGAGGGCGTGCGCAACGAGTTCTGCCTGCAGGTCGTCGGCAAGGTGCGCGCGCGCCCGCCCGGCACCGAAAACGCCGGCCTCACCAGCGGCAAGGTCGAGGTGCTGTGCCACGAGCTGACGGTGCTGAACGCCAGCGTCACACCGCCCTTCCCGCTGGACGACGAGAACCTCAGCGAGACCGTGCGCCTGACGCACCGCGTGCTCGACCTGCGCCGCCCCGAGATGCAGAAGAACCTGCGCTTGCGGTATCGCGTGGCGATGGAGGTGCGCAAGTTCCTCGACGAGCAGGGCTTCATCGACATCGAGACGCCGATGCTCACCAAGAGCACACCGGAGGGCGCGCGCGATTACCTCGTGCCCAGCCGCGTGCACGACGGCCAGTTCTTCGCGCTGCCGCAGAGCCCTCAGCTCTTCAAGCAGCTGTTGATGGTGGCCGGATTCGACCGCTACTACCAGATCACCAAGTGCTTCCGTGACGAAGACCTGCGCGCCGACCGCCAGCCCGAGTTCACGCAGATCGACATCGAGACCAGCTTCCTGGGCGAAGAGGAGATCCGCGCCATCACCGAGGCGATGATCCGCAACGTCTTCCGCAAGACCATGGGCGTGGAGCTGCCGGTGTATGCGCAGATGACCTATGCCGACGCGATGTTCAAGTACGGCAGCGACAAGCCCGACCTGCGCGTGAAGCTGGAGCTCACCGACCTCACGGAAGTGATGAAGACGGTGGACTTCAAGGTGTTTTCGGGGCCTGCGACCACGCCGGGCGGCCGCGTGGCGGCACTGCGCATTCCTGGCGGTGGCGAGATGAGCCGCGGTGAGATCGACGCCTACACCGAGTTCGTGAAGATCTACGGTGCCAAGGGGCTGGCGTGGATCAAGGTCAACGACGCCGGCAAGGGCCGGGATGGCCTGCAGAGCCCGGTGGTGAAGAACCTGCACGACGCGGCGATTGCCGAGGTCATCGCGCGCACCGGCGCACGCAACGGCGACCTGCTGTTCTTCGGCGCCGACAAGGCCAAGATCGTCAACGACGCCATCGGCGCGCTGCGTCTGAAGATCGGCTTGAGCGAGTTCGGCCGCAGCCACGGCTTGTTCGAGGACAAGTGGGCGCCGCTGTGGGTGGTCGATTTCCCGATGTTCGAGTACGACGACGACG
>JANMMD010000339.1:0-2147 GCA_031372905.1 Betaproteobacteria bacterium
CGAGCAGGGGCACCAGGTCATCGTCGTCGATGGCGGTAGCAGCGACACCACCATCACGCTGGCCGCCCCGCACGCCGACCAGGTGCTGGCCAGCGAGCGCGGCCGCGCGCGGCAGATGAACAGCGGCGCTGCGGTGGCCACTGGCGAGGTGCTGCTCTTCCTGCACGCCGACACGCGCCTGCCGGAGCACGCTGCTGCCGCCATCCACAGCGCCGTTCAGCGCGGCGCGCGCTGGGGCCGCTTCGACGTCACGATCGAAGGCCGCTCGGCGTGGCTGCCGGTGGTGGCCTTCCTGATGAACTGGCGCTCGCGGCTGACTGGCATCGCCACCGGCGACCAGGCGCTGTTCGTGCAGACGGCGCTGTTCCGAGAACTCGGCGGCTTCGCGAGCCTGCCGCTGATGGAAGACATCGAACTCACGCGCCGCCTGCGTGCCATCGCGCGCCCGGCCTGCTTGCGCGAACGCGTGCGCACCTCGGGCCGGCGCTGGGACACACGCGGGGCCTGGCCCACGATCTGGCTGATGTGGACGCTGCGCTGGCGCTACTGGCGCGGCACGCCGGCCGAAGAGCTGGCGCGGTCGTATCGCTGAAACAGCCACGCTGAATCAACCCAGCTGAAACAGCGTGCACAGCGAGCCCTTCCGCATCGCCATCATGGCCAAGGCCCCGGTGCCCGGCTTAGCGAAGACGCGTCTGGCACCGGCGCTGGGCGCTGCCGGCGCCGCAGTGCTGGCAGAACGTTTGCTGCGCCATGCCGCAGCGCAGGCGGCAGCCGCCGCGCCGGGCCGCGTAACCCTGTGGGCTGCGCCCGACGCCACGCACCCGGTGTTCACCGAACTCGCGCAGCAACACGGCCTGAAATTGGCCGTGCAGCCGGCCACGCCCGACCTGGGCGCGCGCATGGCCGCGGTGTTTGCGCACGGCGGCTCGGCGCCCCGGGGTGCCCTGCTGCTGATGGGCAGCGACATCCCCGCGCTGACCAGCCCCACGCTGCAGCAAGCCGCCGCCGCGTTGCAGCAGCAAGCCGTGGTCTTCGTGCCGGCGCTGGATGGCGGCTACGCGCTGGTGGGCTTGCACCCGGACGCCGAGGCGCAACACCCGGGCCTGCACGCGGCGTTGTTCCAGCACATGACCTGGAGCACCGCGCAGGTGATGGCGCAAACGCGGCAGCGCCTGGCCGCGTTGGGCGTGGTGGCGGCCGAGTTGCCCGCCGTGCCCGACATCGACGAGCCTGCCGATCTGGTGCATCTGCCGCCCGACTGGCGGCCGCGCTGAGCGCGTGCGCACAAAACCCTGACGACAATGCGTTGACAATCGCCCCCCTGCACTGCCGCAGAGCCCTGCCCCTGGCCATGTCCGAACCCACCGTCCCCACGCCACCCGAAGACGCTGTTCCCGCGGTGCAAGCTGTGCCCGCCACACCTGCAGAGCCCACCGTGCCTGCAGCGCCCGCGGAACCCACAGCGCCGATGGCCATGCCGGTTGCCGAGACTGCAGCGGCTGACAGCGCTGCCGAGAGCTCGGGCGACACCGAAGCCGCCGCGGCAGGCGGAGAGCCCGCGCGCCCGGCCGTTCCCGAACTCAGCCCCGCGGCCGTGGCCAAGGCGCTGGCCGAACACTTTCCCTTGCTCTTCGGCGTGCCCCGCGCGCTGCCGCTCAAGCTGCGCATCCAGGCCGACATCCAGGCCCGCGCGCCGGGCGTCTTCACGAAGAAGTCGCTGTCGATCTTTCTGCACCGGCACACCACCAGCACGGCCTACCTGAAGGCGCTGGTGAACGTGCCCACTCGCCACGATCTGGACGGCCAGCCCGCCGGTGACGTGGCCGAAGAACACCGCGTGGCCGCCACCGCCGAAGTGGAGCGCCGCCGCGGCATCGTCGACGCACGCCGCCAGGCCGAGCGTGATGCGCAGCGCCAGGCGCAGCGTGAAGCCGCACGCGCGGCACGCGGCGCCGGGCCGGGTGCTGCAGCCGCCGACGCTGAGCCGGTGGTGGGCGTGCTGCCGGGCGCCGATGGCAGCCCTGATGGCGCAGCAGCAGTGCCGGGCGACGGCGCAGCGGCCACACCACGGCCGCCGCGCCCGCCCCGTCCGGACCGACCGGCGCGCTCCGAACGCCCGCCGCGCCCGGACCGTGCCCAGCGCC
>JANMMD010000343.1:0-3040 GCA_031372905.1 Betaproteobacteria bacterium
TTTCGCTGGGGCCGCATGGACCACATCTTCCTGGCCGACGCTGCGGCGTCTGCTTGAGCGCGCCCATGCCGACCATCGAGCGCCTGGCCCCGCAGGACGCGCGCGGCGCGGCGCTGTGGGAGGCCTTCGTGATGGCGCATCCGCAGGCCACCTTCTTCCACCGCAGCGCCTGGCAGCACATCCTGCGTGACGTGTTCCACCACGACACGCACTTCCTGTTCGCGCATGAAGGGGGCCGGGTGACCGGCGTGCTGCCGCTGGCGCACATGAAGAGCCTGCTCTTCGGCAAATCGCTCACCAGCCTGCCGTTTGCGGTGTACGGCGGCGTGGTCGCCAATGACGAAGCCACGGCGGCGGCGCTGGAGGCCGAGGCGCAGCAACTTGCGCAGCGCCTGGAGGTGGACCACCTCGAGCTGCGCCAGCTGCAGCGCAGCCACGAGGGCTGGCCGCGGCAGGAGCTTTACGTCACCTTCCGCAAGGGCATCCTCGCGGAAGAAGAAGCCAACATGCTGGCCATCCCGCGCAAGCAGCGGGCGATGGTGCGCAAAGGCATCAAGAACGGGCTGAAGAGCGAGATCGACGCTGGTGTGGACCGCTTCTTTGCGCTCTATGCCGACAACGTGCACCGCCACGGCACGCCGGCCTTGTCGCGCCGCTACTTCGAAGCGCTGCGCCGGCACTTCGGGGATGACTGCGAAGTGCTCACCGTCACCGGCCCGCAAGGCCAGCTGCTCAGCAGCGTGCTGAGCTTCTACTTCCGCGACGAGGTGCTGCCCTACTACGCGGGCGACGACTGGGCCGCGCGCGAGCTGGCCGCCAACGACTTCAAGTACTGGGAGCTGATGCGCCGCGCCTGCGCGCGGGGCCTCAAGACCTTCGACTACGGCCGCAGCAAGGTGGGCACGGGCCCCTACAGCTTCAAGAAGAACTGGGGTTTCGAGCCGACACCGCTGCACTACGAGTACCGGCTCTACAAGCGCGATGCCGTGCCGCAGAACAACCCGTCGAACAAGAAGTACAAGCTCATGATCGAAACCTGGCGGCGGCTGCCGCTGGGCTTCGCGAACTGGCTCGGCCCCTTCGTCGTGCGCAGCCTGGGCTAGTGGCCATGGCCAATATCCTCTTCCTCGTGCACCGGTTGCCTTACCCGCCGAACAAGGGCGACAAGGTGCGCAGCTACCACCTGCTGCGCCACCTGGCGGAGCGCCACCAGGTGCATCTGGGCACCTTTGTCGACGACCCCGACGACCATCAACACCTGCCGACGGTGAAGGGCTGGTGTGCCAGCCTGCATGCCGAGCCCTTGCAGCCCCGTGGCGCCAAGCTGGCCAGCCTGCGCGGCCTGGCCACGGGTGAGGCGCTCACCGAGGTGTACTACCGCAGCCCACGCCTGGCGCGCTGGGTGGCGCAGACCGTCGAGCGCGAGCGCATCGACGCCACCGTGGTGTTCTCTTCCTCGATGGCGCAGTACGCGCAGGCGCACCCTGCGGTGCCGATGCTGGTGGACTTCGTCGATGTCGATTCGGCCAAGTGGGCCGACTACGCGCCGCAGCACCGCTGGCCGCTGTCGTGGCTGTACGCGCGTGAAGGCCGGCTGCTGCTGGCTTGCGAACGCCGCGTGGCGGCGCAGGCGCGGCGCAGCTTCTTTGCCACCGAGAAGGAAGCCGCGCTGTTCCGCAGCCTCGCGCCGGAGGCCGCCAACGGCGTCGAGGGCATGGACAACGGCGTCGACGCCACCTTTTTCTCGCCCGATGCCGACCGTGCCTCGCCCTTCGAGACCGGTGAGGCGCCCCTGGTCTTCACCGGCGCGATGGACTACTGGCCCAACGTCGATGCCGTGAGCTGGTTCGCCGCCGATGTGCTGCCGCGGCTGCGCGCCGTGCACCCGCGCTTGCGGCTGCACATCGTGGGCCGCAGCCCGACGCCGGCCGTGCGTGCGCTGGCCGGCGATGCGGTCATCGTGACGGGCACGGTGCCTGACGTTCGCCCCTATTTGCAGCATGCCGCCGCGGTGGTGGCCCCGCTGCGCCTGGCGCGGGGCATCCAGAACAAGATTCTCGAAGCCATGGCCATGGGCCGGCCCGTGGTGGCCGCCGAGGCCTGCGTCAGCGCCATGCGCGTGGTGCCTGGGCAGGATGTCTTGGCGGCGCGAGATGCCGGCGACTACGTTCAACACCTGTCGGCGCTGCTGACCGAGCCGAGCCGGGCTGCAGAGACAGGCGCAGCGGGCCGGCGTTGTGTGGTCAGTGCATATTCCTGGGCCGCGCATCTGCAGACCCTGGATCGCCACCTTCAGCAAACCTTGCAGACCCCGGCGGCCTTAGCGCCGAGCGCCTCGGCCGCAGCCGCTGCCGGAGCCCCTGTGGGGGCCCGTCCATGAGTGTCCGTCCATGAGTGCCGTGATGTCGTCCCCTGCCGCGCCGCCTGCGCACTGGCGCCTGCCCTTGCTGGTGCTGGGCGGCGTGCTGCTGCTGCTGTTGTGGCAGTACCGCGTCACCTTCACCACCATGGTGGGCATCTGGGAACGGTCGGGCACCTTCGCCCATGCCTTCCTCGTGCCGCCGATCTCCGCCTGGCTGATCTGGCGTCAGCGTGAACGCCTGGTGCGCCTGAACCCGCGGCCACAGCCCTGGATGCTGTTGCCCGTCGCGCTGTGCGGCCTCGGCTGGCTGGTGGGCGAGATCGCTGGCGTCAATGCCATCACCCAATTGGCCGTGACGGCCCTGCTGGTGCTGGCCGTGCCGGCCTTGCTCGGGTGGGAAGTCGCCCGGGCGCTGACCTTCCCGCTGTGCTTCCTCTTCTTCATGGTGCCGGTGGGCGAGTTCGTGATGCCGACCATGATGGAGTGGACCGCCGAGGTCACCATCGCCACGGTGCGCGCCATCGGCATCCCGGTGTACCGCGAAGGCCTGCAGTTCGTGATCCCCACGGGCAGCTGGTCGGTGGTGGAGGCCTGCAGCGGCGTGCGCTACCTCATCGCCAGCTTCATGGTGGGCACCTTGTTCGCTTACCTGAACTACAACTCGAACAAGCGCCGCGC
>JANMMD010000344.1:0-3713 GCA_031372905.1 Betaproteobacteria bacterium
CAAGGCCCGGTGCTGAACGAGCTCGACCTGCCGCTGGGCGTGGTGACGTCCATCAACGGCAGCCTGCGCTACCTCTGCACCGTCACCGGCCAGGCCAGCCACGCCGGCACCACACCCATGGACCGCCGGCGGGATGCGGCCTGCGCGGTGGCCGAGCTTATGCTCTATGTCGAGCAGCGCGCTGCGGCCGTGCCGGATGTGGTCGGCGAGAACCTGGAAGGTGCCGACGCATGCGTCGGCACCGTGGGCATGCTGCAGGTGCCCGGCGGCTCCATCAACGTCGTGCCCGGCGCCTGCCACTTCAGCCTGGACCTGCGCGCCACCACCAACGCGGCGCGCGACGCCCTGGGCGCCGACGTGCTGGCCGAGCTGCAGCGCATCTGCGAACGGCGCGGCCTGGCGCACAACGTGGTGCCGACGCTGGCGGCCACTGCCGCGCCCAGCCACCCGGCCTGGCAGGCGCGCTGGGAGGCCGCCGTGGCCGCCCTGGGCCTGCCGGTGTACCGCATGCCCAGCGGCGCGGGGCACGACGCGATGAAGCTGCACGAGGTGATGCCTCAGGCCATGCTCTTCATGCGCGGTGGCAATTCAGGCATCAGCCACAACCCGCTGGAAACCATCAGCACCGACGACACAGAACTGTGCGCGCTGGCCTTCATGCACCTGCTGGAAGGCCTGGCCACCGCATGAACGCGCACGAACAACTCGACGCCTGGATCGCCGCGCACTTCGATGAAGAGGTGCGTTTCCTGCAGGCGTTGGTGCAGGTGCCCACCGACACGCCACCGGGCGACAACGCGCCACATGCCGAGCGCACGGCTGCGCTGCTGGCCGCGATGGGGTTCACGGTCGAGTCCTACCCGGTGCCCGCTGCCGAAGTGCGGGCCGCCGGGCTGCGGAGCCTGACCAATATCGTCGTGCGCCAGCGCTTCGGCGCTGTTTCCGAGGACAGCGGCCCGACCATCGCGCTCAACGCCCACGGCGACGTGGTGCCGCCCGGCGAAGGCTGGACGCACGGCCCCTACAGCGGCGAGGTGGTCGACGGCAAGCTCTACGGCCGCGCCTCGGCCGTGAGCAAGAGCGATTTCGCGACCTACACCTTCGCGCTGCGCGCGCTGCAGTCGCTGGGCCTGCCCTTGAAGGGCGCGGTGGAGTTGCACTTCACCTACGACGAAGAATTCGGCGGCGAACTCGGCCCCGGATGGCTGCTGCGCCACGGGTTGACCAAACCCGATCTGTTGATCGCCGCCGGCTTCAGCCACCAGGTGGTGACGGCCCACAACGGCTGCCTGCAGCTGGATGTGACGCTGCACGGCCTGGCCTCGCATGCGGCTTATCCGCACACCGGCGTCGACGCGCTGCAGGCGGCCAACCGGGTGCTGACGGCGCTGTACGCGCACAACGAGGTCCTGAAGGCGCGGCTGTCGAGAGTTGTGGGCATCACCCACCCCTACCTGAACGTGGGCCGCATCGAGGGCGGCAGCAACACCAACGTGGTGCCCGGCAAGGTGCTGCTGAAGCTCGACCGCCGCATGATTCCGGAGGAAGACCCGGCCGCGGTGGAGGCCGAAGTGCGCGCCTTGATCGAGGGCGCGGTGGCGCAGAGCCCGGAGGTGCGCGCGGAGATCAAACGCCTGCTGCTCGCCCACCCGCTGCAGCCTTTGCCCGGCAACGCGCCGCTGGTGGCCGCCCTCCAGCGCCATGGGCAGGCGGTCTTTGGCGAGGCGCTGCCGGTGTCGGGCACGCCGCTGTACACCGACGTGCGGCTCTACGGCGCGATGGGCGTGCCGGCGGTGATCTACGGCGCCGGGCCGCGCACCGTGCTGGAGAGCAATGCCAAGCGCGCCGACGAGCATTTGGTGCTGAGCGACCTGCACGGCGCCACCCGGGTGGTGGCGCGCACGCTGCTGGACCTGCTGCGCTTGGGCTGAGGCACGCCGCGTTCTGGTGCACGCGCCGTGCATGGAAATTGCTGAGGCTTTCTACCGCCCCACAGGACCCCAGACCATGAAGCTCTTGCCAGCCTTTCACACGCGCCTTGCCCTGCTGGCGCTGATCTTCACGGCGGCCGCTGCGCCGCTGCCCGCGCTGGCCCAGACGCCCTTGAAGTTCCAGCTCGATTGGCGCTTCGAAGGCCCGGCCGCGCTCTTCCTGGCCAGCCAGGCCAAGGGCTACTACAAGGCCGCCGGGCTGGACGTGAGCATCGACGCTGGCAACGGCAGCGGCGGCACCGTCACGCGCGTGGCCAGCGGCAGCTACGACATCGGCTTTGCCGACATGGCCGCGTTGATGGAATTCCATGCCAACAACCCCGAGGCGCCGAACAAGCCGGTGGCGGTGCTGATGGTCTACAACAACACGCCGGCGGCGGTGCTGGCGCTGAAGAAGAGCGGCATCAAGACCCCTGCCGACCTGAACGGCAAGAAGCTCGGCGCGCCGGGCTTCGACGCCGGCCGCAAGGCCTTCCCCATCTTCGCCAAGGCCAACAAGATCAGCGGCGTGCAGTGGACCAGCATGGACCCGCCGCTGCGCGAAACCATGCTCGTGCGCGGCGACATCGAGGCCATCACCGGCTTCAGCTTCACGAGCCTCTTGAACCTGGAGGCGCGTGGCGTGAAGGTGGAAGACGTGGTGGTGCTGCTGTACGCTGACTTTGGCGTGAAGCTGTACGGCAACGTCATCATCGCCAGCCCCAAGCTGATCAAGGAGAACCCGGCGGCGGTGAAGGCCTTCATCAGCGCCTTCTTGAAGGGCGCCAAGGAAGTGATGGCCCAGCCCGACGCCGCCATCGAGTACGTGAAGGCGCGCGACGGCATCATCAACGTCGACCTGGAGAAGCGCCGCCTGCGCCTGGCCATCGACGCCGTGGTGGCCAGCCCCGATGCGCGCGCCGAGGGTTTCGGCGTTGCGGTGCCAGGGCGCATGGCCTTGATGGCCAGCCAGGTGAGCGATGCCTTCGGCACCAAGACGCGCGTCGACCCGACGGCGGTGTGGACCGATGCCTTCCTGCCCAGCAAGGCCGAGCTCAACATCCTGCCGCCCGCGGCCAGGAAGTGAAGTCGGCCGGCCTACCTCAGCGCGTAAGACATTTGCAGCATCACGCCCGCGTCGCCCAGCAGGTTCACTTGCGCCGAGAACTCGCGGTTCACCTGCCAGCCCGACGACAGCAGCGCGCCGGGGGCAAAGCCGCGCACATTCAGCGGCACCTTGCTCTTGAACTTGCCGGTGTAGCCGTAGAGCACCCCGCCCGACCATTGCGCGTACCAGGGCTCGATGCCGAACAGACCTTCGATGCGGCGGCCCACATACACGTAGCCGCTGGGTTGCCCGAAGGAGTTCTTGAAGTACGACAGGCCCATCAGCCAGCGGTCGCTGTGCTGCCGCTCCAGGCCCACGGCCCACACCTTGCGGTGCTCGGCGCTGTAGCGGTAGTGGTGGGTGTAGGGCGAGACGGCCAGGCGCCAGTGGTTGGCTTCGGCCGCTGCGTCATCGTCTGCCGCACCGGCGGCGCATGCGCCACGGATGCCGAGGGCCAGCAGCACGCAAAGGACAATGTGCGGGGGCAGGGCGAAGGAGAACAGCTTCATGCGCGCAATGGTTGGGGTGGGGGCCGTGCGGGGCAGGTGGGTGTTGCCCGGGAGAGCGGCGATTCTCAGGGCGCTGGCGCTCGCCGTAATCCTGCCGCTGCTTTTGAGCGCTTGCGCCTGGCTCGA
>JANMMD010000361.1:0-18857 GCA_031372905.1 Betaproteobacteria bacterium
CCAGGCCAGCGGCGACACCGGCTTCAGCAGGCTGATGAGCGGGCCGAACATGCGGCCGATGAACTCGAAGCGGCCGATGATGAAACCCAGCGGGATGCCGACTGCCGCCGCCAGGCCGAAGCCGATGGCCACGCGCTGCAACGAGAACAGCACGTTCCAGCCTATGCCCTGGTCATTCGGGCCGCGGTCGTAGAAGGGGTCGGCGAACAGTTTCACCGCGGCGTCGAAGGTCACGGCCGGCGTGGGCAGGCTGGCGTTGGCGCCCATCGTGGCCGCAGCCCAGATGGCCACCAGCAAGCCCATGCCCAGCACCGGGGGCAGCACCGCCAGCCAGACGCCGCGCCAGTCGGGTGCAAAGCGCGAAGCGCGCGTCGCGGGTGGGGCCACAGCCGAGGCTGCAGGCAACAAGCGTGCAGCGCCTGCGGCAGCGGCAGCAGGGGTGGCGACGTCGGCACTCGGCGTGCCCGACTGATGGAAGACAGCAGCGACCATGGGCGCCTCCCTGCTCAAGCTGCCGCGAGGGCGTTGACCTTGAATCCGTCGGCGTACTTGGCCGGGTTGCTGCCGTCCCACACCACGCCGTCGATGAATTTGCTGCTGCGCATGTCGCTCTTGGGCAGGCTGACCTTCACCTGCGCCGCCGCTTCCTTGTAGAGCGCCGTCTGGTTCACCTGCTTGGCGATGGCCAGGTAATCGGGGTGGCTCTTCAGCAGGCCCCAGCGCTTGTGCTGCGTCAGGAACCACATGCCGTCAGACAGATACGGATAGTTCACCAGCCCGTCGTTGAAGAACTTCATGTGGTTGGGGTCGTCCCAGGTCTTGCCCAGGCCGTTCTGGTAGCGCCCCAGGATGCGCTGGTTGATGGCGTCCACGCTGGTGTTGACGTAGCTCTTCTCGGCGATGGTCTCGGCCATCTTGTTCTTGTTCTGCAGGCCGGCATCGATCCAGCGGCCCGCCTCCAGCACGGCCATCACCACGGCACGCGCGGTGTTCGGGTACTTCTTGACGAACTCGCCGGTGGTGCCCAGCACCTTTTCCGGGTGGTCTTTCCACACGTCCTGCGTGGTGGCCGCGGTGATGCCGATGCCGTCGATGATGGCGCGGTGGTTCCAGGGCTCGCCGACGCAGAAGCCGTCCATGTTGCCGACACGCATGTTGGCCACCATCTGCGGCGGCGGCACGGTGATGACCTTGGTGTCCTTCATCGGGTTGATGCCGCCGCTGGCCAGCCAGTAGTACAGCCACATCGCGTGCGTGCCGGTGGGAAAGGTCTGCGCGAAGGTGTATTCGCGCTTCTCGCCGGCCATCACCTTGGCCAGGCTCGCCACATCCACCGCGCCCTTGTCGGCGAGCTTCTTGGAGAGCGTCAGCGCCTGGCCGTTGTGGTTGAGGTTCATCAGCACGGCCATGTCCTTCTTCGGCCCGCCAATGCCCAGGTGCACGCCATAGACCAGGCCGTAGAGCACATGCGCCATGTCGAGCTCGCCGTTGACGAGCTTGTCGCGCACGCCAGCCCAGCTGGCCTCTTTGGTGGGGATGATCTTGATGCCGTACTTCTCGTCGAACTTCAACACCGAGGCCATCACGACGCTGGCGCAGTCGGTCAGCGGGATGAAGCCGATGCGCACTTCCTTCTTCTCCGGGGCGTCCGAACCGGCAGCCCAGGCGCCGCCTGGGAGCACACTGCCGGCCGCACCAGCAGCCACGGCTGCCGAACCCTTGATGAACTGCCTGCGTTGATCGCTCATCAGACCCTCGTGCGTGTTTTTGCAAGACCGCATGAACTGCTCCCGAGAAGACAAAAAGAAAAAGGCGCCGCGACTCCTGCGCCCGAGCTGCCCCGGGCTTGCGAGTCGGACGCCTTTGCCCGAACCTTTGCGGCCCGCTGCACACCGTTGTGCAACAGACCCTGGGTCACCATAAGCACGCAGCGTGCCAGCCGCTGCCTATCCCGGACAACCCTGGTTCCAGGCGGCGCACCATCGCGCCGCCGCACCACCGCAGCACGCGTTCCGCATGCAATTGGTGCGGCGCAGCACCTCGCTGCAGACAAGCTCAGATGGCCGGCGGCTTCAACAAGTCGCGCGCCTGCACCACGCGCTCGGCCACCTGGGCCAGACGCTGGCCGCGGTCCATCGCCAGCTTGCGCAGGTGCGCGTAGGCCTGGGTCTCCGACAGGCCGATCTCTTGCATCAGGATGCCCTTGGCGCGTTCCACCAGCTTGCGCTCGCTCAGAGCGCTCTGCGCCACTTCCAGCTGCCCGCGCAGCTCGCGGTCTTGCTCGAAGCGCGCAATCGCCACCTGCAGCACGGGCAGCAGGCGCTGCGGCTGCAGGCCGGCAATCACGTAGGCACTGACGCCGGCCTTCAGCGCCTGCTGCATGGGTTCGGTGCTGGCGTCCTCACTGAACACCACCACCGGGCGCGGGCTCGTGGCCGACACGGTGGCCAGGTGCTCCAGCGTGTCGCGCGTGGGGCTTTCGCTGTCGACGATGACGACATCGGGCTGCAGGCGCAGCACGCAGTCGTGGATGAGCAGCGCCGAATCGAGCACGCCCACCACGAGATGGCCCAGGCGCGAAAGTTCGTCGTGGATGAGGCTGACGCGGTGCGCGCCGTCGTCGATGAGCAGCACGCGCAGCGGCGTCGCGCTGCCCGCCTCGCTGGGCGCGGCTGGGGGCGGGCTAGGGCGGCGCGGGCTCACACCCGATCTGGCGCAAATTCCGTGCCGCCAGGGGCGCAGGCGGCAGGGTCGGGCGCTGTCAGCCGCTGCCAGCCTGTCGCTAGCGGTAGTAAGCCTCGACCTGTCCCTTGAGCTTGATCAGCATCGGCTGGCCCCTGCGGTCCACCGCCTTGCCCGCGGCCACGCGCACCCAGCCTTCGCTGATGCAGTACTCGGCGACGTCGTTGCGCTCCTGGCCGTTGAAGCGGATGCCGATGTCGTGCTCGAAGATCGCGCGCACGTGGTGCGGGCTCTTCGGGTCGGTGGACAGGCGGTCGGGCATCTCGGGGCGGGTGGGCGTGTCGGTCATGGTGAAAACGGTGCTGTGCTGCGGGTTGCGGCCGCGTTCGGCCTGGCCGGCATTGTCCGGCATCGCCGCAGGCGAAAATCGTCGCGTGAACCTCCCTGCCCCCACCGAACAGCCCACGCGGGTGCACACCGCGTTCTACCGCTTCACGCCCCTGCCCGACGCCGCGGCGGCCGCGGCCACGCTGCGTGCACTGGCGGCCGACCTCTTCGGCGCCATCACCGTGGCGCCCGAGGGCGTCAACGGCGCCGTGGCCGGCAGCCCCGCCGCGGTGCAGGCCTTCGAGACGGCACTGCAGCGCGCCGACGTGCTGGGCGGCGCCCTGGCCGGCATGCCCTTCAAGCACAGCGCCTGCACCACGCCGCCTTATGCACGCCTGAAAGTGCTGGTGAAGCCCGAGATCGTGGCCCTGGGCCTGCCCGGCGCGGCGGGTCTGCACAGCACGCTGCCGCTGCCGGATGCCGAGGACGACAGCCACCTCAGCCCGCAGCAGTGGCGCGAACTCCTCCAGCGTGACGTGAAAGACGGTGGCGTCGTGCTGCTCGACAACCGCAACCACTTCGAATTCCGCCTCGGGCACTTCAAGGGCGCAGCCGACCCCGAGGTGCGCCACTTCCGCGATTTCGTCGCCTATGTCGAGCAGCACGCACCCGCGTGGCGCGAGGCCGAACGCCCGGTGGCGATGTACTGCACCGGCGGCATCCGCTGCGACAAGACCGCGCCCTGGCTGCGCAGCCTGGGGCTGCAGGTGCTGCAGCTGGACGGCGGCATCCTCAACTACTTCCAGCAGCTGCCCGACGCCGAACAAGACTGGCAGGGCGAGTGCTTCGTCTTCGACAAGCGCATCGCGCTCAACACCGCCCTGCAGGAAATGCCGACCACTGCCGAGCAGGTCTTCGACGCCACCGACCCCGGCGAAGCCTGGCGACTGGCGCGCGCCAAGCGGCTGGACGCGTTCTGAGGCCCGCGCCGCGACCGGCACGAGCCGCATGACGCGCCCTCCAGCCCCCTGGGTGCCGGCCGCGCGCGACGGCGTCAGCGCCAGCCGCGTGGCCGTCAGCGGCGGGCCCTGGGCCACGCTGGCCGAATTTCTCGATGCCCGCCTGCCGCCCGGCCGGCCCTGGCGTGAGCGCCTGCAGCGCGGTGACGTGCTGCGTGCCGATGGCCAGACCCTGGCCGCCGATGCACCCTGCCCGCCCCACAACACCGTGCTCTGGTACTGGCGCTGCCTACCGCCGGAGCCGCGGGTGCCCTTCGAGATCGAGGTGCTGCACCAGGACGAGCATCTGGTGGCCATCGACAAGCCGCATTTCCTGCCGGTCACGCCCGGCGGGCGCTACCTGCAGGAAACGGCCCTGGTGCGCCTGAAGCGCCTGCTCGGCATCGAGACCCTCGTGCCGATGCACCGGCTCGACCTGGAAACCGCCGGCGTGCTGCTCTTCATGGTGCAGGCGGCCACGCGCCCGGCCTACCAGGCGCTGTTCCGCGAACGGCGCGTGCACAAGGTCTACGAAGCCGTGGCACCCTGGCGCGACGAGATGCTCTTGCCGATCACCGTGCAAAGCCGCCTGCAAGAGCGGCCGGGCGCGGCCTTCATGCAGATGGACACCGTGCCCGGCAAGCCCAACGCCATCACGCACATCGAGTTGATCGGCAGGCTGGACCCATCGTGCGCAGCGACCGCCGAGGCGCCTTTGGCGCATTACCGGCTGCGCCCGATGACCGGCGCCAAACACCAGCTGCGCGCGCACATGAACGCGGTGGGACTGCCGATCTGCGGCGACCGCATCTACCCGAAGTTGTGGCCGGCGCCCCCCGCCGATGCGGCGCCTGACTACTCGCAGCCGCTGCAATTGCTGGCGCGGGAACTGCGTTTCACCGACCCGGTCACCGGGCAAGCGCGCTGCTTCACCAGCCGGCGCAGCTTGCAGCTCAGCCTGAGTTCATGACGCGTCACGAGGCCGCGCCAGCATCTCGCCCAGGCCACTCAGCCTGCGTGTCAGGCGCCCGCAGGCCGCCACCAGGCGCGACGGCTCCGCAGCCACGAGCGTGAAGGCCTGCTTGGCGCGGGTGATGCCGGTGTAGACGAGTTCGCGCGTCAACACGGGGTTGTCGTCTTCGGGCAGCACCAGCACCACGTGCGCGAACTCCGAGCCCTGGCTCTTGTGCACCGTCATCGCGAACGCGGTCTCCACATCGGCCAGGCGGCTGGTGGCCACCGAGCGCAGCATGCTGCCTTCCAGGAACCACGCACGCAGAGTGGCCTGGCCCACACCCTTCTCAGCTCCGGTACCGGCATCGGGTGCGGCCAGCACCAGGCCGATGTCGCCGTTAAAAACGCCCAGCGCCGGCTCGTTGCGCGTCACCATCACCGGCCGGCCTTCGTACCACTCACCGCGCCGCTGCAGCAGGCCTTGCTGTGTCAGCACACTTTCGATGGCCGCATTCAGCGCCGTCACGCCCCAAGGCCCTTCACGCACGGCACAAAGCACGCGCACGCGGTCGAAGCGCGTGAGCAGCTCACGCGCCCAGGGTTCGAAGTCTTCGGGCGCGGCGGGGCGCTTTGCCAGCAGTTGCAGGCAGGCGGCGTAGCCGGCCTGGGCAGTTTCTGTACCGTCCGCACCTTTCACGCTTGCCGGCCGGCCCTGCACGGCCAGCTGCGCCACGGCGTGGGCATCCACGGGCTGCAGGAGCGCGAGCTCGCCACCCGGCTCTGCCCGCAGCAGCGCCAAGGCTTCGGCGCCGGCGCCGCGGTTCACGGCCAGGGCCAGCGCGGCGATGGGGCCGGCAAAGCGTCGGCTCTGGCGCAAGACCACGGTCTGTTGCGCCAGGCCGTGGGGGTCTGCGGCCGGGTCGGGGGCCAGCACCTGGCCGCTGGCCTCGGCCACCCACTGCGCGGTCTGCGGTGCATAGGCCCCGGCGCCCGCGCAGAGGTCGCCCATCACCGCCCCGGCCTCCACCGAAGCGAGCTGGTCGCGGTCGCCCAGCAGCACCAGGCGCGCAGTGGGCGGCAAGGCCTGCAACAGCGCCGCCATCATTTCCAGATGGACCATCGAGGCTTCGTCGACGAAGAGCAGGTCCACATCCAGCGGCCGACCGGCGTCGTGCACGAAGCGCCGCGTGCCCGGGCGTGTGCCCAGCAGCGCGTGCAGCGTGCGCGCCGGGCCCAGGCCGGCGGCCCAGGCGTGCAGCGGCAGCGGCGCGCCCGCTGGCTGCGGCAAGCCCTGCAGGGCCCCCACCATGGCCTGGCGCAGCCGCGCTGCGGCCTTGCCCGTGGGCGCAGCCAGCGCCACCCGCAGCGGCTGCGGCCCGCGGTGCAGGGCCTGCTGCAGCACCAGCAGGCGCGCGGCGGTGTAGGTCTTGCCGGTGCCCGGCCCACCGGTGATGAGGCACAGCCGGCCGCGCAGCGCCAGGGCACAGGCCACCTGCTGCCAGTCGGGTTCTTGCGCGGCCGCGGTGTCGGCCGCGATGTCGGCCGTGACACCGGTCGCAGGCGCGAACAGCTGCGCCAGCAGCGCACGCGCCTGGGGCAGGTCCGGCGGCGGCCCGTTCGTGGCGGGCCACGCCGTCGGCAACGCACGCTGCCGCGCCTGCGCAGCGACCTGGGCCTCGAACCGCCAGTAGCGGCGCAGGTAAAGCCGCCCACCTTGCAAGACCAGCGGCGTGGTGCCGCCGCCGTCGCACGGGTCCAGGTCGATCACGCTGCAGCCCGCCCAGGCGCTGCGCGCGGCCGCGTCATCGGCGGGCAGATGCACGAGTGCTGCGGCCACCGCGCTGCCGGCTTCGGGCGGCCAGGCCAGCCAGGCCTGGGCGTCTGCGTGCAGCGCCTGCAGCGGCAGGCAGCTGTGGCCCCGCCCTTCCAGCTGGGCCAGCCAGGCGGCGGCCAGCAGCAGGCCAGGCGGGGTGCGTGCGTCCAGCTCGTACAGGAAGCTCGCCAGCGCGAGGTCGAGCGCACGCAGCCAGCCGCTGCCGCGCCAGGCGCGCAAGGTCTGCAGCATCTCGGCTGCGCCCGTTCCCAGGTTCGTTCCCGGGCTCATGCCGCGTCCATCGCTGAATTGGCGTCCGGCAGCATCGCATCCAGCGCGTTGATCAGCGCCAGGGGCGCTGCCAGGTGGTAGGCCCCGGCGCTGGCCGTGCCCACGCCGCGCAGGAAGAGGTACACCGCGCCGTGCAGTTGCTGCGCCGGCCGGTAGGCCGCGCCCAGCCGCGCGCGCAACAGGCGGTGCAGTGCCAGCAGGTACAGCGCGGCCTGCACGTCGTAGCGGTGCGCCAGCATCGCGGCTTCCATCGCGGCCTCGGTGTAGTCGGCGTCACGCGGGCCCAGGGCGTTCGATTTGTAATCCAGCACGCCGTAGTGCCCGTCTTGTGCGTAGACGAGGTCGGCGAACCCCATCAGCAGGCCGCGCAACTGGCGCTCCACCAGGGTCGGGCGGGCGCGGCCGGGCAAGAGATGCTGGCGGCACAGGGCATCCACTGCGCGCGTGTCCAGGCCGTCGCTGGGCAGCCAGAACTCCATCTCGGGCAGCGCACGGTCCAGCCCGGACAGCGCCACGCCCAGCGGCGGCAGCGGCGTGCTGCAGACGCGCCGCAGCCAGGCCAGCACCTCGGGGTATCGGTGGCCCCAGCCCTGGTGCTCGCAGCGGCGTTGCAGGGCCTGCTGCAAGGCCGGCACCTCATCGAGCGCGAAGCCCTCGGCGGCCAGCCACTCCAGCTGGTCGTGCAGAAAATTGCCGGCGTAGGCACCGCGCGGGAAGCGGTGCCAGGCCTCGTCGCCAGCGCGGCGCGTCGCGGCCGCTGCGGCTTCGCTGTCTGCCGGCTCGTCATCACGCAGCAGGCGCAGGGGCGCGTCGGCGGCCTCGGGGCCTTCGAGGGCCTGCGAAGGCACGGTGGTCGTGGCGCTGGTGCCACCCACGACGCCACCCGCGGCGCCACCCACCGCATCCCGCACCAGGGCCGAATAGCTGCTGACGGACCAATTTCGGTCGAACACGGCCGCGTACACGGGCGCCGGGCGCAGCGGCGTGGCGGCCTCGCGCGGCAGCAAACGCGTGCGGGGCAAATCAACTGTCAAGGTGTCGCCAGCGGGCGCCTCCAGGGCCACACCGGGGATTTCGGCGGAGAGCAAGGCCATGTCGGCCGCGGCCTGCGCGGGCGTGCGTGGCGCCGGCCCCGAGACCAGGCTGCCCCAGGCGCTGCAGTGCCACACGCAAGCCGGGTTGCTGCCGTGCTTCAGCACCGCGGCGCCGACCCACAGCTGGTGGCGCGCGCGCGTCAGCGCCACATAGAGCAGGCGCAGGTCTTCGCGCAGGCGCTCGGCGTCGGCGGCGGCCACGTCGGCGGCGCTGGGCGCCAGGCACAGGCGGCGCCGGCCCCGTGCATCGGGCGCCAGCACGGGCTCGCCCTTGCGGCCCGTGACGGGCCGGCAGTGCGTGGCGAAGGGCAGGAAGACCAGCGGGTATTCGAGGCCCTTGCTCTTGTGCACGGTGACCACCTTCACCAGATCGGCGTCGCTCTCCAGGCGCAGCACCTGCTCGTCGGCGGCGCTGCCGCCGCCGCGGCCTTCGGCGTCGTCGAGCTGCTGCGCCAGCCAGCGCAGCAGTGCGCCTTCGCCTTCCAGCGTGGCGCTGGCGGCCTGCAGCAGTTCGGCCAGGTGCAGCACGTTGGTCAGGCGGCGTTCACCGCCTTCGGCCCCTTCACCGGCCAGCCAGCGTGCAGGCAGACCCAAGGCATGCAGCGCACGGCGCAGCATCGGCAGCACGCCCTGCGCTTGCCACACCCGCTGCAGCTCGGCCAGCAGCGCGCAGCGCGCATCGAAGGCGGCGTCGTCGCTGGCCAGCTGCAGCAGTTCGGCCAGCTCCAGGCCCAGCAGCCGGGTGGCCAGCGCGGCGCGTGCCAGCCGCATGTCGCGCGGCGCGGCCACGGCCTGCAGCAGGCGCAGCAGGTCGGCAGCTTCTTCGCTGGCAAAGACGCTGTCCTTGTCCGACAGATACACCGTGGCCACACCGCGCTGCTGCAGCGCTGCACGCACGGCCGCAGCTTCGGTGCCGGTGCGCACCAGCACCGCGATGTCGGCCGGGCACAGGCGCTGCAGCGGCTGGCCCGTGCGCGCAAAGCCCGCGCCGGGGTCGTTGAGCAGCGTGACGATGCGCTCGGCGCACAGCACGGCAAGGCGCTCGCGGCTGTCTTCCTGGCTGCGCAGTTCGGCGTCCAGGCACAGCGCGAGCGCCGGCACCGTGCCGCCGCTGCTGACGAACCGCTCTTCGCGGCCCTGTGCAGCCACCGGCAGGAAGGGCAGTTCACCCCGCGCATCGGCCGCTGCGGCCATGCCTGCGGAAGATGGCGGCCGGAAAAGAAACGCCCCCGCACCCGGCCGCGCCTCGGCGCGCTGAAAACAGCCATTCACCGCCGCCACCAGCGCGGCGCTGGAACGGTGGTTGGTGCCCAGCACATGGTGGCGCCCGGCAGTGGCGCGGCGTGCCTGCAGGTAGCTGTGGATGTCGGCGCCGCGAAAGGCGTAGATGGCCTGCTTGGGGTCGCCGATCAAGAGCAGCGCCTGCTCGGGCGGCGTGGCGGCGATGCCGTAGAGCCGGTCGAGGATGCTCAGCTGCACGGGCGAGGTGTCCTGGAACTCGTCGACCAGCGCCACCGGGTGCTGCGCCAGGATGCGCGCGCACAGGCGCTGCGCCCGTTCGCCCAGCACGTCGACATCGAGCGCATCGTTCAGGCGCTGCAGCATGTCGGCAAAGCCGAAGCGGCCGGCCTGCTGCTTCAGCTGCTGCAGGCGTGTTTCCACGTGTACCGCGGCATGCAGGCGCAGCGCGGCAGCCGGCGTGGGCACGCCGGGCAAGGCGGCGAGCAGCGCTTCAAAAGCCGCGAAGTGCTCCGGCAGCTCGACGCTGGCGCCTTCGTTCAGCGCGTCCCGCAGGCCGGCGGGCAGCAGGCGCGTCAGCGCCGCACTGCCCTTGGGCAGCGGCAGGAACTGCGCCTGCGCATCGTTGGCCCAGGCGACGATGGCATCCAGCCAGCCGTCGACACGCCCGCTCTGCAACTTGCGGCGGTTGAAGACACTCACTTTGGGCGTCAGCTGCGCCTGCAGCCAGACGCGCATCGCTTCGGCGCGCTCTGCCCAGCCTTGCTTCAAGACCGTCAGGGCCGCCGTGCGCACGGCGCTGGCCTGGGCGATGCACGCGGCCAGGCTCTCGCTCGGCGCAGCCTCCGCCACCGGCTGGTTGAGCAGGCGCTTCACGTCCTGGGCCAGCGCGTCGACATCGCCCCAGGTGGCCAGCACCACGGCGAGCGCCGCTTCGTCCAGCGGGTAGACCTGCTGGCGCCAGTAGTCGCGCGCGGCCTCGTCGCGCAGCGTGGCCTCGTCGGCCTGCAATTCTTCGTCGAACAGGCAGCCGCTGTCGAAGGCGTGCTCGCGCAGCATGCGCTGGCACCAGGCATCGATGGTGAACACCGCGGCGGCGTCCATGGCCTCGGCGGCCATCGCCAGGCGCCAGGCGGCGGCTTCGCGCGCGGCGCCCGCTTCATGGGCCAGCAAGAGCGCGGCGAGGAAAGCGTCACCGGCAGGCACCTCGGCGCTGCCGCGAAAGCAGGCGGCGGCCAGCACCAGGCGCTGCCGGATGCGGTCGGAAAGTTCCTGCGTGGCGGCCTTGGTGAAGCTCATCACGAGGATCTCGCCCGGCAGCAGCGGGCGCACGGGCCCGGCCTGCGCGCCACCGTGGCCCAGCACCAGGCGCAGGTAGAGGGCAGCGATGGTCCAGGTCTTGCCGGTGCCGGCGCTGGCCTCGATGAGGCGGCTGCCCTGCAGCGGCAGGCTGAGCGGGTTCAGCACCGAACCGGGGTCATTCAGCGGGCTCATTCACCATCCTCGGCTTCGGCCCCGTCATCCGCAGCGGCTTGGCCCGGCAGCGCCTCGATGGCGACCTGCGCATCCAGCCACGCGCGCAAAGGCGTGTAGAGCCGTGCCGAGGCCGCGGCGAAGCCGGGCTGCGCGGCCAGCGCGGCGTAGCTGGGAAAGAGGCGCGCGAGGCTGGCTTCCTCCCGCTCGCCGCGCACCCCGAAACTGCTGCCGTCGTAGGCGGCCGCGGCGGCATCGGCGCCCTGCAACAGCGCGATGCCGGTGTTCACGGCCGTGGGCAGCGGCGCATCGCCCGCCAGGCCCTCGGCCCAGGCGGCCATCAGCATGGAGAGCGTCTCGCGCGCGGCGTCCGGCGCTGAAGGTGCCAGGTGCAGGACCACGTCCGCCCCGACGACGATGCCGGCCACCGGCTGGCCGCAGGCCGCCGCGGCCAGGCTGCGCACCCAGGCCTTGAGCAGCTTGTCGGCGCGCGGGTGTTTGCCGCGCTTGTCGGCCAGGCGGCTGGCCTGCAGCTCGATGAGCACGGGCGGCGCTGCTTCGCCGCCGGCCGACTGCCAACCCGACTGCAGGCCGGTCAGCCAGTCGTCCAGCACCACGCCGGGCAGCGCCGGGTGGCGCCATTGCAAGGCCTGCTTGGCGCGGTGCAGCGGGTACTGCGCCTGCAAGGCCTGCCAGTGCAAGACCATGGGCTGCAGCGTGGCGGCCAGCTCGGCCTGCACGTGGCGGCCAGGCCCGGCCAGCGGCAGGCGGCCGGCGCGCTGCAGACGGGCCACCTGGGCCTGCACCAGGCCTTGCAGTTCGGCGGTCGCCGGCGTGCCGGCGTGCAAGCCGCGCCGCGCCGCGGTCAGCACCTCGTCCATCAGCTGCCAGCGGTCGAGCCCCGCGGTGGCGAAGCTTTCGTCGTCGGACACGGGCTTGGCGCGTTCGTCGAAACGCACCTGCAGGCGCTGGCGAAAGTAGGCCTGCACCGGGTTTTTCAGAAAGGCCGCGAGGCCGTCGACGGTGACGGCCGGCAAGGCCAACGCGGCGGCGCCCATGGCGGCGTTGACGGTCGCCCTCATGGCCGGTGCCGCCAGTGCCGCCGGTGCCGCCGACGCCGGCGCCGGTGCGTGCGCCATGCGCCACTCGGCCGCGTAAGTGAAGAGCGCCGGCGCCGGGCCTGGCGTTTCAGGCTGCCTCTCGCTTTCGAAATAGCGCCGGCTGAAGGGCTGCAGCGGATGGTCCGTGGTGCGCGCCGCCACCACGTCGGCGCCCCACACCGCAGCCAGGTGGTCACGCAGCTGCGCCACCAGCACCGAAGGCGGCTGGCTGTGGTTGTCGCGCACGCTGCGGCCGGCCCAGCTGAGGTAGAGCACGCGCCGCGCCGAGAGCAGCGCGTCCAGCATCAGCTGGCGGTCGTCGTCGCGGCGGGAGCGGTCGCCCGGGCGCGCCTGGCCGGGCAATGCCATCAGATCGAAATCGCTGCGCGCGCTGCGGCGCGGGTAGTCGCCGTCGTTCATGCCGAGCAGGCACACCACCTCGAAGGGAATGGCGCGCAGCGGCAGCAGCGTGCAGAAGGTGACGCCACCGGCGCGGAAGCGGCGTGCCAGCCCGGGCTCGTCCACCGCCTGCAGCCAGGCCTCGCGCACCACCGCCAGATCCACGGCTTCTTCGAAGCCGGCGGTCTCCACCGCCTGCAGCCACGCGGCGAGTGCCTGCTCCAGCGCCGCCAGCAGCGCCCGTTCTTCGTCGCTGGTGGCGCTGAAGAACGCCTGCAGCAGCTGGCGCAAGCGCTCGCCCCAGGCTGCGGGCGTGCGTGGCGCCTGGCTCTCGGCCCACCAGGCCTGAAGCGCGCCGATGAACTCGGCCAAGGCTCCCGCCAGGCCCGCCGACAACCCGGCCACCTCGGCATAGGGCTCGATGCCGGCGTGGCCGGCGTGTGCCGCGTCCACCTGCGAAACCTCCGCCTGCCCGGCCAGTTCGCCCGTGGCATAGCCCAGCAAGAGGCGCCGCAAACCGAAATGCCAGGTGTTGGCATCGCCGCAGGCGCTCAGGCCCAGGCCCTCGCGCTGGGCCTCGTGCAGGCCCCAGCGCACACCCGCGCCCTCGACCCAGGCCAGCAGCGTGGGCGGGTCCTCCGCGCTCAGGCCGAAGCGCCGCGCCAGCGCCGGCACTTCCAGCAGGCCTTGCAGTTCACTGAAGGTGTGGCGCTGTTGCGGCGCGCGCAGCAGCCACTCCAGCGCCAGCAGCAAGGGCTGCCGACCACGCTCGCGCTGGTCGGCAATGCCCCAGGGGATGTGCCGCGCATGGCCGCGCGCGTGCTGGCCGAAGACGGCGCGGATGGCCGGCGCGAAGATCTCGATGTCGGGCACCATCACGACGATGTCGCGCGGCTGCAGCGCCGAGCCCGATGGGCCTTCTGGCGGCTGCGCCAGCAGCCGCAGCAGCTGGTCGTGCAGCACCTCCACCTCGCGCTGCGCGCTGTGGGCGATGTGAAAGACGATGGAGCCGTCCGGCGCCGCCGTCGCGCTGGCCTGCGCCGTGGCCTCCGCCCCTGCCGCCGCTGCGGCCGCAGCCTCTTCCACGGGCACGAGATCGCGGATCTGCGCCTGCAGCTGCTGCAGCAGCGTGCTGCCCGCTGCTTCATCGAAGTGGTCCACGCGCGGCAGCGCAAAACGCCGGCGCGCCAGCTGCGCGTCGTCGTAGGCATCGAGCTGGCGCACGAAGTCGCGCCCCTGGCGGCCCCAGGCGGCCAGCAGCGGGTGGCCGTGGCGGTGCATGTCCTGCAGCGGCACGGTGGCGAGTTCGGTGCCGGCGCGCAGCGGGTGGCGCCGGCGCGCGGCCTGCAGCAGCTCACGGCCGTCGATGATGTCGGCCCAGTGGTAGCGGCAGGGGTTGGGCACCGCCAGCAGCACCTGCACGTGCTGCGCCAGCGCAGCCACCGCTTCCAGCGTCTGGTGCGGGATGTGCGTGGTGCCGAAGAGCACCACGCGGCGCGGCAGGCCGGCCAGGTTGCCGCCGCCGCTGCTGCTGGGCACGCCGGGGCGCAACGCCTGCAGGAAGCGCTGGTGCAGCAGCGGCCGCGTGGCCGCCTGCTCGGCCGCGGGCAGTTCGGCCAGCAGCGCGCGCCACAGCGCAGGCTGCCAGGCCTGGTCGGCCGGCACCGGGCTGGCGCCCAGGCGGTCGTGGCCCGCGGCCCAGGCCTGCAGCCAATCGCTGCGGTAGACCTGGTACTGGTCGAAGAGGTCGGCCAGGCGCTGCGCCAGCTGCAGGCGGCGCGCCGGCTCGAAAGCGGGGCCCAGGAACGCCGCCACCGGCGCGAAGCCGGGTTTCCCGGCCACCATCGGCAGCAGGCGCATCAGCCGCCAGGCGAGCGGCAGTTTGTCGAGCGCCGAGACCGCCGGCACCGCCGCGCGGCCCAGCACCGTGCGGTAGGCGCGCCAGACAAAGCGCGCCGGCAACTCCACCCGGGTGGCGGCGCACACGCCGTGTGCGCCGGCCAGCGCCATCTTCAGCCACTCGGCCATGCCGTTGCTTTGCACGAGAAAGGTTTCTTCCTCCAGCGCGCCGAGCGGGTGGCGCGCCAGGAAGGCGAACACCGCCTCGGCCAGGTGCTCGAGGCGGTTGCCGTGCAGCACCAGCAGGCCGGTGGGGGACGAAGGAGCGGAAGGTGGCTGGTTCATCGACATCGCGCCATCGCGCAAGGCGGCACCTTACAGGCAAAAACGAAGCCCGCCGGCGCGCGGCGAGCGCCGCCGCTGTGGGCCTTGGCCGACACGAACACGGCACGCGCTCCCACAACGCCGCCTGCAGATTGGCGCCATGCTGCAATGCCACACGCCGGTCGCCCGGCGCCCCACCGACAGGAGACATGCCCATGCAAGCCCCGCCGCGCACGACCCCGCGCCGCCGGCTGTGGTGGGCCGCCGGCGCACTGGCTGCCGCCATGCTGGCCGTGGTGCTCAGCGAGCTCGCCGGCTGGCCCTACCTGCAGCGGCCGCTGCAGAACGCGATGTCGGACGCTGCCGGTGTGCCAGTCACGCTGGATGGCCAGTTCAGCACCCATCTGCTGTGGAACCCGCGCCTGCAGATCGACCACCTGCAGGTGGCCCCGGGTGGCAGCGTGCAGGTGCCGCACCTGCTGGATGCCCGCCAGGTGACGCTGGCCTGGGCTTGGGGCGATGTCTGGCGCTGGCGGCGCGGCGACACCTTGCGCCTGCGCTCGCTGCAGGCCGAGACGCTGGACGCCCACCTGGTGCGCACCAAGGACGGCCGCGCCAGCTGGCAGCTGGGCGCAACCCCCACGCCGGCCAAGGCCGACGAACCCACGCCCGACCCCTTGGCGGGCCTGCCGACCCTGGGCCTGCTGCGCGTGGACGCCGGGCACATCGTCGTCAACGACGCGCCTTCACAAACCGGCTTGACGGTGGACCTGCGCGGCGGCGAAGGCGATGCCTCACCCGACGGCAGCGACGGCCGCGTCGGCACGGACGGCAAGGACGGCAAACGCGCGGGCTACCGCGCCACCGTGGTCGGCCACTGGCAGGCGCTGCCCGTGAACCTGCAGGTGCGCACCGGCAGCGCCTTGCCGCTGCTGCAGGACGCTGAACACGCCAGCACGGGCAACAGCACTGGCGACGGCACCCCAGGCAAGCTGCGCGTGGAAGGCACGGCCGGCGCTGCCAAGCTGCTGTTCGATGGCACCGCCAGCGCACTGCTCGGTGAGCGCCAGCTGCAGGGCGAGCTGCGCTTGAGAGGGCCTTCGCTGGCCCAGGTCGGCGCGCCGCTGAAGATCACACTGCCGCAGACGCCGCCTTTCGATCTGCACGGCAAGATCTCGCATGACAACGGCGTGTGGCATCTCGTGGCCCAGCGCGCCACGATAGGCCGCAGCCAGCTCAACGGCGATTTCCGCTTCGACACCCGCGCCACGCCCGGGCGGCTGACAGGCCGCCTGGGCGGCACGCGCCTGGCCCTGGCCGACCTGGGGCCGTCGGTGGGTGCCGCGCCGGCGGGCTCGGCGTCGGCCCCTGCGGCGTCCGCAACTTCGAAAGCCAAGGTGTTGCCGCAGCGCCGCTTCGACCTGCCCTCCCTGCGCGCGATGGACGCCGATGTGCAGGTGGCCATTGCCGAACTCGATTTCGGCAGCGCTTCGCTGGCGCCTCTGAAGGACCTGCAGACGCAGCTGCTTCTGCAGGGCGGCGTGCTGAAGCTGCAGGCCCTGAAGGCCAGCGTGGCAGGCGGCCAGTTCAACGGCAGCACGAGCCTGGACGCCAACAACGAGCCCGCACGCTGGACCACCGACATGCGCTTCGCCGGCATCGACGTGGCCGGCTGGGTGCGCGGCGTCAACACCGAAGCCGGCAAGACGGCGGCTCCGGCGCCCACGGGCAAGGCCGCCTTGAAGGCGCGCCGCGAAGCCGCCCTGCAAGGCGGTGCGCAGCCGGTGCGTGACTACATCACAGGCACCCTCACCGGCCGCCTGCGGGCCACCGGGCGCGGGCGCTCCACCGCGGAGATCCTGTCGACCCTGGACGGCCAGGCGCAGGTGCAGCTGAACGACGGCACGCTCTCGCACCTGGTCACCGAACTCGCCGGGCTCGACCTGGCGCAGGCCCTGGGCGTGTTGATACGCCAGGACCAGCCGCTGCCCCTGCGCTGCGCCGTGTTCGACCTGCAGCTGCAAAACGGCGTGGTGCGGCCTCGGCGCGCGGTGCTGGACAACAGCGACAGCACGCTGCGCGTCGTCGGCCAGGTGGACCTGCGCGACGAAACGCTGGCGCTGCAGGTGCAGGTCAAGCCGAAGGATTTTTCGCCGCTGGCCCCGCGCGTACCCATCGTCATCAGCGGCACGCTGGGGGCGCCGTCGCTGGGCGTGGACGGCAAGCGCCTGGCCGGCAAAGTGCTGGGCGCCATCGCCCTGGCGGTGGTGGCCGCACCGGCGGCGGCCCTGCTGCCGCTGATGGATACCGGCGGCCGCGAAACGGGCGACCCCTGCACCGAGAACACGGCCGCTGCAGCGCCGGCTTCCAGCTCGGCGCAGGGCCGCACGCTGCGTTGAGGCGGGGTACCGGCGCGGGTCAGTCGCGCCGCCTTCACCAGCCTTCGCTGCCGGGCTCGCCCTTGAACGGGCCGGCCAGGTCGGCGGTGACCCAGCCGCCATAAAAACCGCCGGGCTGTGGCGTGGCCGGCAGCCCGCCGACGCTGCACACCAGGCCCTCCGCATAGAAGGCCACACAGTCGGCCAGGGCCTCCGCGCCAGCCAGGGGCTGCGGGTAGCTCCACGCATGCGACGGGAGCTTGCGCGCCCCATCGACCAGGCTCCAGTAGCGGGCCGGGCCCTTCCACTCGCAGTACGAACTGCCGAGGTCCGGCTGCAGCAGTTCGCGCGCGACGTCGTCCCAGGGGATGTAGTACGTGGGCGGGTGGGCGGTTTCCAGCACGCGCACGGTGCGCCTGCTGCACGCCACCGGCTTGCCGGCCCAGACGATGCGCACCTCGCGCGGCTCGGGCGCCAGGCGCGGTGGGCGCGGAAAATCCCACACCGATGTTTGCCCGGGCGCAGGCTCGGCGGCAAAGCTCGGCCGCGCCTGCCCGCGCCAGCCCCAGTGCTCGCGCGCTGCCGCCAGCCACGCCGGTGGCGAAGATTTCGGTGGGGTCGACGTGCTCATGCCCGCGAGCCTACCGCGCCGTGGCCGACAAGCTCAGACACCCAGCAACTGCCCACCGTCCACCGTCAGCACCTGGCCATTGATCCACCGCGCATGCGGCGACGCCAGGAACAGCGCCACTTCGGCGATCTCGTCGGGCGTGCCCATGCGCCCGGCCGGGATGCTGTTTCGCGTGCGCTCATACAGCGCCGGGTTGTCCGTCTTGCGCTGGTCCCACACGCCGCCCGGGAACTCCACGGAGCCGGGTGCGATGGCGTTGACACGCAGGCCCTGCCGACACCACATCGCGGCCTGGCTGGCGGTGTAGCTGTTCATCGCGGCCTTCACCGCGGCATACGGCGCCGCACGGACCGAAGGCCGCACCGCCGAGATCGACGACAGATGAATGATGCTGGCACCGCCCGCGACGCCACCCACCGCACGGGCCTGCGCGCCCGCCGTCAGCCAGGGCAGTGCCGCGCGCGAGCAGCGCACCATCGCCATCACGTCCACGGCCAGGCTGGCGGCCCAGCCGTCTTCGTCGTCGGCCATGCCGAAGCCCGAGGCGTTGTTCACGAGCACGTCGATGCCGCCCAGCGCGTGGGCTGCGGCCGGTACCCAGGCGGCGATGGACACTGCATCGGCCAGGTCGCAGCCCATCGCGTGCACGCGCCCGCCATGACGTGCGAGATCGGCGCGTGTCGCTTCGAGCGCGTCTGCGCCGCGCGCGCAGATCGCCACGTCGGCACCGGCCGCAGCAAAGTTCAACGCGATGGCGCGGCCAATGCCGCGGCTGCCGCCAGCGACCAGAACGCGCTGGTGCTTGAAGTCAAAGGGCATGGAAGGTCTCCAGGGAAGTGCCTGCTCGTGCCTGCCGGCCCCGTGCCGGGCAAGGCGCGGCTGATCGTACTCAGCCGCTGCTGCTGCTGTCGCTGCCGTGACCGGCGCTGCGCGCTGCGAGCGCGCGCCCGACCACGGCCCCGAGATCTTCGAGCGTGTGCTCCTTGCGCATCAGCGCCACGACCCCCGCAGCCTGCGCAGCGCTGCGCAGGTGTTCGGGGATGTACCCGGAACTGATCACCACCGGCAGGGCGGGGGCGAGGTCGCGCAAGGCCCTCGCGAAGTCCAGGCCGGTCATCTGCGGCATGTTGAAGTCGGTCACGACGACGTCGAAGTGGCTGCTCCCGGCGCGAACGGCCGCGAGCGCCGCGATGGGTTCGGGCAGGCAGGTGGCGCGGTAGCCCAGCTTGAGCAGCAGCTGCTCCACCATCAGCAGCATCACTTCGTCATCGTCGATGTAGAGCACGTGCTCGCCTTGTCCTTGCGCGTGCGGCAG
>JANMMD010000396.1:0-3931 GCA_031372905.1 Betaproteobacteria bacterium
ACCGGCGCCAAGGCGCGCGCCACACCCAGCAGCAGGCTGCCGTCGCCGGCGCCGAGTTCCAGGATGCGCAGCGGCGCATCGCCACGCGCTGGCGAAAGCAGCGCCTGCCAGCCGCGGCGCACGATGCCGCGTGTGCCCATCACGCGGTGCACGCGCACGAGGTCGCGCCGCGACCGCCGGGCCGCCGGGTCGTCGGGCGCCAGGTGGTCCAGCGTCTCGGCCGAGACGACCCTGGGGATCGTCACCCCACCTCCAGCAAGGCGCCGTGGCAGCTGAAGCCTGCGCCGAAGGATGAAAGCCACCACCAGCCGCCTGCAGCGTCGTCGTCCAGGGCCGCCTGCAGCACGAAATAGACGAAGGCGCTCGACAGGTTGCCGTACTCGCGCAGCATCGCCGCGCTGTAGCGCAGGTCGCCGGGCTGCAGTTCGAGACGCGCCTGCAGCGCCTGCAGCACGTCGCGCCCGCCGGCATGCATCAACCACGTGCCGATGTCACCGGGCTGCAGCCCGGCGCCGTGCAGCACCGTGGCGAGCACATGCTGCGCGTGTTCGGCGGCCAGCGCCGGCACGGCCCGGGTGAGGATGTTGCGCAGCAGGCCGTCGCGCTGTTCAAACATCAGCGCACGGCGCTCCGCTGGCTCGACCCGCGAGGTGCTGGCCTTCCATTCGATGCGTCGCGTGGAAGGACTGGGCTGCCGCGCCAGCACCGCGGCGCCGGCGCCATCGCCGAACAGGCAGGCGCTGATCAGCACCCCGGGGTCGTTGTCGAGGTACATCGCCGCGCTGCTGACTTCGACGCAGATCGACAGCACCTGCGCGCAGGCCGGCGTGGCCAGCAGCGCCCGGCCGAGCATGAGGTTGGGCAAGGCCGCGGCACAGCCCTGTCCCACCAGGTCGTAGGCCTGCACATCGGCGCGCAAGCCCAGGCGCTCGACCACGTAGCCCGACAGGCCGGGGCAGAGGTAGCCGGTGCAGGTGCTCACCACCACGGCGTCGATCTGCGCGGCCTGCAGCCCTGCCTGCGCCAAGGCACGCTCGCCGGCCTCGGCCGCCAGCAGCGGCGCGTGGCTGAGGAAGCGCGCGGCCAGGGTGTTCGGATCGATGGTGAAGACCTCGTCCAGCGACGCCACCGCCAGCCGTCGAGCCTCGATGCCGTTGTCGCGCTGCAGCACCGTTCTTGCGATGAAGTGCGCGCGCGCGTCCAGCCGCGCCAACCAGGCCGACTGTTCGAAAGCAGCCAGACACTCCGCCTTGGTGAAGCGTGCGGGTGGATGCGCCGTGCCGACGCCAACGATGTACATCGATCAGGAGCCGGCTGTGCGCATCACAACGAGACTCGGCGCTGGCCGGGGCGCCGTCTGTGCGCTGGCGAACAGCTGCGCCTTCCGGTGTGGTGCCGGCCGACCGCAGGCCCAAAAGCCCCTGAGCCAGACCACGCGCCCTCTCCCAAACGGCTTAGCCCGGCTCTGGCCTTCATGCCGAGGCGGCGCGGGCTGCACCGCGCCACATTAAAGACATCGATGCGCGTCATGCTGGGGGGTTGACCTGCGGCCGGCACTGACCTTCGTGCTGAGCTGACAATCATTTGATGGACGGCACCGGCACATCCCCGGCATCCGTCTTGCTTATGCCGCCAACATCCGGCGCCAGGCGCCACCTCGTCCCACGAAGGACTCGCCCGATGAAGAAGCTCTCTGCGACCAGCCCGCTCACGCCCACAAGGGCGAAGCCTTCATCGCCTGCCATGCTGTGGCTGGCCTCGCTGACGGCCGCCGCTCTGCCCGCGCTGACGGGCTGTAGCGACCCCGCTGGCGCCCAAGGCGGGCCGCAGGGCCCGGCGCCGGTGAGCGTGGCCCCGGCGGTGCAGCGCACGCTGTCCGACAGCGAAGAGTTCAGCGGCCGGCTCGAAGCCGCCGAGTACGTGGAGCTGCGCGCGCGCGTGGGCGGCGTCATCGACCGCGTGCACTTCGCCGACGGCGCTCTGGTCACGCGCGGACAGTTGCTCTTCACGGTCGATCCGCGGCCCTTCGCGGCCGAGGTGGCGCGCCTGGAGTCGCAGCTCACCGCCGCCAAGGCGCGCGCCGAGCTGGCCACCGCCGAGCTGGCACGCGCGCAGAAGCTGCTCGACGCCAAGGCCGCCAGCCGGCAGGAGGTGGACCAGCTGGCCTCGGGCGCGCGCACCAGCACGGCCGACATCGCCGCGGCCGAAGCCGCGCTGCGCGTGGCGCGCCTGAACCTGGAATTCACCGCGGTGCGCGCGCCGATTGCAGGCCGCATCTCGCGCGCCAACGTCACCGCCGGCAACCTCGTCAATGAACAGGTGGTGCTCACCAGCATCGCGGGCGTGGCCCGGGTGCACGCCTATTTCGATGGCAGCGAGCAGACCTTCCTGCGCATCCGCGCTGCGGGCGAGAAGGCGCCGGCCGTGCGCATGGCGCTGGCCAACGAGGAGGGCTACCCGCACGTGGGCAAGCTCGATTTCGTCGACAACCGGCTCAATGCGCAGACCGGCGCCATCCGCCTGCGCGCCAGCTTTGACAACACCAAGGGCCAGTTCGTGCCCGGGCTGGCGGCGCGGCTGGTGATGGCCACCAGCGCGCCCTACAGCGCCGTGCTGGTGCCCGAGCGCGCCATCGGCACCGACCAGAGCAAGAAGTTCGTGGTGGTGGTGGGTGCCAACGGCCAGCCGCAGTTCCGCGACGTGCAGCTCGGCGCGCTGCAAGACGGCATGCGCGTGGTGGGCGGCGGCAAGCTCAAGGCCGGCGAGAACGTGGTGGTGGACGGGCTGCAACGCATCATCCCGGGCGTGCCGGTGGCGCCGCAGGTGCTGAAGGTGGACGACAAGGGGATGCCGATTCCCGCTGCGCCGGCCGCGCCCGGGGCACCGCCGGCGCCGACCGAAAAGCCGGCGGACAAGAAGGCCTGAGGTCGCTGCCATGGATATCTCACGCTTCTTCATCGACCGCCCGCGCTTCGCCGCGGTGCTGTCGATCTTCGTCTTCCTGCTCGGCCTGCTGGCCATCTTCCGCCTGCCGGTGTCCGAGTACCCCGAGGTGGCGCCACCGCAGATCGTGGTGCGCGCGCAGTTCCCCGGCGCCAACCCACGCGTCATCAGCGAAACCGTGGCCACGCCCCTGGAAGAGCAGATCAACGGCATCGAGAACCTGCTGTACTTCGATTCGCAGGCCACCGCCGACGGCGGCATGACCCTGACCGTCACGTTCAAGATCGGCACCAGCCCCGAAGCGGCGGAAACCGCGGTGCAGAACCGCATCAACCGCGCCTTGCCCCGCCTGCCCGAGACGGTGCGCCAGATCGGCGTCACCACCGAGAAGAGCAGCCCGAACCTGACCATGGTGGTGCACCTGGTCAGCCCCGACAACAGCCGGGACGCCCTGTACCTGCGGAATTACGGCCAGCTGAACGTGCGCGACGACCTGCTGCGCGTGCCCGGCATGGGCTCGGTCATCCTCTTCGGCGCCGGCGACTACGCCATGCGCGTGTGGCTCGACCCCGGCAAGCTGGCCGCACGCGGCCTCACCACCGCCGAAGTGGTGGGCGCCATCCGCGAGCAGAACGCGCAGGTCGCCGCCGGCACGGTGGGCGCGCCGCCCGCGCCCAAGGGCACGGAATTCCAGCTCGCCGTCAACACGCAGGGGCGGCTGACCACCGAGCAGGAGTTCGCCGACATCATCGTGCGCGCCGACCCCGGCACGGGTGGGCTCATCCGCGTGCGCGACATCGGCCGCGTCGAACTCTCGGCCGGCAGCTTTGCGCTGCGCAGCCTGCTCAACAACAAGGAAGCCGCGGCCATCGCCATCTTCCAGGCGCCGGGCAGCAATGCGCTGGCGTTGAGCAACGACGTGCGCAAGACGATGGACAGGCTCAAGGCCGGCTTCCCGCCGGGCATGGACTACAGCATCGTCTACGAC
>JANMMD010000025.1:0-7104 GCA_031372905.1 Betaproteobacteria bacterium
CTTCCGCATCAGCCGCCTGACGCACCGCCGCGACCCGATCTACCACTCCACCTACACCGGCAAGCCGCCCGACGAGCCGGCCATCCTGGGCGTGGCGCTGAACGAGGTGTTCGTGCCCATCCTGCAGAAGCAGTTTCCGGAAATCGTCGACTTCTACCTGCCGCCCGAGGGCTGCAGCTACCGCATGGCGATCATCTCGATCAAAAAGGCTTACCCGGGCCACGCCAAGCGCGTGATGTTCGGCTTGTGGAGCTTCCTGCGGCAGTTCATGTACACCAAGTTCATCGTCGTGACGGACGAGGACGTTGACATCCGCAACTGGCAGGAAGTGATCTGGGCCATCACCACGCGCATGGATCCGGTGCGCGACACCACGCTGGTGGAACACACGCCCATCGACTACCTCGACTTCGCCAGCCCCGTCAGTGGCCTGGGCGGCAAGATGGGCCTGGACGCCACCAACAAGTGGCCGGGCGAAACGCCGCGTGAGTGGGGCCGCACCATCACGATGGACGCCGCCGTGACGCAGCGTGTGGAAGCGCTGGTGGCTGGCCTGATGCCGCCCGCGGCCTGAGCGGGCTGCGGCACCGGAAGACCCCGGCGCCAACATGCGCCTTGCGGCCGAGGCCGCGCCGGCGTAAGTTCTGTCTGCCCGCTGAGCGGGTGACAACGACGGCGCCCTACCAGCGCGTCAGGGGCCCTGGACCTCCTACCTCCAGAGCCCCATCGGCGACACCGTTCGCCCGCCCCCCATGGCCCTCGGGCCCTGGGGGGTTCGACTTTCAGGCCTGCCCGAATTGCCGCGCGAGCAGCGCGTACGAATGCCACCGCACCGCCGGGTCGTGGGCCCAGGTGTTGATGACGATGTGGTCCAGGTCGAGTTCGTCAGCCAGGCGGTGCAGGCCCTCTGCCACCTGGGCCGCACTGCCCACCAGCGCACGACGACGCAGGGCTTCGACGGTCGGCCACTCTTCGGTGGTGTAGCCGGCACTTGCGATGCCATCGGGGTGTTTCAGCGGCCCCAGCACACCGCGCTGGCGGTCCAGGCGCCAACGCTCGCGGCTCATCGCATGGTGGCGGGCTTGGTCTTCGGTGTCGGCGGCCAGCGCCCATACGCAGATGGTGGGCTGGGGTGTCGGGTGGCGCTCGCTGGGGCGGTAGAGCTCGCGGTAGAGATGCAGCGCTTGCTCGACGCCTTGGCCGTCCATGAAAAAGTAGGCGAAGGCGTAAGGCAGCCCGAGGTGGGCGGCCAACTGCGCACCGTAGTCGGAGCTGCCCAGCACCCACAGCTCGGGCGGGCTGTCGTTCGTCGCTTGGGGCGCCGGCAGCGGGTGCGCCAGCAGGCCCTGGTGGCGCTGGCCGCGTGTCCAGGCCTGCAGGTCCACCACCTGCTGCGGAAAGTTGTCGGCAGCCATCGCGGCATTCGGGTTCAAGGCCCGTGCCGTGCGGCCGTCGCTGCCTGGGGCGCGGCCCACACCCAGGTCGATGCGGCCTGGCGCCAGCGCGTCCAGCACGCGGAACTGCTCGGCCACTTTCAGCGCCGCGTAGTGCGGCAGCATCACGCCGGCGCTGCCGATGCGGATGCGCGACGTGCGCGCCGCGATGGCCGCCATCAGAACCTCTGGCGCACTGCCCACGATGGTGGGCATGCCGTGGTGCTCGCTGACCCAGAAGCGCTGATAGCCCAGTGCCTCGCAGTGCACGGCAAGATCGACTGTGTCGCGCAGCGCATGGCCTTCGTCGCGGCCTTCGCAGGCCACGGACTGGTCCAGCACCGACAGGCGCAATCTGCTCAAGCCGCAGCCTTGAGCAGGTCGGCAGCCTTCTCGGCAATCATCACCGTGGATGCCGTGGTGTTGCCCGAGACGATGCGCGGCATCACCGAAGCGTCCACCACGCGCAGGCCCTGCAGGCCGTGCACACGCAGCTCAGCGTCGACCACATCGTCTGAACCGTTGCCCATGCGGCAGCTTCCCACCGGGTGGTAAATGGTATCGGCGTGGTTGCGCACAAAAGCCTCGATCTGGGTGTCGGTCTGCGCCGCGGCCGAGGCCGGCAGTTCCTGGCCGCCCAACGCGGCCAGCGCGGGCTGGGCCAGGATGCCGCGCATCAACTTGAAGCCGCGCACCAGGCGGTCGATGTCGTCGCGTTCGGTCAAGAACCCCAGGTCGATGGCCGGTGGCGCGTGCACGTCGGCGCTGGCCAGCGTCACGCTGCCGCGGCTCGCCGGGCGCAGCAGGCAGACATGGCAGGAAAAGCCATGGCCGAACACCGTCTTGCGGCCGTGGTCGACGAGCTTGCCGATGACGAAGTGGAACTGCAGGTCGGGCGTGGCTTCTTCGGGCCGGCTCTTGATGAAGCCACCGGCTTCGCCGAAGTTGGTGGTCAGCACACCACGGCGCTGCGTGCGCCATTGCCAGATGCCTTGCAGCGCGTGCCAGGCGCCGGTGATCGACAGGCCGAACAGGTCGGTGGCACTGGGCGCCGCATGCACCTGCGTGACGTCGATGTGGTCGTGCAGGTGGCGGCCCACGCCGGGCAGGTGGTGCACGGTGTTGATGGCGTGCTGCTGCAGGTGGGCGCCATCACCGACGCCCGAACGCAGCAGGATCTGCGGGCTTTGCAGCGCGCCTGCGCACAACAACACCTCGCGCTTCGCCTGCAGGCTGCGGCTGGCGCCGCCGTGCACGATCTCGACGCCCGTGGCACGTCGGCCTTCAAAGGCGATGCGCGCCACGGTGGCATCGGTCAGCACCTGCAGGTTGGGGCGCCTCAGTGCGGGCGTCAGATAGGCCTTGGCCGCACTCATGCGTTCACCGCCGCGCTGCATCACCTGGTAGAGGCCGACGCCTTCCTGGCTGGCGGCGTTGAAGTCGGGGTTGGCGGGATAACCCGCCTGCTGCGCCGCCTGCACGAACAGCGACGAGACGCGGTTGGGCTGCATCAGGTCCATCACATTCAGCGGGCCGCCACGGCCGTGCCAGGCGTCGCTGCCGCGCTCGTTGTGTTCGGCGCGCTGGAAGTAGGGCAGCACATCGTCCCAAGCCCAACCCGGGTTGCCTTGCGCCGCCCAGTGGTCGTAGTCCTCGCGCTGGCCGCGCACATAGATCATCGCGTTGATCGAGCTTGAACCGCCCAGCACCTTTCCGCGGGGCTGGTAGCCACGGCGGCCGTTCAGGCCGGGTTGCGGCACGCTCTGGAACGACCAGTTCGCCACGCCGGTCTGCGCCATCAGCGCAAAACCGGCGGGGCAGTGGATGAATGCGCTGCGGTCCACCGGGCCGGCTTCCACGAGGCAAACGCTGGTCTGCGGGTCTTCGCTCAACCTTGCGGCGAGCACTGAGCCGGCGGCACCGCCGCCGACGATGATGTAGTCGAACATGGGGGTCTGTGGGTCTCCTCGAGTCATCATAGCCAGCGGGGGTGGCGCGCATTGGTGCGGCGCCTCTAGCTGCCGGCAGACCGCCAGCGCCACCAGCGCCGCCAGCGCCGACGGGCCAAGCTGGCCAAACGGCATAGACCACGTGGCGGGTGTGCGGCAGAGGAGCACCCTCGATAATCCGCCGCTTGCCGTCGGCGCGGCCACCCCCTACGGAGCTTTGCCAGTGTTTGGACGTTTTGAAAGGCTGGTGCAGCCCTACCCCGATGCGCTGCCGCCCCCGCCGCCGCAGAAGTTCTTCGCCTTTCTCTGGGCTTGCTCCAAGGGCGTGCGGCCCTGGCTGGTGATGGTGACGCTGTTCACCGCGGCCATCGGCGCCTTTGAGGCGTTGCTCTTCAGCATGATGGCCCACGTGGTGGACCTGCTGGCCAAGGTGCAGCCGGCGCAGCTGTGGGCCGAACACGGCAGCCTGCTGAAGCTGCTGGCGGGCGTGCTGGTGGCCAGTGTGGCCTTCGCGGCGCTGCAGGCCCTCTTCAAGTACCAGGGCATCTTCGGCAATTTCCCGATGCGGCTGCGCTGGAATTTCCACCGCCAGATGCTCGAGCAGAGCATGGGCTTCTACCAGGACGAGTTCGCCGGCCGCATTGCCACCAAGGTGATGCAGACGGCGCTGGCGGTGCGTGACACCTGGTTGATCGTCACCGACATCATGGTCTACGTGGTGATCTACTTCGTCACGCTGCTGGCGGTGGTGGGCGCCTTCGACCTCTGGCTCGTCACGCCGTTTCTGGGCTGGCTGGTGCTGTACGTCGGCGCCTTGGTCTACTTCGTGCCGCGCCTGGGCCGGGTGGCGCAGAAGCAGGCCGATGCACGCAGCCTGATGACGGGCCGCATCACCGACGCCTACACCAACATCGCCACCGTCAAGCTGTTCAGCCACGCGCACCGCGAGGCGCAGTTTGCCCGCGGCGCGATGCAGGAGTTCATGACCTCGGCGTACGCGCAGATGCGCCTGGTCACCGGTTTCGAGACCGTGAACCAGGTCCTCAGCGTGGGCCTCATCGCGGCCACGGCCTACGTCAGCCTGGCGCTGTGGAGCAACACGCTCGTGGGCGTGGGCGCCGTGGCCGCCGCCACGGCCATGGCTTTTCGCCTGAATGGCATCTCGCACTGGGTGATGTGGGAGCTGGCCACGCTGTTCGAGCACATCGGCACCGTGCAGGACGGCATGGCCACGCTGTCGCGCATGCAGAGCGTGGTCGACAAGCCCAATGCCAAAGCGCTTGCAGTGCCGCGTGGCGAGGTGCGTTTCGAGAATGTGGTCTTCGGCTATGGCAGCAAGAAGCGCATCGTCGACGGCCTGAACTTCACCATCCGCCCCGGCGAGAAGATCGGTCTCGTCGGCCGCTCGGGCGCCGGCAAGAGCACCGTCGTGAACCTGCTGCTGCGCCTGTATGACCTGGAATCGGGCCGCATCCTCATCGACGGACAAGACATCGCTGGCGTCACGCAGCAGAGCCTGCGCCGACACGTGGGCATGGTGACGCAGGACACCTCGCTCTTGCACCGCAGCGTGCGCGACAACGTGGTCTACGGCCGGCCCGACGCCACCGAGGCCGAGATGGTGCGCGCTGCCGAGCGCGCCGAGGCGGCCGACTTCATCGCTGGCCTGTCGGACGCCAAGGGCCGCAAGGGTTACGACGCGCATGTCGGCGAACGCGGCGTGAAGCTCAGCGGCGGCCAGCGCCAGCGCATCGCCATCGCCCGCGTGATGCTGAAGGACGCACCCATCCTGCTGCTGGATGAGGCCACCAGCGCGCTGGACAGCGAGGTCGAGGCCGCCATCCAGCAAAGCCTGTACCGGCTGATGGAAGGCAAGACGGTGGTGGCCATCGCGCACCGCCTGAGCACCATCGCGGCGATGGATCGGCTGATCGTGATGGATCAGGGCCACATCGTCGAAGTGGGTGACCACGCGTCGCTGCTGGCCGCCGGCGGCATCTACGCGCGGCTGTGGGAGCACCAGAGCGGCGGTTTCCTCGGCGAAGAGGCCGACGACGCGGTGGCGCCCACGGAACCGTCCGCACGGTCCGCGCCGTCGGCACCCGCTGCAGCGGAGGCCGCCGCCGATTGAGGCTGTGCCTTCGCTCGGCTGCGCGCTCAGGCGCGGGTCGGCGTGGGCTCCTCGGGCCGGCTGGTCACCTGGGGCAGCGGCTCGGGGCTGGGGTCGCCCAAGGCCGGGCCGTCGGCCGGCGGGTGCAGCACCATCGGGCTGGTTTCGGTCCAGCCGTTGCTGTCTGGGTCAGGGCGCGCCATGCGGCTCATTGCACCGTCGAGCGTGGCGCGGCGCCGCAGCGCGTCGTTGACCGGGGGCGGCGCCGCGGGCGTGGCTGGCGCCGCTGGGGCCGCGGGCTCCGCGGCGGGCAGCGCATCGAGTTGCACGTCGACGCTCACGGCCCGCTGCGGGGCGGGCTCGGGCGGCGCCGGCGGGCGTGAGCTGCGCACCAGGTGTTCCCACCAGGCCACCACCACCGCCACGACGAAGAGCGCACCAAGCGCCGCGGCAATCCAGCTGAAAATGGCTTCCATGGCAGCTTTTCGGCCGCTGCTGGCGGTGCTTGAGCGCTGATCGGGCCCGCGGCGCCACGCCGCCATGGCCCTGGCCACCCGCAAACACGTCGGCTGCCCGACAATCGCCGGTTGACCGGCTTCGCCGGCCTTTCGACAAGACGGAGCGCCCCGTGCCCGCCCTGGCCCCCCCGCCCCCCCGCCACGAATCCAAAACCGAAGCCAAGGTCGACGCGAGAGCCGACGCCAAAGCCTTGGGCAGCTACCGCCCGTTCTGGGCCAAGCGCTTCGGCCCTGCGCCTTTCCTGCCCATGAGCCGCGCCGAGATGGAGCAGCTGGGCTGGGACAGCTGCGACATCATCGTCGTCACCGGCGATGCCTACGTCGACCACCCGAGCTTTGGCATGGCCGTCATCGGCCGCACGCTGGAAGCGCAGGGTTTCCGCGTCGGGATCATCGCCCAGCCCGATTGGCAGAGCGCCGATGCGTTCAAGGCCTTGGGCAAACCGAACCTGTTCTTCGGCGTCGCCGCCGGGAACATGGATTCGATGATCAACCGCTACACGGCCGACCGGAAGATCCGCAGCGACGACGCCTACACGCCCGGAGACGTGGGCGGCAAGCGCCCCGACCGCGCGACGCTGGTCTACACGCAGCGTTGCAAGGAAGCCTGGAGCGACGTGCCGGTGGTCATCGGCGGCATCGAAGCCAGCCTGCGCCGCATCGCGCACTACGACTACTGGCAGGACAAGGTGCGCCGCAGCATCCTCGTCGACAGCAAGGCCGACCTGCTGCTCTACGGCAACGCCGAGCGCGCCGTCATCGAGGTGGCGCACCGCCTGGCCGCGCGCAAGCCCATCAGCAGCTTCACCGACATCCGCGGCACGGCCTTCATGGTGCGCACCGTGCCCGATGAAAACGGCCAGCGTTTCGGCGCCGACTACTTTGAAGTCGACAGCACAGAGGTCGACCGCCCGGGCCGCATCGACGAGCACATCAACCCCTACCTCAGCACCGAAGAGGCCGCGGCCTCGGTGGGCGAAACCTGCACCAAGCAGGAAGGCACTGGCGACATTCGCGAGGTGGGCTCACTGGCCATCCCCGCCGTGGCCACCGTGGCCATGCCCGTCAGCCGCAAGGCCGGCGCCGTGAAGATG
>JANMMD010000027.1:0-9205 GCA_031372905.1 Betaproteobacteria bacterium
AAGGTCGACCCGAAAGAAGCCCGGCGTCTGCGCTACAAGCGCCATCGCGCCAAGGCGGCCGGCGAAGAGCTTTCAGCGGAATAGGGGCTGCAGCGCCTACTGGCAATCCGTCGAGATGACCGTGCGCGCTTGGCGCATCTCATCCGCGCGACCGACGTCGTCCAGCACCTCCCGTTGGCCTTTGTCATTCACCCGCGCGATGCGCTGGCCCCCTTCGAGAGCCGCCAAGTGGCCGCGGGCGCGGCGGCAGTTGTCGGCGCGCTGGGCTTTGTTTCGCTCTTCTTCCGCCTTGGCCTTTGCCGCCTGCTCCTGCTCGGTGGCCCGGCGACGCGCCTCCAACTGGGCGTCGCCAGCGGGCGCCCGGGCGGCTGGGGCGGCGCCCGACGCCGCCGATGCGGCGGGCGCAGGCTCGGTGGCGATGCGTCGCACCTCGGGCACGGGCCGGGCGAGGATGTCTTTTTCGGGCACATCCCGCGGCGGCGGGCGGTCGCTGGCGTTCACCTGCCCGGACTTGTCGCGCCACTTCCACTGTGCGTGTGCAGCGGGTGCGGCCGTGGCCACCATCAACGCGCAGAGGACCCAGGAAAGCCGGCGCAGCAGCGCGGGCTGTTGAAAGCACGGGACGGGCTTGTAGCGCATGCCGCAAGTGTAGTGTCGGCCCCGCGCGCCAGGGCGCGCCGTGTGTCACAGGCGGTAGCCAGCCCGGGCCCGTCGGCACCCTCCCTATAATTCGGTTTTGCGTCTGGAGCTTTTTTCATGCGCCTACTCGGCAAAGCGCTCACCTTCGACGATGTGTTGTTGGTGCCGGCTTATTCCCAAGTGTTGCCCCGCGACACCCGTCTCGCCACCCGACTTTCGCGCAATATCGCGCTGAACCTGCCGCTGGTGTCGGCCGCGATGGACACCGTTACCGAAGCGCGCCTCGCGATCGCCATCGCGCAGGAAGGCGGCATTGGCATCGTGCACAAGAACCTCACGCCCAAGCAGCAGGCGGCCGAGGTGGCACGCGTCAAGCGCTATGAGTCGGGCTTGCTGCGCGACCCCATCACGGTCGCGCCCACGGCCAGTGTGCGCGAGGTCGTGGCCCTGTCGCGCCAGCATGGCGTCTCAGGTTTCCCGGTGGTGGAAGGGCGCACGGTGGTGGGCATCGTCACCAACCGCGACCTGCGCTTCGAGACCCGCCTGGATGCACCGGTGCGCGAGATCATGACGCCGCGCGAGCGCCTGATCTACGTCACCGAGGGCACCTCGCTCGACGACGGGAAGGCGCTGATGCACAAGCACCGCCTGGAGCGGGTGCTGGTCGTCACGCCGGCTTTCGAGCTGCGCGGATTGATGACGGTCAAAGACATCACCAAGCAGACCAACTTTCCGAACGCCGCGCGCGACGCCCACGGCAAGCTGCGCGTGGGTGCTGCCGTGGGTGTGGGCGAAGGCACCGAAGAGCGTGTGGAGTTGTTGGTCAGGGCAGGCGTTGACGCACTGATCGTCGATACCGCACACGGCCACAGTGCCGGCGTCATCGAGCGCGTGCGCTGGGTGAAGAAGCACTATCCGCAAGTGGACGTGATCGGCGGCAACATCGCCACCGGCGCTGCTGCGCTGGCGCTGGTGGAAGCCGGCGCCGATGCGGTGAAGGTGGGCATCGGCCCGGGCAGCATCTGCACCACGCGCATCGTCGCCGGTGTCGGCGTGCCGCAGATCATGGCCATCGACAGCGTGGCCACGGCGCTGCGCGGCAGCGGCGTGCCGCTGATCGCCGACGGCGGAATCCGCTACAGCGGCGACATCGCCAAGGCCATCGCCGCTGGCGCCGGCACCGTGATGATGGGCGGCATGTTCGCCGGCACCGAAGAAGCGCCAGGCGAGGTCATCCTCTACCAGGGCCGCAGCTACAAGAGCTACCGCGGCATGGGCAGCATCGGCGCGATGAAGGCCGGCAGCGCCGACCGCTACTTCCAGGAAGCCGACGAGACCGTCAACCCCAACGCCGACAAGCTGGTGCCCGAAGGCATCGAGGGCCGTGTTCCCTACAAGGGCAGCGTGGTCAGCATCATCTACCAGATGGCCGGCGGCCTGCGGGCCTCGATGGGCTACTGCGGCTGCGCCAGCATCGACGAGATGCACGAGCGCGCCGAGTTCGTCGAGATCACCGCGGCCGGCATCCGCGAGAGCCACGTGCACGACGTGCAGATCACGAAGGAAGCACCGAACTACCGCATGGAATGACGGCCATGCCCACGCCTGCCGCTGTTCCGGCCCCGGGGTCGGGGCGGCCCGAAGCCGCGATGCGCTTCATCATGATCGCGGTGCTCATCGACATGCTGGCCGTGGGCATCATCGTGCCGGTGCTGCCTGCCATGGTGGGGCAGTTCACGCCCAACCCCGCCGAGCAGACGCGCTGGTACGGCCTCATCGCCTTCACGTATGCCGCGGCCAGCTTCTTTGCGGCGCCGCTGCTGGGTGCGCTGTCGGATCGTTACGGCCGCCGGCCCGTGCTGCTGCTGGGTTTCTGCGGCGTTGCCATCAACTTCTTCACCACGGCTCTGGCCACCAGCCTGTGGATGCTGCTGGCCTCGCGCATCGTCGCGGGCACCATGCAGGCCAATGCGGCGGTGGCCAATGCCTATGTGGCCGACATCACGCCGCCCGAGGAGCGTGCGCGCCGCTTCGGGCTGCTGGGCGCGATGTTCGGCATCGGCTTCATCCTCGGGCCGGTGATGGGCGGGCTGCTCGGTGGCATCGACCTGCGCCTGCCGTTTTTCGTCGCAGGTGGACTGGCGCTGCTGAATCTGGCTTACGGCGTGTTCGTCCTGCCCGAGTCCTTGCCTGCCGACCGCCGCCGGCCGGTGGGCTGGGCAGCGGCCAACCCGCTGTCGTCGCTGCAGGCCTTGGCGCGCCTGAAGGGCGTGGGGCTGCTGGTGGTCGTTCTCGCGCTGGTGGGCCTGGCGCAGTTCACGCTGTACACGGTGTGGGTGCTGTACACCACCTTCAAGTTCGGCTGGGGCCCGACGGAAAACGGCTGGTCGCTGTTCGCAGTGGGCATGGTCTCGGCCGTGGTGCAGGGCGTGCTGCTCGGCCGCATCCTCAAGCGCATTACGCCGCAGCGCCTGGCGGTGCTGGCGCTGGTGTCCTCGTCGCTGGCCTACACCGGCTACGGCCTGGCCAACGAGGGCTGGATGCTCTACATCGTCATCCTGATGAACCTGCTGGGCAACACCATCGGCGCGGCGCTGCAGAGCCTGGTGTCCAGCGCGGCCAGCGGCAGCGAGCAGGGCCAGACCCTGGGTGCGGTGAGCGGCCTGAACAGCCTGATGGCCGTGCTGGCCCCGGCGCTGGCCACGCCGCTGCTGGCCGTGGTCTCGCACCTGCCGCAGGGTGATTGGCGCATCGGCGCGCCGATGTACTCCTGCGCCGCGCTGCAGGCGCTGGCGCTGTTGCTGGCGGTGCTGCACTTCCGCCGCCAGCGCCGTCTGGGCAGTGCCCTCACCGAATCGAAACCCACCGCCGTGACACCATGAACCACGACAAGATCCTGATCCTCGATTTCGGCTCGCAGGTGACGCAGCTCATCGCGCGCCGCGTGCGCGAGGCGCATGTGTACTGCGAGATACACCCCAACGACGTGACGGACGCCTTCATCCGCCAGTTCGCGCCCAAGGCCGTGATTCTTTCGGGCAGCCATGCCAGCACCTACGAAGAAGCGGACCTGCGCGCACCGCAGGCCGTGTGGGAGCTGGGCGTGCCGGTGCTGGGCATCTGCTACGGCATGCAGACCATGGCAGCGCAACTCGGCGGCAAGGTCGAGTTCAGCAACCACCGTGAGTTCGGCTATGCCGAGGTGCGCGCGTATGGCCACACGGCTCTGCTCGATGGGATCGAAGACTTCAACACCGCCGAAGGCCACGGCATGCTGAAGGTGTGGATGAGCCACGGCGACAAGGTCACCGCGCTGCCGCCCGGCTTCAGGCTGATGGCCAGCACCCCAAGCTGCCCCATCGCCGGCATGGCCGACGAAGCGCGGGGCTATTACGGCGTGCAGTTCCACCCCGAGGTGACGCACACGGCGCAGGGCAGGGCGCTGCTCGAACGCTTCGTGCTGAAGATTGCCGGCGCGCAGCCCGACTGGGTGATGCGCGACCACATCGAGGAAGCGGTGGCGCTGATCCGCCAGCAGGTGGGCGATGAGGAGGTCATCCTCGGCCTGAGCGGCGGTGTCGACAGCAGCGTGGCTGCGGCGCTCATCCACCGCGCCATCGGCGACCAGCTCACGTGCGTGTTCGTCGACCACGGCCTGCTGCGCCTGAACGAAGGCCGCATGGTGATGGACATGTTCGTGGGCCGCCTGCAGGCGAAGGTGATCCACGTCGATGCCAGCGAGCAGTTCCTCGGCCACCTGCAGGGCGTGTCCGACCCCGAGGCCAAGCGCAAGATCATCGGCCGCGAGTTTGTCGAGGTCTTCCAGGCCGAAGCGAAGAAGCTGCAGAACGCGAAGTGGCTGGCGCAGGGAACGATCTACCCCGACGTCATCGAAAGCGGTGGCGCGAAGACCAAGAAGGCGACCACCATCAAGAGCCACCACAACGTCGGCGGCCTGCCCGAGACCCTGGGCCTGAAGCTGCTGGAACCCTTGCGCGACCTGTTCAAGGACGAAGTGCGTGAACTCGGTGTCGCCCTGGGCTTGCCGGCCGAGATGGTGTACCGCCATCCCTTCCCCGGCCCGGGCCTGGGCGTGCGCATTCTGGGTGAGGTGAAGCCGGAGTTCGCCGCGCTGCTGCAGCGCGCCGATGCCATCTTCATCGAAGAACTCCGCAGCACCATCGACCCCGCGAGCGGCAAGACCTGGTACGACCTGACGAGCCAGGCCTTTGCCGTCTTCCTGCCCGTCAAGAGCGTGGGCGTGATGGGCGACGGCCGCACCTACGACTACGTGGTGGCGTTGCGCGCCGTGCAGACCAGCGACTTCATGACGGCCGACTGGGCCGAACTGCCCTATGCGCTGCTGAAGAAGGTGTCGAGCCGCATCATCAACGAGGTGCGCGGCATCAACCGCGTGGCCTATGACGTGAGCAGCAAGCCGCCAGCGACGATCGAGTGGGAGTGATGGGAGCGTCAAAAACTCGCTGAAAATCAACGGGTTGCAGATCTCGTTGATGACGTGGCTGGATTGTCAACGAGCGTCGTCAGCAGCACGACGCCGACTCCGTCGATTTGCCAGCGGCCCCAGGACATTCGGGCCGTTTCACGTACCGCTGGAACGCGCTGAACGCGCTGAACGCGCGACCGTTCCCCCGAACGTTTCAACGGCACTTGCGGGGAAGGGCGTGGACGGAAGCGCGGATCGAATGACTGCTCTTGCCGGAGAGCGACACGTGCTCTCGACCCTGACCCTCCATCCACTGCCGTAAATTCGGCGCCGCAAAGCCGTCAGTCGCCGCGGTACCTGGCACCCGAAGAGGCGCCGCCGCGAAAGGCACCCTCGAGTGAGCGGCATGCGCGGCGGTTAGGGCGACTATCCCGCTACCGCACCTGTCGAGAGCCCAGAAGCAGCATGACGCCGCCCTGGGTCGGCGACTCCAGAAGGAGGAACACGTTCTCTGCTACGTACGCTTGCAGCGCATGCCCCTCGAAGGTTCCAGCGGCGATGGGGCAGCCGGGTCCAAAAATCGCCTTGACGTCGTAGACGTTACCCTTCGGTCTCGGCTGCATCGTGGCTTCCATCGCACAACCGTCGGCAGCCGTGGCCGTGAGGCGGCCGTTGTCGATCCTGGCCGGAAACTTGAGGCTGGCGTTGACCGAACGACCCTGGGCCGCGTACGTGCCGGAAAGCGTCGTGGGGTTCGTGTCCAGACTGGCGTTGTTGGACTCCCACGCGCCAATGGGCTCGGTCACCGTGGTGTTCGCCGGCGGCGCGGCAATGACGGTCGTCAGGGCGCCGAGCGCAACGCCGACTTCGTTGAGTGGCGATAACGTCAACGAGGCGGGCCGTGTCGTCCGGTTCTGGAAGTCGTGGTCCAGCCCGATGGAGGGATCCGAGCTCCTGGCGCCCGGCAGCCGGCGCACGACGAACATACCGTCATAGGCGTAATCGAAGCTCGGCCTCGTGAAATCCGCTTGGTAGAAGCCGTAGGTCAGGCCGCCTTCGAAGCTCAGCAGCAGCAGCAGCTGATTGCTTCTGAAGTTGTTGCTGGTGCTCAGGAACCGAACCGGGCCTGCATCGTCGCGCTGCGCCTCGCTGGCCCCGTCGTCGTCGGACCCGCCGCATCCGGCGAGGGCGAGTGCGAACGCAGCGATCGAGATCGCTGTCTTGGCCGCAGCAATTTGGCAGCGAGATGCCAGCGATAGGGTCGACTTCATGCGGGTGCGCTGTAAGGCTACGCTGTGTGGGACAGGACTCTGACTGGTCGTGGATGCTCCGCAGGCGCCAGCTTTTACGAGCGGCGGGTGGCATGTCCCGATCCAGTGTGGTCCTACAAGTTGCGCGATGGTTTGCGTCAAAGCTGCCCTTCGCACACCAGACTGAAGCGAAGAGAATCCAAGCTACCCGAAATGACGTCCTCGTCAGTCCACAACGTAATCCCCGGCACCGAAGTGATGGCGGCGATAAGTCGTGGTCATTCAGCTGGGCCTCTAAAGACGTCGTGGCGGCGCATCGAACCGGCTGCCAGGGGACCTTCAAATGGTGAGAGTAGATGTCAGGTACGGACGGTCAAGCGCATGCTCAGGCCAACCGGCGCCATTGCCAGCTGCAGCAATTCTCGGGGTTCCTTGCCATCGGGCGTATCAACCGCTGTGATCTCGAAGCGGCCCAGCAGTGTGGTCATGGCCACCTTCATCTCCAGCAGCGCCAAGTAGCGGCCCGGGCAGATGCGCGGGCCGGCGCCGAAAGGCATGGAGATGCGTTTGACCGCGCTGGCCTGCTGCGCCGGGCCGCCGTCGCCCAGCCAACGCTCGGGCTCGAAGGCCGCTGCACGGGGAACGTGGCGCTCGCTGGTGGCGTCGCGCCGCATCACGCCGATAACCACCATGCCTTGCGGGATGTGCACGTCGCCCAGCGTCGTGTCGCGCAGCGCCTGCATGCCGTTCTGCGGCGCCACGGGCTTCAGGCGCATGGTTTCGTTGATGCAGGCATCGATGTAGTCCAGTTGAGCCACCTCGTCCAGCGTCGGTGACGTGGGCTCGGCGCAGACTCGGCGCACTTCTTCTGTGGCGCGTGCCAGGGCGATTGGGTGGCGCCACAGCAAGTGGATCATCCACGCCAAAGTGTTGGCGGTGGTGTCCTCGCCGGCCAGCAGCATGCCCAGTACGTTGCCCGCCACCTGCTTATCGTCTATGCCACTGCCGGGCTCGTCGGCCGCGACCAGCATGGCTTCGAGCAGGTTGTGCGGTTGCAGGCGACGTGCCGGGTCAGCCTGCAGCCGCGCGCGCGCTTCCGCGACAAAGACGTCGACGGCGGCATTCACCGCGGCCACGCTGCGCTTGAGCTGGCGGTCGGCCGCGGACGGCACATAACGCCAGGTGGGCAGCGGTGCGAAGATGCGCTTGAACGTGGCAGGGAAGAGCTGGTTCAGGTGGTTCTGGATGACGTCTTTGTCAGACTGCAGCGTGTTCACCTCGGCGCCGAAGGCCAGGCCGGCGATGGTGTCGACGGTGTAGCGCATGAGATCGGCCTGCAGGTCGATAGCGCGGCCGGACTGTGCGGCCAACTGCCAGCGTGCTGCCAGGCGTTGCGCCACCTGCTGCAGCGACGGGAAGTAGCGCCTGACATGCCCCGGGTCGAAGGCCGCCATCACCATGCGGCGCTGGCGGCGCCATGTGTCACCGTTGGCGCCGAACAGGCCAACAAGCAGACCCATCTCGGTCCACACTTGCTCAAGCTTGGTGGTGCGCCTGAAGCCATCGGGCCGGTCGCGCAGGGCCGCGGCAATGAGTTCGTGGTCGCCCACCACGACCACACGCCGCTTGCCCAGCTGCAGCTTGAAGATGGTGCCGAACTCCTCGCACCACCGTTCCAGTTGCAGGTGCAGCCGGGTGGACTTGATCTGCAGCAGATTGCCAAACACCGGAATGGCCCGTGGCCCGGGCAGGTCGGCAAACTGTCGCAGACGTGTGGGCACCGGAGACTTTTCGGCGGCGGAGGCGTTCATGCTGTTCCTCCCTGTGTCTGGACGGACCTGGAGTGGGTGCACCCTGTTGAAGCGTAACAGTCGCGACCGCCGCCTACAACCAAGGCCACCCCCAATGCGGGTGCGCAAAGCAAGGCATAGCCAGCCTAGGGCGCCGCGAAATCGGTGATGAGCCCGCTGGAAAAGCTGGCGACGGTATCGCAGGCCCACGCAAGAATACCGTGGCAAGCGGATACGTCGTCTGCCGCCAGCGATATGGCTGGTCGAGGCTGTCAGTTAGCGCCCGAACCGGACAGCAGCCCTTCGATCCGGCGCAAGTTAACGGCCGGTCCTTGTGGACGCGGACTTAACATCCCGCCCCATCAGCGCTCCGCTCTGCTGATCCCACCGCCGCAAAATTGTCGGCCACGCTCGTGGACAGACGCCGATGCAAAGCCCGTACCAAACGCGCTTCTACCGTCATGCTGCACGCTGAGCAATGGAGGTGATCGGTGCGCTTGGCTCTACTGAAGGATGCCCGGCTTTCACACGTTTCTGCTGCCGGAATCTAGGCTGAACGGCGCGATGCGCGGCGAGCACCTGCAACACTTATAGCGGCCACCGCCACCGCGCCTGCATGAGCGGACCAGATTTCGTTACTGACGCTTTGAAGGGCGTGGGAAAAGGAATTGCTGAACTGCGCGGTGGCCGGATCCATCCTGAATTGGAAGTCGTCTTGCTAAAGCCACGTGGCCGGAATAATGCACCGGGGCCAATGCTGACCGAATCCGACAATGGGTCCGGTCCGCGATGCGCCTCATTTGTGCCGTCTGCTCCGGTGTGCCTTCAGGCGCGCCTGCGACTCGCGGCGGTCAGGGCCAGCATAGCAACACCTATGAGCGCCAGTGACGGTGGTTCTGGCACGACTGCAGCCGAGGCGAAGAATTGGCCGCGCAGGAAATTTGACGACTGGAACATCGCCGTACCCTGGGCATTGAGCTGGGAGAACGGATCAAAGTTGCCGTTGCTCCCGAATGCATACGAACCAAAGACAAGACTATTGGACGTGCTGTTGTGTTCGAGGCGCAACTTGACCTGGG
>JANMMD010000059.1:0-2179 GCA_031372905.1 Betaproteobacteria bacterium
GAAGCGCTGCACGCAGGCCTCGCCCCAGGCCTCCCAGGCGTGCACGATGACCTCGGTGTCGCTCTTGGTGCGGAAGACATGGCCCAGCGCCTGCAGCTCGGGGATCAGCGCCTGGTAGTTGTAGATCTCGCCGTTGAACACCACCACCACCGAGCCGTCTTCGTTGAAGAGCGGCTGCTGCCCGGTGGCGATGTCGATGATGGACAGGCGGCGGTGGCCGAAACCCACGCCGGGCTCGACATGCAGGCTGCCTTCGTCGGGCCCGCGGTGCTGCTGCGAGTTGTTCATGCGCCGCAGCGTTGAGCTGTCGATGGCGCGCGCGCCGCGCGTGTCGAAGATGCCGGTGATGCCGCACATGGCGTCAGGCCTGGGCAGGACGGCGCAACAGGCCGTCGTAGAGGTTCTGGTAGGCGCCGACCATGGCCTGCAGCGAAAACCGCGCCTCGACATCGGCACGAGCATGGCGCCCGAGCGTTGCACTGCGCTGTGGGTCGGCCGCCAGTTGCACCAGCGCTTGCGCCATGGCAGCGGGGTCGGCAGCGGGCACCAGCTCGCCGGTGCGGCCGGCGTGCACGAGTTCGGGGTTGCCCCCCACCGCCGTGGCCAGCACCGGCAAGCCGCTGGCCATGGCCTCCAGGATGACGTTCGAGATGCCTTCGCTCAGCGAGGGCAGCACGAAGGCGTTCAGGCCGCGCAGGACGGCAGGCACGTCGCTGCGCTCGCCGGGCAGCCACGCCAGCTCTGCGACACCAGCAGCATTCAGTATCTCCATCACCTGGGTCCGTAGAGGTCCGTCGCCCACCATCACCAAACGCAGGCGGGCCCGCAGTGCCGGCGCCATCTGCAAGGCCTGCACGAAAGCCCGCGCCAGGGTGGCTTGGTCCTTCACCGGCTGCATGCGTCCCACCGTGCCCACGAGCCAATGCTCGCCGGGGTTGAACGGGCAGCCGAGGATAGCCGGCCGGGGGTCTGCGGCAGGCGTGAATTTGTCGGTGTCCACGCCGTTGTAGAACTGGCTCAGGCGCGAAGGATGCACACGCACCGTGTCCGCAAGGTAGCCCTGCAGATCCCGCGACAGGGCCACGTAATGGCTGACGAAGGGCCGGTAGAAGCGGCGCACGCGGTCATACGGGTTCGCGCCCGGCGCCAGGTCTCGGCCCTCGCGGCCGTGCTCGCCATGCACACGCGCCCGCACACCGGCCGCCCACGCCGGCACCGTGGCCTCCAGCGCCGCCAGGTTGCGCGTGTGCACGATGGCCGGCCGCAACTGGCGGAAGAGCCTGAAGAGCTTGGGGTACTGCCAGACGCCGTGGCCGGGTGGCTTGTGAAGCGCCAGGGTCTGCACACCTTCGCGGCGGATGCGCTGCCTGAAGTCGGTGACCTCGGTCAGCGACAGCACGGCGTGCCGGTAGGCATCGGCCGGCATGTGGTTGATCAGATTGACGACGCCGTTTTCCAGGCCCCCGACGTCGAAGCGGTAGACCACATGCAACACCAGCGGCGCTGGGGGCGATGCGGGCGACGCCGGCGTTAAAGACGCCACAACCGGTAGCCGGCAGCCTGGATCGCAGCCGCGTCGAACGCGGCCTTGACGTCGATGAAGGCACCGCCCTTGATGAGCTTCTTGCCGAAGTCCTCGACGCTCAAGGCCAAGTACTCGCGGTGCGAGACCGCGGCCACGATGGCGTCGGCGCGCGGCAGCTCGTCCCAGGGCAGCAGGCGCACGCCGTACTCGTGCATGGCCTCTTCGGCATCGGCCTGCGGGTCACTCACGTTCACCTCGACGCCGTAGCTCTGCAGCTCCTGGATGATGTCGATGACCTTGCTGTTGCGCAGGTCGCCGCAGTTTTCCTTGAAGGTCAGGCCGAGCACGTTGACCTTGGCGCCCTTGATCGTGCTCCCGGCCGCGATCATGTGCTTGATGGTCTGCTCGGCGATGAACTTGCCCATGCCGTCGTTGATGCGCCGCCCGGCCAGGATGACCTGCGGGTGGTAGCCCAGCATGTCGGCCTTGTGGGTCAGGTAATACGGATCCACGCCAATGCAGTGGCCGCCGACCAGGCCGGGCTTGAACTTCAGGAAGTTCCACTTGGTGCCGGCGGCCTCGAGCACCTCGCTGGTGTCTATGCCCATCTTGTCGAAGATGATGGCCAGCTCGTTCATCAGTGCAATGTTCAGG
>JANMMD010000063.1:0-6108 GCA_031372905.1 Betaproteobacteria bacterium
CCGCGGGCCAGCCGTTCCAGCGTGTGGTCGTTCACGCGCAGTTGCGCCACGGCCTCACCGAAACCGGGCCAGGCAGCGACCACCGCCACGCGTTCGGCAATGAGCCGGCCGGGCACCGGCATCGGCGGCATCGGCAGGCGGCGCAGCACCGCGGCGGGGTCGGCCTCCGTGCCCTGGCCCGGTGCCGCGGCAGGCGGGTCCAGCGCCAGCCAGGTGCTGGCCCAGTGCGCCAGGGCATCGGCCAATTCCTGGCGGTGCGCGGCCTGCGTGGCATAGGCGGTTCGGATGAGGCCGTGGAAGGCCGCACCGGCACAGCCGTCGATCAGGCGCGGCAGCACGGCTTCGAGCACGTCGCCCGCACCTTCCTGCTGTAGCCATTGCGTGAAGAGGCTGCGGTACATCGGCCCCGCCTCGCGCCGGCCCAGATGCGCGGCCCAGGCCTCACCGGCCGGCCAGTCTTGCGCCGGCGGTGCCGGCAGCAGTCGCGTGGCATAGGCCTCGGCCCACGCCTGCAGGCGCTGCGGCGCGGCGCCCAGGCGGTGCAGCGCCAGGGCCGCCATCGGCAGGTGGCTGCTCAGGCCGTCACCGTACTCGGCATCGAAGCCCGCGCTGGCGTCCAGCCAGTTCAGCAAAGTGACGGTGTGGGCGATGTTTCCTGCGTGCTTCGGGGTCGTCATGCCAGGGCCGCCTCCAGCGCGTCGATGAACATCGCCGGCACGTCGAAGCCGGTCTGCGCGGTGATCTCGGCAAAGCACGTCGGGCTGGTGACGTTGATCTCGGTCAGGCAGCTGCCGATGACGTCCAGCCCCACCAGCAGCAGGCCGCGTGCCGCCAGCACCGGGCCCAGCGCTTCGGCGATCTCGCGTTCACGCGCGGTGAGCGGCTGCGCCACGCCCTTGCCGCCGACCGCCAGGTTGCCGCGGATCTCGCTGCCCTGCGGTATGCGCGCCAGCGAAAACGGCACCGGCTTGCCGCCGATGACGAGCACGCGCTTGTCGCCCTGGGCGATCTCGGGGAGGTACTTCTGCACCATCAGCGTGGTGGCCCCGCCCTGGTTCAGGGTCTCGACGATGCTGCCCAGGTTCAGGCCGTCCGGCCCGACGCGGAAGATGCCCATGCCACCCATGCCATCCAGCGGCTTCAGGATGATGTCCTGGTGCTCGGCGTGGAAGCGCTTCACGTCGCTCTCGTCGCGCGTCACCAGCGTGGGGCCGATGAACTGCGGGAATTCGAGGATGGCGAGCTTCTCCGGGTGCTCGCGCAGCGCCGAGGGCTTGTTGAAGATGCGCGCACCCTCACGCTCGGCCTGGCTCAGCAGGTGGGTGGCGTAGAAGTACTCGGGGTCGAAGGGCGGGTCCTTGCGCATGAGCACCGCGTCCACGTCCTTCAGCGGCTGCGGGCGTTCATGCGGGTAGGCTTGCGCCGCGGTGAACCAGTGCTCAGCCCCGCCCGTGAGCGTGATGTCGCGAACGAAGCCGATGACGGGCTCGCCGCGCTGCCAGCGCAGGTCCTTGGGCTCGCAGGCCATCAGCGTGTGGCCGCGGCGCACGGCCTCGCGCATCATCGCGAAGGTCGAATCTTTGGCGATCTTGAACGACTCCAGCGGGTCGGCAACGAACAGCAGTTTCACGCGGGGGTCTCCTCATCCCGGCAGGGTGCCGGGCCGAGACTTTCGCACAAGCCATCACGCCGCGCCGCAGCGCGGCGGGCCGGGTTTTATGGCAGTACGCCTGCCACCTGGCGCTCTGCCGTGCGCCACTCCGGCAGGCCGCCACGGAACCAATGCACCTTGCTGTGGCCGGCCTTGATCGCCGCATGGCTGGCCTTGTAGCTCTTCCAGCACTCGGCGCCGTTGCAGGCAAACACCAGCGGTGCGGCCTTGTCGGCGGGCAGCTTGCTGGTGTCGAAGCTGTCGAGCTTGCTGTCGTAGTCGGTTTCCTTGGCGCTCTTCTCGACATAGGGCAACCACTGTGCCCCCGGTACATGGCCGGCCTTGAATTCGGCCTCGGTGCGGGTGTCGAAATAGACCGCGCCCTCGGTCATCAGACGTGCCACGTTGACGGCATCCACCACGGTGGCGCCGGGCAGCTGGCGCGGCGTGAAGTAGCCCAGCGTCGAGACATAGTCGAACTCGCGCTTTTCAATGGCCACCGGCTTTTCGAAGCCGTTGCGCGCGAGGTTGGGCGTGGCCAGCGTGCGCAGCAGCACCGGCTGCAGCGCCTTCATCGCGGGCGTGCCGGCCAGCGATTGCTTCACCGCCACGCTGATGCCGGGCACGGGCTTGCTTTCCAGGAAGGACTGCACCGGCTCGCCGGCGGCCTTCCAGCGTTCGAAGACGGCGCGTTCCACGCCCACCACATCGCATTCACGGATCTGCAGACAGACCAGCAGCGCATCTTGGTAGCGCAGGTTCTTCACGCTGCGGAAATGCGTTTTCAGCGACGTGTTCGCGGCGTTCAGCTCACCGCGCACGAGGTAGGTCACGACGCTGTCCTGCAAAGGCAGGCCCAGGCGCCGGCCCTGCGCCTGCGCCAGGTTGCCGACCTGGCTGCTGGCCAGGGCCACCATCACCGCCTGCACCGCCTGCGGGCTGCCGGCCAGCGGCACATAGCCATGGCGCAAGGCGCTGCCCACCACATGGGCCGGCGCGACGTAGATGTCGCTCAGCTGCGCGCGCGTACCGGAGAGGTCGGCCGTGGCGTCGGTGGACATCACGGTGCTGGTCTCGCCGGCGCGCACCTCGCGCAGCGCCTCGTTGACCGCGGCGCTGATGGCCATGTAGGTGGCGTGGCGCGACTGTTCGCCGTGGTCACCAGGGTTCACCCGCACGCTCATGGGGGCAGCGGCCGCAGGCGTCGATACCGCCAGCAGGGACAGGTACAAGGCCGCGAGAACGGGAACAACAGGAATGCTCATGGCATGCGGCGCGCGGGTGGCGCTCAAAGGGTCACCCGTTGTATATCGGATGCAAGCGGCGTCGATGTAGCCCGGATGCGCCGTCCGGGCCCACTTGACACCTTTGCTCACGAACTGGGCGCGGTCGCCCTCACCGCTGGCCTGCTCAGCGCGCGGCTTCTCCGAGGCGCCGGCCCAGCGACAGCGCATAGGGCGCCGCACGTGCGCGCAGCACCGGGTCGTTCGACGCGGCAATGCCCTTGGGCAGCGTCGTCGGGTTGTAGGTGATGCGTTCGCAGGCGCCACCGGCGCCGGCCTCCACGCGGTCGACCACGAGCTGGCCTGCCGGCACGATGCGGCGGGCCTCCGGCCACACCTGCGTCGGGTCGTCGACCGGGTCGCCGGCCTCGGCGATCTGGAACTTGAAATCGAAGATCACCGGGCCGCTGGCGACACGGCGGCGCAGTTCATCGGCAAGGAAGTCGTCGGGCAGGGTCTTCAGCTGTTCGTCGCTCAGCCCCAGCGTGCCGGCCGCGGGTTCGAACTGCCAGCGCACGGTGGTGCTTTCGCCCTGGGCGTTGTTCAGCACGAAGGCGTTGGTGCTCCAGTAGTTCACGCTGCCATAGCTGGCCGGCACGGGGGCCTTGGCCAGGTAGGCGGCCTGCCGCAGGGTTTCGGGGTTGGCCTCGTTGAAGGCTTTCAGCTTGGCCGGGTCGGGCTTGCCGGTGGCCGGGTCGGGCGTGCGCACCTGCAGGAAGGGCGCGAACTGTTCGGGCTTGGCCACGAAGAACACAGGCGCCGAGACATTGGCGCTCTGCCAGATCTCGCCGTTCGCTGCTGTGAACTGGAAGGCCAGGCCGCGCACCGAGCGGCCCTTGTCGCTGGCCTTGGGGCTGCCGCCACCGACGGAAAAGCGTAGCACCGCCGGCACCCTCTCGCCGCTGAACACGCTGGCGCTGCTCAGATTGCGGCCCACCGTGTTGCCGACGAAATAGCCGCTGGCGCACACGCCCTTCGCGCCCGAACGGCGGAAGCCGGCGTTCTTGCCGAAGAGCCCTTCCAGCGCGTCCACCTGCTCCAAGGGCAGGTTCTGTGCGGCTGCGGGGCCGATAGAAAGCAGGCTGCCAGCAGCAGCCACGGCGAGGGTGCAAAACTTCACGGGCGGTCCTCCAAAAGGGTGGTGGCGCGAGCGCCGTCCGGGCCGACACAGCCCGGACCCCCTTCGGTCGGCGGCGGCCACGCCGCCTTACACCGCCAGCGCGGTCAGCGACGGCCGCCGTCGGGCCGCGGGCGATAGGGCTCGTTCATCGGCGTCTGGTAGGTCGGGGTCTGGTCCAGGTGATGGCCGCCGCGACGGCCGTGCCCGCCCCAGGGGTCGCGGGGAATCACGATGCAGCCGGCGGCACTGGCCGCAAGCGTCACGATCAGGACGGCTCGAAACAAGGAACGGGGGGTGCTCATGCGTGGACTCCAGGCCCGAAAGTGGGCGCCATGCGTTCACAACGCCAGGCGCCGGAACCTGCCGACGCGGCGGGCGCGCTGCGCCCGTAAAGCCCAGGTAAAGCAGCGGCCGTCCCTACAATCTGGGCGATGTCCTCCGATCACCAATTCGTCCTCACGCTGGCCTGCCGCGACACCAAGGGCATCGTGCATGCGGTCTCGGGCCTGCTCTACCAGGCCGGCTGCAACATCATCGATTCGCAGCAGTTCGGTGATCTGGAAGGCGAACACGCCACCGGTTATTTCTTCATGCGCGTGCACTTCCAGGCGCCGCCGCAGCTGGCCAGTGCCGCCACGCTGAACACGCTGTTCGAGCACACGCGCCAGCAGTTCGGCATGCAAGTGCACTTCCACGCCTCGAGCCACCGCCCGCGGCTGCTGCTGATGGTGAGCCAGCACGGCCACTGCCTGAACGACCTGCTGTTCCGCTGGAAGAGTGGCAGCCTGGGCGTGGACATTCCAGCCATCGTCAGCAACCACGAAACCTTTCGCGGGCTGGCCGAAAGCTACGGCATCCCTTTCCACCACCTGCCGCTGGCAGGTGGCAGCAGCGCCGAAGTGAAGCGGGCCCAAGAGCTGCAGGTGGAAGCCTTGATCGAGGCCGAGCGCATCGACCTCGTGGTGCTGGCGCGCTACATGCAGATCCTGAGCGAGCCCTTCTGCCAGGCGCTGGCCGGCCGCGCCATCAACATCCACCACAGCTTCCTGCCCAGCTTCAAGGGCGGGCGGCCCTACCACCAGGCGCACGCCCGTGGCGTGAAGCTCATCGGCGCCACGGCGCATTACGTCACTGCCGACCTCGACGAGGGGCCCATCATCGAGCAGGACGTGCAGCGCGTGGACCATACGCTGTCGGCCGATGACTTCACCGCCGTGGGCCGCGACATCGAATGCATGGTGCTGGCTCGCGCGGTGCGCTGGCAGGTCGAGCACCGCGTGCTGATCAACGGCCACAAGTGCGTGGTCTTCCGCTGAACCCGACAACCCACGGCATGAAGCGCCCCGCCCCGCCGCCCACCCCGGCCGACAGCCCCGACGAGGCCGAGACGCGTTTCTACGACGCGTTGCGGCAGGGCGACCTCGTCGCCCTGATGGCCCTGTGGGCCGACGAGGACGAGGTCGTCTGCGTGCACCCTGGCGGCGCGCGCGTGGTGGGCACGGCAGCGATACGTGCCAGCTTCGAGAGCATCTTCAGCAACGGCGGCATTCCGGTGCAGACCGAGCAGGTGCACCGCCTGCAGCAGAACGGCTTCGCCTTGCACCACCTGGTGGAGCGCATCGAGGTGCCGGGAGACGGCGCACCGCAAATCGGCTGGGTGATGGCAACCAACCTCTACGTGAGAACGGCGCTCGGCTGGCGCATCGCTGCGCACCATGCCAGCCCCGGCATGCCGCACGAGCTGGCCATCGGCGAAGACGGCGACGCGCCGACCACGCTGCACTAGCGTCAGCCACCAGCACCGAGCGCCGCGTGCACAGCTACCGCGCCCCGGCCTGGCTTCCGGGTGGCAACCTGCAGACCATCTGGGCGGCCACGCGTGCGCGCCGTCACCTTGGCCCGCCGCCCGTGTTCACACGTGAACGCTGGGCCACGCCCGATGGCGACTTCGTCGATGTCGACCACCTGCAGCGGCCCGCAGACGCGCCGCCGGCGCAGCTCGTGGTGCTCTGTCACGGCCTGGAAGGCAGCAGCGCCAGCCAGTACGCGCAGGC
>JANMMD010000068.1:0-26738 GCA_031372905.1 Betaproteobacteria bacterium
GTCGGGAAGCCCAGCATGATGGCCACCACCACCAGGCCCAGCATCATCAGGCCGAGGTGGCCGTTGGTGATCTTGGGCGCCGTCAGCAGCATCGTGGCCGTGCCGGCGATGATCAGCCCCATGATGATGAAGCCGAACCAGAGTTCCTTGCGGATCTTCATTTGGCCGCCTCCTGCTTGACCACGAACTTGTCGAGCTGGGCGATGTCTTCGTCTTTCACGTGCACCATGGCCTTGAGTTTGTCGACGTCGACTTCTTCGACGTCTTGTTCACGAGACGGCCACGCGCCGGTCTGGATGCAGCTGATGCAGCGCACGATTTCCACGATGCCCTGCAGCAGCAGCATGCCGCCGGCGATGGGGATGCCGAACTTGAAGGGGTACAGCGGCAGCGGCGTGGCACTGAAGGTGCTCTCGCGGATGGCCAGCGACTCGTTGGCGAAGATCCAGCCGGCGTAGGTCAGCGCCACGACGCCGGGAAGGAAGAAGATGAAGTACAGCAGCAGGTCCCACGCGGCCTGCGTGCGGGGGCGAAAGAAGCTGTAGAGCACGTCGCCACGCACATGGCCGTTCTTGGCCAGCGTGTAGGCCCCCGCCATCATGAACAGCGTGCCGTACATCATGACCTGGGCGTCCAGCGCCCAATCGTGGGGCTCGTTGAGCGCGTAACGCGAAAACACTTCCCAACTGATCATCAGCGTCAGACTGACGATCAACCAGGCGAAGAGCTGGCCGAGCCAGGTGGACGTGCGGTCCACCAGCAGCAAGAGGCGTTGCATCGCGGCAATCTCCAGAGCAAAAACAGGGATTCTCGCCCAGACAAAAAGGGCCACCGGCCGGGTTGGCAGCGGTGGCCCTCGGGGGCGAAGAGAAAAGACTCAGGCCTTCTTGGCGGGGCGGAAGTAGTGGTTCCAGGCCATCTTGAAGTCGACCAGGTAGTCGTTCTGCCACGAACCGGCGCGCTCGGCGAAAGCCTTCTGCGAGTCGAGCACCTTCTTGAACAGCGGGTTCTCACCGGCCTTGGCGGTGGTGACCTTGTCCCAGGCCTCGAGCTGCGCACGCAGGATGGGATCGGGCGTCTTGTAGAAGTTGATCTTGGCCTTCTTCAGCTCGATGTAGTCCTGGCTGTTGCGCTGGATGGCCTTCCACGACATGTCGGCACTGGCGGCCTGCACGCTGTAGTCGATGACGGCTTTCAGTTCGGCCGGCAGCGTGTCGTACTTGGTCTTGTTGAAGAGGATCTCGAACTGCTCGCCGCTCTGGTGGAAGCTTTGCAGCATGCAGTTCTTCACCACGTCGGGGAAGCCCAGCAGGCGGTCGGAGGTGGCGTTGTTGAACTCGGCCGCGTCGATCAGGCCGCGGTCCAGTGCCGGCACGATTTCACCGCCGGGCAGCGGGTTCACTGCCATGCCCAGCTCCTTGAACACGTCGACTGCCAGTCCCACGGTGCGGAACTTCAGGCCCTTCATGTCGGCCACGTTGCGCACCGGCTTCTTGAACCAGCCGAGCGGCTGCGTGGGCATCGGGCCGTAGAGGAAGGACACGACGTCGATGTTGAGGGACTTGTAGATCTCCTTCAGCATGGCGTCGCCGCCACCGTAGTAGTGCCAGCTCAGCACCATGTTGGGGTCCATGCCGAAGGCCGGGCCCGAGCCCCACAGCGCCAGCGCCGTGTTCTTGCCGTAGTGGTAAGCCACCACGCCGTGGCCGCCATCGAGCGTGCCCTTGTTCACCGCGTCCAGCAGCTGAAAAGCCGGCACCACCGAGCCCGAGGGCAGCACTTCGATCTTCAGGCGGTTGCCCGCCATGTCGTTCACCTTCTTGGCGAAGTCGTTGGCGTACTCGTGGAAGATGTCCTTGGCCGGCCAGGTGCTCTGGAAGCGGAAGGCGACGGTCTGGGCCTGCGACACCATCGGCGTGGCGAGCGCAGTGGCGCCAACGGCACCTGCCGCGGCGTTCTTCAGAAAACTGCGGCGGGGAGCCGGCTTCAGGGCTTCGGTCATGTGTGGGTCTCCGTTGAGAGGGGGCAAGGGGTGGAGGGCACTGTCTTCGACATCGCTCAACGCAGGACTATCGCCCGTCGCTCGACGGGGTGACAAGTCGGTGTAACCCGCGCCACAGACCCGGCCCGATACTGCGCCAGGTTCAAGGAGTTTTGACTTGCGGCCACGCAATCGGCCGCCGCCCTTCCACCTGCACCAGCAGCCGAACGCGGTTGCCCACCAGCGGCAGGCCGAAGCTGGCGCCGTATTCGTTGCGCAGCACCTCGCCTTCGAAATCACCGCCGCAGACCTCGGCAGGCGCGCTGGCGTCGCTGGCGCTGCTGTTGTCGCTCTTGTTGCGGATGTCGTCGATGCGGCACGCATAGCGCAGCGCGTTCAGCTGCAGCGGCTGGCTGACGCCGCGCCAGGTGAACTCACCGCGCAGTGAGGCCACGCGGCCGTCGTTGAAGGTGAAGCGCGTGGCGACGAAATAGGCCTCGGGGTAGGCCGTGCTGGCGAGCAGGTCGTCTTGGCGCAGACGCGAATCGAAGAAGGCGAAGCCTGTGCTGACGGTGGCGGTGGGCACCACCAGGCTCACCTCGCCCTTGCCCGCAGCGGGGTCGATCAACACGCTGCCGTTGATGGGCCCGATGCGGCCGCGGATGGTGCTGGTGTTGAAGTGCAGCACCTCGAATTGCACCCAGCTGTGCGCCGGGTCCAGCGTGTATCGCAGGCCTTGGGCCTGGCTGGTGCAGGCCAGGCCTGAAAACAACAAGGGCAGCAGCGAGCGCGTCTTCATGCCTCGATGCTGCCCCAAGCGGGCGGCCGCTGCCGCCTCGGGTCTTCCGTTTACTGCTTGACGGCTTCCACCTGCACCATCAGGCGCACGTTGTCGGGGATGCCCGGCAGGCCGTAGGTGCTGCCGAACTGGCTGCGCTGGATGGTGGTTTCGAAGTCGCCGCCGCACACCTCACGCTTGAGCATGGGGTTGTCGTAGCAGTTGAAGCGGTTGGCCTTCAGCTCCACCGGCTGGGTCTTGCCCAGCAGCGTCAGCGTGCCCTTGACGGCCGTGACCTTGGTGCCGTCGAAGGTGAAGCCGCTGGCCTGAAAACGCGCCGTCGGGTGGGTAGCGACGTCGAAGAAGTCCTTGCTCTTCAGGTGGCCGTCGAAGGGCGCCACGCCGGTGGTGATGCTGGCCATGTCGATGGTGATGTCGACCGAGCCGGTCTTGGCCGTGCGGTCGAACTCGACCTTGCCTTCCTTCTTGTCGAAGCGGCCGCGATTGGTGCTGGTGCCGAAGTGCAGGGCTTCCCAGGTGACCGAGGTGTGCGTCGGGTCGATCGCGTAGGTGGCGCTCTGGGCCTGGGCAGGGGCCACGCCGGCCAGGCTGGCGGCGGCGGCAAGGGCGAGGACGAACTTCTTCATGGTGAGCTCCGGAAAGAGGGGTGAAGGGGTTGAATTAAGAAATCGAAAGTGGCGTGCGCGCTCAAAGCGGCGCCAGGCCCGTGAGCACGAGCTTGAAACGGATCTGCACTTCGTCGGCCAGCAACGAGGTGTCGGTCCAGTCGCCGTCGCCCACCTTGAAGGCCAGGCGCTTGATGGCGAAGTTGCCGGTGGCGGTGCTGGCTGGGCCGGCTTGCACCACCTGCACGGGCACGACGACGTTCTGCGTCGCGCCCTTGATCGTCAGCTTGCCGGCCACCTCGAACTTGCCCGGGCCGGCGGCCTTGATGGCCGTGCTCTGGAAGCTGGCCTGCGGAAACTTCGGCACGTTCAGCCAGGTCGCCTTGGGCACCTCGGCGTCGAGCTCGGCGCTGCCGAAGCGTGCGCTGCCGGTGTCGATGGTGAAGGCCACGCTGCCGGTCTCGGGCTTCTTCGGGTCCAGCAGCACCTGGGCGGTGAACTTGCCGAACTTGCCTTCCACCGGCACGCCCATCTGGCGGGTGGTGAAGGCGATCTCGCTGCCCGCGGCTTGCAGCACCGCCGGCTTGGGCAAGGCCTGCGCCGGCGCCACAGCCTGCGCCCACACGGGCTGCACGACGGCGCCCAGCAGCGCGATGGCCAGCGTCACGCTGACGATGAGGCGTGATGTCATGGTGTTCTGTTCCTGGTTGTGCATGGCCGTGCCTTCAGCGGCGCGCCGGCCACATGCGGCGCAGCAGGCCGTCGCGATCGATGAACTGGTGTTTCAGCGCGCCGGCCACGTGCAGCACCACCACCGCGGCCAGACCCTTGGCGACCCAGCCGTGCCAGGGCTTCAGCGCCTCGGCGAGTTCACGGTTCACCGGCACGAAGTCGGGCAGTGGCAGCACGCCGAAGAGCACGATGGGAAAGCCCGCCGCCGAGCTGTAGGCCCAGCCCAGCAAGGGCACGGCGAAGAACAGCGCATACAGCGTGAGGTGGGCAGCGTGCGCGGCGCGGGCCTGCCAGGCCGGCATGGGTGCATCGGCCGGCGGGCGGTGGGTCAGGCGCCACAGCAGGCGCGCGGCCGACAGCGCCAAGATCAGCACACCGGCCCACTTGTGCCAGTTGTAGAGCTTCAAGCGCTGCGGCGAAAACGGCAGGTCGGTCATGTACAGGCCCACCGCGAACGAGCCGACGATCATCAGCGCCAACAGCCAGTGCAAGGCCATGGCCACGCCGGTGTAGCGCTGTTGTGAAGTGAGGGCCTTGTTCATCAGGCTTGAAGTGTCCGAGCGCCGGGCCCCTCGGGCGTTCAAGCGCTTTGACGGCGTCAGACTGCCGGGGTGAACAGGGCGGCGGCCAGCGCCCGCGCTTCGCCACCGGGCAGCAGGCTGTGGCGCCGGCCGAAGTCCAGCGTCACCAGCGCCGCGTCCACCGTCATCGCGCCGAGCGCCGAGGCACCCGCGGCCAGCGCCAGCGCCTCGGCCATCGGCAGCAGCTGGAAACCGGCCACCTCGCCGTCCTGGTTCTGCGGCCGCACATCGGGCGGCAACGCCAGGTCGTAGGCGTGCAGGTCTTCGAGCTGGCGGCCTTCGGGCATGTCGCGGTGCAGGCGCAGCACGCCCGCCGGCACGGCTGCGGCCATCAACGCCGCACTGAGGCCGGCTTCTTCCCAGCCCTCACGTTGCAGCGCCTCTTGCGGGGTCTGCCCGGCCGGCACGCCGCCGCCGATGAGGTTGTCGAAGAGCCCGGGGTCGGTGGCCTTGTCGAAGGCGCGCTGCGCGATCCACAGTGCCGCGGGCCGGCCCTGGCCGTCGGCGACATAGCCGTTGGCATGCGCGCCCAGCGTCAGCGTGCCCCAGAAGCGCGCCGCGGCACGCTCCATCGTGGCCAGCACCTCGTGCGTGCGCGGGTCGAAGAGCGCAAAGCTTTCGTCGCGCCAGGCGCGAATCAGACCCCGGTCGCGCAGCGCGGCGTTTATCTCGGCCAGCGCGGCGTTGCGCTCGGCAGCGATCAGCGTGACGCTGTGTTCGTCGAAAGCCAGAAAGCCGGGCCAGGCGCGCAAGGCTGGCAGGTGCGCGCGTGCCACCGTGCCCACCGCGGCGTCCCCCACGAAAAAGGGCACCCGCGCCGCGGCGCTCAAGTGCCGATGACCTCGGCGCCCAGCACCAGGCGGTGCCCGCCCGGGGCTTGGATCTCGATCTCGCGCAGGCCCCAGGGCTGGTCGGTGGGGGGCATCAGCACGGTGGCGCCCTGGGCCAGCGCGTGGGCGTGCAGGCCGTCGATGTCGTGGCCCACATGCAGGCGCGTTTCGCCGCAGGCTTGGATGGCCCCGGTTTCCTGCGAGAGGTGGATGTAGACCGGCGCGCCCCAGCCTCCATCACCCAGCACGCCGGCCTTCACGCGGCCGTGCCAGGGCACGGGTTCGCCGTGCAGGAAGTCGATCTCGAAACCCAGCACGCGCACGAACCAGTGGGCCGCTGCCACCACGTCGGGCACGGGCAGCACCGGCTGTACACCGTGGATCTGGTGGTGCTGCGCCAGCGTGCCCACGGGTTCAGGCCGCCTGCTGCAGTTCGCCAGCGCGCCAGCGCTTCAGCAGCGCCTGCCACTTCGGCCGTGCCGTGGCCAGGTGGCGCGCCTTCACATGGCCGTAGCCGCGGATGTCTTCGGGGATGCGCGCGATCTCCAGCGCCAGCGGGCGGTTGCCTGCGGTCAGGGTCTGCAGCAGTTCGTCGATGCTGGCGCGGTACTCGCTGATCAGCGCCCTCTCCATGCGGCGTTCTTCGCTGCGGCCGAAGAGATCGAGCGGCCCGCCGCGCAGGCCCTTCATCCTGGCCAGCAGCCCGAAGGCGCTGCGCATCCACGGGCCGAAGGGCTGCTTGACGAGTTCGCCGCGTGAGTTGGTCTTGGCGATGCCGGGCGGCGCGAGGTGGTGGACGAGCTTGTAGTCGCCCTCGAACATGCCGGCGATCTTGGTCGTGAAAGCCGGGTCGGTGTGCAGGCGGGCCACCTCGTACTCGTCCTTGTAGGCCATCAGCTTGAACAGGTAACGCGCCACCGCCTCGCTCAGGGCGGTGCCGCCCTCCAGCGGTGCCTCGGCAGCACGCACCTTCTCGACGAAGGCCCGGTACTGCTCGGCATAAGCCGCATCCTGGTAGCCGGTGAGGAAATCGATGCGCGTCTTCAGCATCTCGTCCAGGCCCGGCTTCTTGACGAACTGGATCACCTGCTGCGCCTTGAAGAGCGCCTGCACCGCCGCCAGGTCGTGGGCGCAGCGCCGGCCCCATTCAAAGGCCGCCTTGTTGTTGTCGATCTGCACGCCGTTCAATTCCATCGCGCGCATCAGCGCTGCGTGGCCGAGCGGGATACGCCCGCGCTGCCAGGCGTAGCCCAGCATCAGCGGGTTGGTGTAGATGCTGTCGCCCAGCAACTGCACCGCCACCTGTTCGGCGTCGAACGCACCCACGAGGGCATCGCCGACGCTGGCGCGCACGGCAGCCTCGCAGGCGCCGCCGGGGAACTGCCAGTCGGCGTTCTTCACGAAGGCCGCGGTGGGTGTGCCGTGCGTGTTCAGCGCCACGTAGGTGCGGCCCTGCTGCATCACCGTCAGCGTGTACTTGGCCGCACCCACGATGCTGTCGCAGGCGATCACCAGGTCGGCCTTGGCGGTGTCGACCTTGGTCGTGAAGATGGCGTCGGGCCGGTTCGCGATCTGGATGTGGCTCCAGGTGGCGCCGCCCTTTTGCGCCAGGCCGCCGGCATCTTGCGTGACCACGCCCTTGCCTTCCAGGTGCGCGGCCATGCCCAGCAGGCTGCCGATGGTGATGACGCCCGTGCCGCCCACGCCACCGACGACGATGCCCCAGGCGTGTTCTGCCACCGGCAGCACCGGCTCGGGCAGCGGCTGCAGCGCGCTCAGATCGCCACGTTTCTCTTTCTTTGCCTTCTTTAGCTGCCCGCCCTCGACCGTGACGAAGCTCGGGCAGAAGCCTTTCACGCAGGAATAGTCCTTGTTGCAGCTGTTCTGGTTGATGCGGCGCTTGCGGCCGAACTCGGTTTCCACCGGCTCCACGCTCAGGCAGTTGCTCTGCACGCTGCAGTCGCCGCAGCCTTCGCACACCAGCTCGTTGATCACGACGCGCTTTTCGGGGTCGGCCAGCTTGCCGCGCTTGCGGCGGCGGCGCTTCTCTGTCGCGCAGGTCTGGTCGTAGATGATGGCCGTGGTGCCGGTGATCTCGCGGAACTGGCGCTGGATGTCGTCGAGCTCGTCGCGGTGGTGCACGGTGACACCCGCTTCCAGCGCCACGCCTTCGTACTTGCCCGGCTCGTCGGTGACGATGACCAGCTTCTTCACGCCTTCGCTGAGCAGGCTCTTGTGGATCTGGATGACGGTGTGGCCTTCGGCCCGCTCACCCACCTGCTGGCCGCCGGTCATCGCGACCGCATCGTTGTAGAGCACCTTGTAGGTGATGTTCACGCCACTGGCGATGCTCTGGCGGATGGCGAGGATGCCGCTGTGGAAGTAGGTGCCGTCGCCCAGGTTGGCAAACACATGCGCGTCCTTGGTGAACGGCGCCTGGCCCGTCCACGCCACGCCTTCGCCGCCCATCTGGCTGAAGGTTTCGGTGCTGCGGTCCATCCAGGTGGCCATGTAGTGGCAGCCGATGCCGGCCAGCGCCCGTGAACCCTCCGGGACGCGCGTGCTGGTGTTGTGCGGGCAGCCGCTGCAGAACCAGGGCGCGCGGTCGCCGGTATCCACCTTCATCGCGGCCAGCTGCGCTTCACGCGCGGAGATGGTGGCCAGGCGCTCGTCCATGCGCGCGAAGATCTCGGCCGGGATGCTGCCGTCGCGGCCCAGCTTCTTCAGCCGCTTGGCGATGGCCTTGGCGATGATGGCCGGCGTGAGGTCGGCCTTGGCGCGCAGCAGCCAGTTGTCGCTGGGGTTGGGGCGGCTCCATTCGCCGCCTGTGGCGTCCCCTTCCGGCTCGTCGAACTTGCCCAGCACGTTGGGGCGCACGTCGGCCCGCCAGTTGTAGAGCTCTTCCTTGAGCTGGTACTCGATGACCTGGCGCTTCTCTTCCACCACCAGGATTTCCTGCAGCCCGGTGGCGAAATCCCGCGTGATGCTGGCTTCCAGCGGCCACACCACGTTGACCTTGTGCAGGCGCAGGCCGATGGCCCGGCAGGTGGCGTCGTCCAGGCCGAGGTCGGCCAGGGCCTGCCGGGTGTCGTTGAAGGCCTTGCCGCTGGCGATGACGCCGAAGCGGTCGTGCGCCGTGGCAATCACGTTGTGGTTCAGCTTGTTGGCGCGCACATAGGCCAGGGCCGCGTACCACTTGTAGTCCATCAAACGCGCTTCCTGCTCCAGCGCGGCGTCGGGCCAGCGGATGTGCAGGCCGCCGGGCGGCATCACGAAATCCTCGGGCAGCACGATCTTCACGCGGTTCGGATCAACGATCACCGAAGACGAAGACTCGACGACCTCCTGGATGGTCTTCATGCCGCTCCACACACCGGAAAAGCGGCTCATCGCGATGGCGTGCAGGCCCATGTCGAGGATGCCCTGCACATCGCTTGGAAAAAACACCGGCAGGCCGCAGGCCTTGAAGATGTGGTCGCTCTGGTGCGCCGCGGTGCTGCTCTTGCTGACGTGGTCGTCGCCGGCAATCGCGATCACGCCGCCGTGCTTCGATGTCCCGGCCATGTTGGCGTGCTTGAACACGTCGCTGCAGCGGTCAACGCCCGGGCCCTTGCCATACCAGATGCCGAAGACGCCGTCGTACTTGTTCGACTTCGGCCACAGGTCGAGCTGCTGCGTGCCCCACACCGCGGTGGCGCCGAGCTCTTCGTTGACGCCCGGCTGGAAGACGATGTGGTTCTCGGCGAGGTGCTTCTTGGCGGCCCACAAGGCCTGGTCATAACCACCCAGCGGGCTGCCGCGGTAGCCGCTGATGAAGCCGGCGGTGTTCAGGCCCGCATGCACATCGCGCGCGCGCTGCAGCATCGGCAGGCGCACGAGGGCTTGCACACCGCTCATGAAGGCGCGGCCGCTGGCCAGGCTGTACTTGTCGTCCAGCGTGACGGTTTCTAGCGCCTTGCGGATGTGTTCGGGCAACGGGGCGTTCATGCAGGTGTCTCCTCGGCGCGGCGGGTGGAGTGGCGATGGCAACGGCAGCCCGCAAGACGCGTGCCGAAGTTTAGGGAAACGCGCGCAGCAAGTCTTTTCTTTCAATGCCCGCTCAGGCATGCTGCGAGAAAGGATGTTGCGCAGAAATGGCCACGAAAAAGCAAAGCTTGCCCGGCAAGGCGAAGCCAGGGAAAACCTCAGTCGCCGAGAGCGAGCCGGATGAGGGCGCCGGCGCCCCTTCGCTGGACCGCTATGACGTCGCCATCCTGCGCGAGCTGCAGGCCGAGGCGCGCTTGTCCAACACCGAACTCGCTGCCCGCATCGGCCTGAGTGCGGCGCCCACCTGGCGCCGCGTGAAGTGGCTCGAAGAGCAGGGCTACATCACCGGCTACCGGGCCGAGATAGACCGCCGCAAGATCGGCCTGGGTGTGCTGGCCTTCGTGCGCGTGGACGCCGAGCGCCACAACGCACAGGCCACGCAGGCGCTGGAAGCCGCCATCCGAGATTTGCCCGAGGTCGTGGCCTGCCACTACATCAGCGGCACCGGCACCTTCGAGCTGCATGTGATGGCCACCGATCTCGACGCGTTCTCGCGCTGGGCCATGCAAACCCTCTTCAAGCTGCCGCATGTGAAAGACCTGCAAACCAGCTTCAGCCTGGGTGAAGTGAAGGCCGGCGCGGCGCTGCCGCTCGGCCACCTGGAGCGCATCCGCTGAAGCGCGCCCGGGCCGGGCCGGCGCCTGGGGCAGAGTGCGCTACCCTCGGTGCTTGTCCTCCGCACTCCAGACCACCGCCCGCCGCGCCTGCACCGCATGACCCGCCTGCTCGACGTGCTGCTCAGCACCGATCCCCTGCAGCGCATGCGCCTGGCGCAGACCGGGCTGGCCCTGCTGCTGCTGGGCGCGGGTGTCGCCGCCATGCATTACTTCGTCTGGGCCGGTGTGGCACCGATGCGGCCGGTGGTGTGGTGGTCGGTGATCACGCTGTCCGGCATGGTGTTGTTCTACGCACTCATCCGCAGCGGCTGGTCGCGGCGCTGGCCCGAGCCTTCGCTGACCGTGCCGCAGATGCTGTTTGCGCTGACCAGCGGTGCCACCGCCTACACGCTGCTCGGCGACGGTCGCGGCGCGGTGTTTCCGATGGTGATGGTGGTGCTGATGTTCGGCATGTTCATCGCCTCGCCGCGCCAGATGCGCTGGGTGAGCGCCTATGCGGTGCTGCTCTTCGGCAGCGCGATGGCGCTGTTGGCGGTGCTGCAGCCGGCGGCCTACCCTTGGCGCATCGAACTGGGCCACTTTCTGCTGGTGGCGACGATGATGCCGGGCATGTCGCTGCTGGCGGCGCGCTTGTCGCGGCTGCGCGCACGCGCTCGACAGCAGCGCGTCGAGCTTGCCCAGGCGCTGTCTCGCCTGCGTGAACACACCACGCGCGACGAACTCACCGGCCTCATCAACCGCCGCCACATGCAGGAGTTGATGGCACAGGAACATCAGCGCTGCATCCGCAGCGGCCAGAGCTTCTGCCTGGCGGTGCTGGACATCGACGACTTCAAGCCCGTCAACGAAGCCCACGGCTATGCGGTGGGTGACGCGGTGATGCGCGCCGTCGCGCAGGAAGCACAGCGCCAGGTGCGCGTCTCGGACATGCTCTCGCGCTGGGACAGCGACGATTTCGTGCTGATGCTGGGCGATACGCGCTCAGCGCTCGCCCGTGGTGGCCTGGAGCGCCTGCGCCAGAAGGTGGGCGCCTTGCGCATCCTGCACGGCAACGCCGCGGTGGCGGTGACGATGTCTTGCGGTCTGGCTGAACACCACGCCGGTGAGGCCGTGGCGCAGACGCTGGAGCGTGCCAACCGTGCGCTGCTGGATGCCAAATCGCAGGGTCGCGATCGCATTGCGGTGGCGGCCTGAATCCGGCTCGATCAACAAGGTATTCCTGCGATGTGGCTCTTGATCCTGGAGGCGCTGGGCGCGCTGGCGCTGCTGCTCTTCATCGTCTGGTGGACGATGTTCTCGGGCCGGCGTCGCGATGAGGGTGAGGGCGGGAACGATGGCGACCCGCCGCCACCGCGCTGAATCAAGGGCCTGCGCGCGGCGGCAGCACGAAGCTCAGCGGCTGGCTGCGCAAACGCCGTGCCAGTGCCACGCCGATGCGGCGGCGGTCTTGCACGCGCACGCCGCGTGAGCGCAGCGCCACCAGGAAGGCCAAGGCAAAGCTGACCGTGAGGTTCAGCAAGCCCGTGGCGGCGATGCCGCCGACGCACCACCAGAAGGCCGGACGCGCCAGCAGATCGAAACCCAGGGCGCCCAGCGCAGCGCCCAGCTGGCCGCTGCCCAGCGTGACGTGGCGCACGTCCAGCGGGATGCCGAGAAACCCCAGCAGCGGCGGCACCATGCCGAGCATGAAGCCCAGGCTGATGTTGGCTGCCAGGCCCGAGATGTTGGCGCGCCACCACAGCGACCAGCGCTGCGCGCGTGCCGCGCCCAGGCGCGCCACGATGCGCGGGTTCCAGGCGATGGCGCTGTCCAGCCGGTGCAGCACGAACCAGTTTTCCGCCCAGCCCGCGACCAGGCTGCTGGCGAAAAGCAGCACGCCCGTGAACGCCGCGAACAGTGCGGTGGGCCCCAGCAAGCTGATGCTGCGCAGCACGTAGTCGGCATCGGCGGTGCCGATCAGCGGCGCGCCGAACAACTGCTGGGCGAGCAGCTGCACCGCCAGCACGAGCGGGAAACAGATCGCCAGGTTGCCGGCAATGGCCGCTACCTGCGAGCGTATGAGCTGCACGACGCGATCGACAAAACCTTCGATCTCGCTGTCGCTGGCGCTGCCGCCGCGCGGCAGCGAGGCGGCCATGGCCGGCGCCGTCATCGCGGGCTGCTTGGTCGCCAGCGTCCAGTGCAGCAGCATGATGAGCACGAAGCTGGCGGCGTAGTTCACGCCTGCGAAGAAGCCGCCCCAGAACGCCGACAGACCGAGGGCCGCGATGGCGAACTTCAGAAAGGTGGTGCCCGCCACGGCAGCGCCGCCCCCGGCGGCGCTGCGCAGCATGCTGCGGTATTCCTCGCGGCTGCGCGTGATGTAGTGCTGGCCGGTTTCGGCGCTGCGCTCGGCCACCTGCCGTGCCAGCAGCGAATAGTGGCGCGCGAACAGCGCGCGGATGCCACGCTGTTCACCCAGCACGCGCAGCAGCTCCAGCAGCAGGCTGCGCGCTTCGGGCAGCGGCTCGGGCGTCAACACGCAGTTCACCAGCTGCTCGATGCGTTGCGTGCGGCCGCGCAGCTGGTCGAGGTCGAAAACGATGTTCACCGAGACGCCGAACTGTTCCAGGTGCGGCATCACGCTGGCCGCCGCGTTGCGGCAGGCGTCGAGCAGGGCCCGCAGGTAGGCAGCGGCTTGCAGCGCATCTTCTTCACGGCCTTGCAGCACGGCCTCGCGCAGCTGGTTGGCCGCGTGGGTGAGCTGGCGGAAGGGCTCGTCCTGCAGCGCCGCAGTGTCCATCCTCAGCCGCAGCGCCGGCGCGTAGCCGGCCGAGTGCACGGCGCTGACGAGGATGGTGATGGCGTTGAGCAGCACGGTGCGAATTGCGGCATCGTGGGCGGGGCCGAACAACGCCACCGCACGCTGCAGCGTCGGCAGGTCGAGTTGCGCCACCCACTTTGCGTCAGCAGGCTCGAACAGCAGGCGGAAGAGGCCGGCCAGATCGCGCGTTTCCGGCGTGCCGGGCAGCACCCGCTGCTGCACGCGGGCCAGCAGCTCGCTGGCAAAGGACACGCGTGCGCCGAAGCCCAGGTCGGCGTAGAGCGAGGCCGCGTCGATGTCGCTCCAGAACACGGCCATCAGCCCGCGCACGCGGCTGCGCAGCGCTTCGTTCTTTTCCACCTGGTTCAGCAGGTGGCGCAGGCGTACCACCGGCAGCGGGGTGCGTGCTTCTTCGGGGTTGGGGGCGGCCGGCGCAGGCGAGGCGGCGGCAGCGGGGCGTTGCGCGTGCCGCAGCCATTCCATCAGGCGCACCAGCCACAGGTGGCGTTCGGCCTGGGCCGCCTTGGGGTCGGCGGCGTTGATCAGCGCCGTGAGGTCCCAGGCCTTTGCCATCGGCCGTCAGTGCAGCGCGCCGGGGTAGACCAGGGCGAACTCGGCCACGGGGGCTTCGAAGGGGTGGGCGTCTTCCGTCATGCAGAAGAAGGTGCCGCGCATGCTGCCGTGCGAGCTGTCGATGCGCGTCCAGCTGGTGTATTCGAAATGTTCGCCGGGTTTGAGCACCGGCTGCTGGCCCACCACGGCCAGGCCGCGCACGTTCTCGACGTGGCCATCGGCGTTGGTCACCATCCAGTGCCGCGCCACCAGCTGCGCTGTCACGCCACCGGTGTTGCGGATCAGCACGGTGTAGGCGAACGCATACGGCCCCTCGGGTGGCTGAGATTGCTCGGGCAGGTACTGCACACGCACTTCGCAGGTGAACTCGGGCTTGGCCATGCCCGGCATTCTAGAAGTGCGCGGGGGCCGTGTCGGCCCCGCCCGGCCTGGGGTGCCGAACCTAGAATCAGCGGATGACTGCTTACCGCATCGCCCCCAGCATCCTGTCGGCCGACTTTGCCCGCCTCGGTGAGGAGGTGAAAAGCGTCATAGCCGCCGGCGCCGACTGGATCCATTTCGACGTGATGGACAACCATTACGTGCCCAACCTGACCTTTGGCCCCATGGTGTGCCAGGCGTTGCGCAAACACAGCACGGTGCCCATCGACGTGCACCTGATGGTGCAGCCGGTGGACGCACTGGCGCAGGCCTTCTGCAAGGCGGGCGCCGACCTGGTGAGCTTCCACCCCGACGCCAGCGCGCATGTCGACCGCACGCTGCAGCTCATCAAGGCCGAGGGCAAACAGGCCGGCCTGGTGTTCAACCCCGCCACGCCGCTGGACGCGCTGGAATACGTCATCGACAAGGTCGACCTGGTGCTCATCATGAGTGTCAACCCGGGCTTCGGCGGCCAGAGCTTCATCGACAGCGCGCTGCGCAAGATCGAGAAGGCGCGCAAGCTCATCGAGCAGACCGGGCGCGACATACGCCTGGAGGTGGACGGCGGCATCAAGGTCGACAACATCCGCCGCGTGGCCGATGCCGGTGCCGACACCTTCGTGGCCGGCAGCGCCATCTTCAACCAACCCGACTACACAGCCGTCATCGACGCGATGCGCGCTGAACTCGCGGGCTGATCAGGTCCTGTCGATGCGCCGCGCCAACACCACCGAGGTGTGGGTGCGCGTGACCCCCTCGATCGCGCCGATTTCGTCCAGCAGCTGGTCCAGCCGCGCGGTCGATTCCGCGCGCAGCAGGGCGAGGTAGTCGGACACGCCGCTGACGCTGCACAGCTGGCGCAGCTCGGGCAGCGCCGCCAAGCGCTGCGTGACCAGCGCTCCAGCCTTGGGCTCGGTGGTGATGCCGACGTAGGCCTCGACGCCGCGGTCGCCCTCTTCCTGGCCCAGGCGCACCGTGTAGCCGACGATGACGCCGTCGCGTTCCAGCCGCGTCAGGCGCGACAGCACCGTGGTGCGCGCCACGCCCAGCCGGCGCGCGAGGTCGGCCGTGCTGGTGCGGGCGTCAGCCTGCAGCAGCGCCAGCAGGCGGCGGTCCAGGGTGTCGGGAATCACGGCAGACGGCATTTGTGCATTGTGCCGGCCGGGTTCGGTGCGGCGCGGGGGCAACACCCCATCGCAGTTCTCAGGTTCGGGCGCAAGATTCCGATATGGCACTCAGAGCACAGCATGCTCGGTTTGCCTTGCCGCGAAGAAAAAACGACAGGGAGCAGCGCAGCGGTTTGTTGTCGAGGGTTCATCATGAAAGTCCGCAAGATCACGATCTTCAGCGGGGAGCAGTTCGAGGTGCCCCAAGGCATCCAGCGTATCGACCACCGTTCCACCCATGGCTGGCAGCTGCGCTATGGCGGCACCAAGCTGTACTCTGACCACACGCCTGACGGCAGCGGTGCTGCGGCGTCGCTGCAGCTGGCCACGCAAGAGCTGCTCAAGCGCATCGCCAAACTGCCGGCGCCGTCACTCTTGCAGCGCGCGCCCAGCGCCAACAAGAGCAACCAGCTTCCACCGGGCATCACCGGGCCGGTGGTGCGCATGCGCAGCAACAGCCAGACGCGCGACTGCAGCCTGATGGTGCTGATTCCGCGCTTTGGTGACAAACCGCGGCGGCGCACCATCTACATCGGCACCGAGAACACCTACACGATCGAGCGCTACCAGAAGGCGCTGGAGCGCGCCATCGAGATGCGCAGCGCGGCTGAAGAGGCTTACCAGAAGGCCAGCACCCGGGCCAAGCGCGCCGCCGCGCGCGAGATGAAAGAGCAGTTGCTGGCCGCTTAGCTTCCCGCCCGCCAAGGCGCGAAGGCGCCAAAGCGTCAATTCGCCAATCTGGTACGTCATAACGACGAGCGTTGCCGCCGTTTCGACGCATTGCCGCTTTCTTCCGTCAGCGGGCTTGCCTAGACTGTCTGCTCAGACAGTTCGGCTGTTCAGCCCCCAGACGGAAAGCTCCTCATGCGCATCACCTTGCTCGGCGCCGGCCACATTGGCCACACCATCGCCCATCTGCTCTCGCACAGCGGCGACTACGAAGTCACGGTCGTCGACCGCAGCGCCGAGGCGCTGGCCAAGCTGAAAGGCATGCCGCTGTCCACACGGGTGGTGGAGACCTCCGACGCCAAGAGCCTGCTCGGTGCGCTGAAGGGCCAGCAGGCCGTCATCAACGCGCTGCCTTACCACTTGGCCACCCTGGCGGCCACCGCCGCTCGTGAAGCCGGCTGCCACTATTTCGACCTGACGGAAGACGTCGCCGCCACCCGTGCCATCCAGCAGCTGGCCGCCGGTGCCAGCACCGCCTTCATGCCGCAGTGCGGCCTGGCGCCAGGCTTCATCGGCATCGTCGCCCACCACCTGGCCCAGGGCTTCGACAGCCTGCAGGAAGTGAAGATGCGCGTGGGCGCGCTGCCGGCCTTCCCAACCAACAGCCTGAAATACAACCTGACCTGGAGCGTCGACGGCCTCATCAACGAGTACTGCCACCCCTGCGAGGCCATCCGCGGTGGCAAGAACATCGAGGTGCTGCCGCTGGAAGGGCTGGAGCACTTCAGCCTCGACGGCACCGAGTACGAGGCCTTCAACACCAGCGGCGGCCTGGGCACGCTGTGCGAAACCCTGGCCGGCAAGGTGCAGACGCTCGACTACAAGAGCGTGCGCTACCCCGGCCACCAGGCGCTGATGAAGATGCTGCTGGAAGAGCTGCAACTGAACCAGGACACCGAGACGCTCAAGGCCATCATGCGCAAGAGCATTCCCAGCACCATGCAGGACGTGGTGCTGGTGTTCGTCACCGTCAGCGGCATGAAGAATGGCGCGCTGGTGCAGGAGGTGTTCGCGCGCAAGATCTTTGCCGAGCGCAGCGAGACGCACCCGCTGAGCGCGATACAGATCACCACTGCAGCGGGCATCTGCGCCGCGGTCGACCTGTTCCGCGAAGGCAGGCTGCCGCAGCGCGGTTTCATCCGCCAGGAAGAGGTGGCCTTGCCGGCCTTTCTGGCCAACCGCTTCGGCAGTGCCTACCAGCAGAGCCGGCAAGTCGAGAGCATCGGCTGAGGCGACACTAGGGGCATGAATGCCCGCACGAATCTCCGCACGAATGTTCGCAACACGTCGCCGCGCCGCAGCGGCAAGACCCGCCCGCTGGACGTCGACACGCTCTGGCAGCTGCAGCGCCTCTCCGGCCTGACGCTGGCGCCTGACGGCCGCGCTGCCGTGGTGTCGGTGACGACGCCGGACATGGAGAAGAACCAGACGCGCACGCGCCTCTGGCTGCTGCCGACGAACGCACGCAAGCCTCGCCCGCTGACCAGCTGCGGTGAGCGCGACGGCCAGGCCGCGTGGTCGCCGAAAGGCGACCGCATCGCCTTCGTCGCGCGGCGTGAGCAGGAAGGCAGCAAGGACAGCACACCTCAGCTATACACGATCGCCGCCGACGGCGGCGAGGCGCAGCGCCACAGCAGCTTCGGCCCCGGCATCGAATCGTTCAAGTGGCTGCCCGACGGCCGGCGCGTGGTTTTCAGCGCCTGGGTCTGGCCCACCCTGAAGGGCGCCGCGGCGCAGAACAAGGCGCACAAGGCGTGGACCGAGCGCAAGGAAAGCGGCTACGTCACCAGCGATGCCTACTACCGCCACTGGGACCACAACGTGCCCATGGGCCGCGTGCTGCACCTGCTGCTACTGGACCTGGCCAGCGGCCGTGTCACCGATCTCTTCGAGGGCACGACGCTGGAGTTGCCGCGCGACGCTGGCGGCAACGAGGTCTACGACGTGAGCCCTGACGGCCGGCGCATCGCTTTCGTGCACGACCCTGCGGCCGAGCCCTTGCAAGCGCACCGGCTGGCGCTGTCGGAAATCGAACTGCGCACACGCCACGTGCATTCGTTGGTGGACGACGAAGCCTGGGACATCGCCGGCCCGGCCTACAGCCCCGACGGCAAGCAGATTGCCGTGGCGGCTGCGAACGTCGGCCTGAAGCACACGGCGCTGGCGCAGCCCGCGGTGGTGACGCCCCACATCAAGGGCAGCCGAGGCAAGGCCGCGTTGCGGGTGCTGGCGCCCGAGTGGGACCACGCCATCAACACCCCGCTGCGCTGGGCCGAAGACAGCACGGCGCTGTTCTTCACCGCCGAAGAGCGCGGACGCTGCCACCTGTGGCGCTACGCCTTCGACAGCGACACCGTGAGCTTGCTGCACGAAGGCGGCTGGGTGCAGGGTTTCGACCTGGCTGGCGACACCGTGGTGATGCTGGCCGACAGCGCGGTGCACCCGGCGCGCGTGTTGGCGCGCGGACTGGAGCGCCCAAGTGACGACCAGCCGGTGCGGCTGGAGAACTTCAACGACGAGCTGCTGGCCGGCGTGGCTTTCGGCGAGGTGGCTGAAACCACCATCAGCGGCGCGCTCGGCGAGCCGGTGCAGCTGTGGCTGGTGTTCCCGCCGGGCCTGAATCCGGCCAAGGAGAAGAAGAAGCACCCCGTCACGCATGTCATCCACGGTGGCCCGTTTGCCGCCGCCGGCGACACCTTCAGCTGGCGCTGGAACCCGCACATCTTCGCCGCGGCCGGGCATGTCATCGCGCAGGTCAATTACCACGGCAGCAGCGGCTTCGGCTTCAAGTTTCGCGACAGCCTCATCGGCCGACAGGGCGAGCTGGAACTGCAGGACATCGAGGCCGCCACCGACTGGCTGCTGCAGCAGCGCTGGGCCGATGTGAAGCGCGTTTTTGCCACCGGCGGCAGCTACGGCGGCTTCCTCGTGGCGTGGATGAACGGCCATGTGGCACCCGGGCGTTACCGCGCCTACGTGTGCCACGCCGGCGTGTACGACCGCGTCGCCACTTTCAGCGCCGACAGCTACAGCACGCGCCCGCTGGACCTGGGCGCCAAGTACTGGGAAGACCCGGTGCGAGTGGCCGCGCAGAGCCCGCACAGCTTTGCTGCCCAGATGGCCACGCCCACGCTGGTGACGCACGGCGCGATGGACTTTCGTGTGCCCGACTGCAACGGCCTGGCTTACTACAACACGCTGAAGGCCAAGGGCGTGGACGCGCGGCTGCTGTGGTTCCCCGATGAAAACCACTGGGTGCTGAAGCCGCGCAATTCCAGGCTCTGGTACGCGGAATTCGCGGCCTGGCTCGCGCGCCACGGCGGTTCGAAGAAAAAGGCGCGCTGATGGCCTCAGTCATAGCGCTCGGCACCGTCGCCTTCGGCGCTGCCATCGTCGACCTGGACGGCACCATGGTCGACACCGTCGGTGACTTCGAGGTCGCGCTCGGGCGGGCGCTGGCCGACCTGGGCCATCAAACGGTGAGCCGCGCCTTCATCGCCCTGACGGTGGGCAAGGGCAGCGAACACCTCATCCGGCGCACGCTGGCCGAGGTGAAAGCGCCTGCCTCGCGCTACGAAGCAGCCTGGCAGCGGTACCAGCACCATTACCTGGCCATCAACGGCGAGCATTCGGCCGTCTACCCGGGTGTGGCCGAGGGTCTGCAGGCGCTGCGCGAGATGGGCCTGCGCCTGGCCTGCATCACCAACAAGCCGAATGCTTTTGCGCGGCCGCTGCTGCAGGCCAAGGGGCTGCGCGGTTTCTTCGACCATGTCTTCGGTGGCGACAGCTTCCCGCACAAGAAGCCGCATCCGATGCCCTTGCTGAAGGCCTGCGAGGCCCTGGGCACAGCACCTGCGCACACGCTGATGGTGGGCGACTCCAGCAACGACGCCGCCGCCGCGCGCGCCGCGGGTTGCCCGGTGGTGCTGGTGAGTTACGGCTACAACCACGGCGAGCCGGTGGCCAGCGCCGAGCCCGATGCCATCGTTGACCGCCTCGTGGACATCCCCGCGCTGCTGCGGCGGCGCTGAACACCCCTCTGCACCGCCGCGCTGCACACCGACCCGCACTGCTGCGCGGAGGAAGGGCTCAGCGGTTGCGTCCGCCCCGCGGCGCCGTCACTTCCTGGCCCAGCAATGCGGCCTTCAGGCCATCGTCGGCGGGGTTGGGGCCGAGCCAGATGCTCAGCATCGCGTTGAAGAACTCCACCTCGCGCACCGGCTCGCCCTGAACCTTGCCGTTCACGAGCACGGTGGTGCCGACGCCCGGCGCGTAGTCGATCGAAAAGGTTTCGCCAGCCACGAGTTTCTTCTTCGTCGAGAAGATTTCGGCCATGCGCAGCGTGCCGGGGATGGACTTGCTGAAAGCCTCCTTGGGCGCGTTGTCCTGCATGCCGCGGGTGAAGAGCTTGCCCAGCTCGTTGCCATCGATGTCGCGCAGCATCACCACGTGGATCCGCTTGGGCCCCGGTGCGGTGTAAACCGCGTCGGGCGTGGTGGCCTTGGTGCCGAGGTAAAGCCCGGCGGTGTAGACGCGCACCACGAACTTGAAGCGGGTGCCTGCGCCGTTGAGCTGCAGCGTGCTGCCCGCCACCTGGGCGGTGGTGGCGTAGCGCACACCGGAGACCTCGACGGTGCCGGGCGCTGGCGCAGCAGATGCTGTGGCCGGCGCGGCCTGGGCGCGTGCTGCCAGGGGTGCCACCCAGGCGGCGGCCAGTACAGACACGGTAAGCAGGGGGCGACGTTGCATGGTGGGGCGTCTCGGCTCTGGTTCTGAAGGGGCGGCAGTCTGCCACGCGCGCCTGGGGTGCGCCCGTGGTTCGCCTTCGTGGGCCGGTGCCCGCTGCTAAACTGCCGCGATCATGTTCAAGGCCTTGTCCACTATTGCCGCCCGCCGGCCTGGTCAGATCGACCGGGGAGCCTGGCCCTGGCGTCGCTCGCACAGCCTTTGCCGCTAGCCGGTCTGCCGGCTGGCGCCCATGCCGTGAGCCCAACCGCCGGGTTGAGCTCTGACCCCGAACACCGCCGCAATCCACCTGCCCCGCAGGCCCGCGGCCCCCGTGTGAACAGGTGCGAGAAGTGATCACCGAACTTGAATTCCAGAGCCTGGCGAGCCAGGGCTACAACCGCATACCGCTGATCGCGGAAGCCTTTGCCGACCTTGAGACGCCGCTGTCGCTGTACCTGAAGCTGGCCGGCGGCGCCAAGCACAGCTTCCTGCTCGAAAGCGTGGTGGGCGGTGAACGTTTCGGCCGCTATTCCTTCATCGGCCTGCCGGCCAGGACACTGCTGCGGGCGCGCGGTTTCAAGACCGAGGTGGTGACCGATGGCCAGGTGGTGGAAACCTTCGACGGCAACCCGCTGGACTTCATCGCGCAGTACCAGCAACGCTTCAAGGTGGCCTTGCGGCCCGGCCTGCCACGCTTCTGCGGCGGCCTGGCGGGCTACTTCGGCTACGACGCGGTGCGCTACATCGAGCCGCGGCTGGCGAAGACCTGGAAAGACGGCGGCCTGGACACGCCCGACATCCAGCTGCTGCAGACCGAAGAGCTGGCCGTCATCGACAACCTCTCGGGCCGCCTGTACCTCATCGTCTATGCCGACCCGGCCGCGCCCGAGGCCTACTTCAAGGGCAAGCGCCGCCTGAGCGAGCTGGCCGACAAGCTGCGCTACAGCGTCAGTGCGCCGCCGGTGAAGCGCGGGCCCAGCCATCCGGTGGAGCGCGAGTTCGACAAGGCCGCCTACCTGCGGGCCGTGCTGCGCGCCAAGGAGTACATCGCCGCCGGCGACATGATGCAGGTGCAGGTGGGGCAACGGCTGAAGAAGCGCTACACCGAAAGCCCGCTGAGCCTGTACCGCGCGCTGCGCAGCCTGAACCCGTCGCCCTACATGTACTTCTACGACATGGGCGACTTCCAGATCGTCGGCGCGAGCCCGGAGATCCTGGTGCGCCAGGAACACACGCCCGAGGGCGCCAAGGTGACCATCCGCCCGCTGGCCGGCACGCGCCCGCGCGGCGCCACGCCCGAACTCGACAAGGCCTTGGAAGTTGAGTTGAGCGCCGACCCCAAGGAGCGCGCCGAGCACCTGATGCTCATCGACCTGGCGCGCAACGACATCGGCCGCATCGCGAAAACCGGCAGCGTGAAGGTGACGGACGCCTTCGTCATCGAGCGTTATTCGCACGTGATGCACATCGTCAGCAACGTCGAAGGCCAGTTGCTCGACGGCATGAGCAGCCTGGATGTCCTGCGCGCCACCTTCCCGGCCGGCACGCTGACCGGCGCGCCCAAGATCCGCGCGATGGAGATCATCGACGAGCTGGAACCGGTCAAGCGCGGCATCTATGGCGGCGCCTGCGGCTACTTGAGTTTCGCCGGCGACATGGACGTGGCCATCTCCATCCGCACCGGCATCATCCAGGACGGCACGTTGTATGTGCAGGCCGCGGCGGGCGTGGTGGCCGATTCCGTCCCCGAGATGGAATGGCGCGAGACCGAGCACAAGGCGCGCGCCTTGATCCGCGCGGCCGAGCTCGTCGAAGAGGGGTTCTGATCATGCTGTTGATGATCGACAACTACGACAGCTTCACCTTCAACCTGGTGCAGTACTTCGGCGAGCTGGGGCAGGACGTTCGCGTCTTCCGCAACGACGAGATCACCGTCGAAGGCATTGCCGAACTGAAGCCCGAGCGCCTGGTGCTGTCGCCGGGCCCCTGCAGCCCGGCCGAGGCCGGCATCTGCATCGATGCCATTCGGCACTTTGCCGGCAAGCTGCCGCTCCTGGGCGTGTGCCTGGGCCACCAGGCCATGGGCGCGGCCTTGGGCGGCAATGTGGTGCGCGCGCGGGTGCAGATGCACGGCAAGGCCAGCACCATCAGCACCGACCAGCAAGGCGTCTTCCACGGCCTGCCGGCGCAGTTCAGCGTGATCCGCTATCACTCGCTGGCGGTGGAGCGTGCCACGCTGCCGGCCGATTTGATCGTCACCGCCACCAGCGAAGACGGCGAGATCATGGGCCTGCGCCACCGCGGCCTGCCGCTGGAAGGTGTGCAGTTCCACCCCGAATCCATCCTCAGCGAACACGGCCACGCGATGCTGAAGAACTTCCTGGAGCAAGTGCGTTGAAACCCATCGATCTGCGCAGTGACACCGTCACGCTGCCCACCGCCGCCATGCGCGCGGTCATGAACGAGGCCGAACTGGGCGACGAGGTGTTCGGCGGCGACCCCAGCGTGAATGCCTTGCAGGACAAGATCGCCGCGATGCTGGGCAAGGAAGCCGCGCTGTTCGTGCCCACCGGCACTCAGAGCAACCTGTGCGGCTTGATGGCGCATTGCGAGCGCGGCGACGAATACCTCGTCGGCCAGATGGCGCACACCTACCGCTGGGAAGGAGGCGGCGCGGCCGTGCTGGGCAGCATCCAGCCGCAACCGCTGCCGCAGCAGGCCGACGGCTCGATCCTGCTGGCCGACCTCGAGGCCAACATCAAGCCCGACGACGCGCACTTTGCGAAGACGCGTTTGCTGGCGCTGGAGAACACCTGGGGCGGGCAGGTGCTGCCGCTGGCCTACATCGAAGCCGCCACCGCGCTGGCGCGGCGCAAGGGCCTGGCCACGCATCTGGACGGCGCGCGGCTCTTCAACGCGGCGGTGGCCAGCGGCGTGCCAGCGGGTGAAATCGCCCGCCACTTCGACAGCGTCTCGGTGTGCTTCAGCAAAGGGCTGGGCGCGCCGGTGGGCTCGGCGCTGGCGGGCAGCAAGGCGCTGATCACGCGGGCTCACCGCATTCGCAAGATGCTGGGCGGCGGCATGCGCCAGGCCGGCGTGCTGGCTGCTGCGGCGAGTTACGCACTGGACCACCACGTCGAGCGTCTGGCCGATGACCATGCCAACGCGCGTGCCCTGGCCGAGGGCCTGGCTGGCCTGCCTGGCGTGACGGTGCAGCCGCCGCAGACCAACATCGTATTCGTAGACCTGGTGCCGGAAAAGGCGGCCGGTGTCGTCGAGCGCCTGCGCACTGCCGGCGTGCTGTGCACGGGCCTCTACCGTCTGCGCTTCGTCACCCATCTCAACGTGAGTTCGGCCGACATCGCGCAAGCCGTGGCCGTGCTGCGCCAGCATCTGTGAGGCCCCCATGAGCATCACCAACCTCGAAGCTTTGACGCGCGTCATCGACCACCGCGAGATCTTCCACGACGAGATGCTGGCGCTGATGCGCCGCATCATGAGCGGCGAGATGAGCCCGGTGATGATGTCGGCGCTGCTGGTCGGCCTGCGCGTGAAGAAGGAGACCATTGGCGAGATCACCGCGGCGGCGCAGGTGATGCGCGAGTTCTCGACCAAGGTGAACGTGGTCGACCGCAAACACCTGGTGGACATCGTCGGCACCGGTGGCGACGGCTCGCACACCTTCAACATCAGCACCTGCAGCATGTTCGTGGCGGCGGCCTGCGGTGCGCGCGTCAGCAAACACGGCAACCGCAGCGTCAGCAGCAAAAGTGGCAGCGCCGACGTGCTGGAGGCTCTGGGCGTGCCGATGACACTTGCTCCTGAGGCGATATCGCGCTGCATCGCCGACACCGGCATCGGCTTCATGTTCGCGCCCAACCACCACCCGGCGATGAAAAACGTCGCGCCCGTGCGGCGTGAGCTGGGCGTGCGCACGATCTTCAACATCCTGGGGCCCCTGACCAACCCGGCCGACGCGCCGCACATCCTGATGGGCGTGTTCCACCCTGATCTGGTGGGCATCCAGGTGCGCGCACTGCAGCGCCTGGGTGCCGAACATGCGCTGGTGGTCTACGGCCGCGATGGCATGGACGAGGTGTCGCTCGGTGCCGCGACGATGGTGGGCGAATACAAGGACGGCGCGATCCGCGAGTACGAGATCCACCCCGAGGACTTCGGCATGACGATGGCCAGCAGCCGCTCGTTGAAGGTGGAAACACCCGAGCAATCGCGTGCGCTGCTGCGGGCCGTGCTGGACAACGAGGTGGGCCTGGCGCGCGACATCGTGATCCTCAACGCCGGTGTGGCGCTCTACGCGGCCGATGTGGTGCCGGGCATCGCCGAAGGTGTGGCGCTGGCGCGCGAGGCCGTGGCTTCGGGCAAGGCGCTGGCCAAGATGCACCAGTTCGTTGCGCGCAGCAAGGAGCTGGCGACGCCATGAGCGACATCCTCGACAAGATCGTTGCCGTCAAGCACGAAGAGCTCGCGGCGGCGAAGGCCGCGCGAAGCCTTGCAAGCTGGCGCGAGGAGGCGCGTTCGGCGGGCGCCGTCCGCGGCTTCGAAGCCGCGCTGCGCCAGCAGATGGCGGCCGGCCGCGCCGCCGTCATCGCCGAGGTGAAGAAGGCCAGCCCCAGCAAGGGCGTGCTGCGCGAACACTTTGTGCCGGCGGAGATTGCCGCCAGCTATGCCCAGCACGGTGCGGCCTGCCTCAGCGTGCTGACCGACGAGCGCTTTTTCCAGGGCAGCGCGGTTTACCTGCAGCAGGCGCGCGCCGCCTGCACGCTGCCGGTGCTGCGCAAGGATTTCATGATCGACGAGTACCAGGTCGTCGAAGCGCGAGCGCTGGGCGCGGACTGCATCCTGCTCATCGCGGCCTGCCTGAGCGACATGCAGATGGCCGATCTGGAGGCTGCTGCTCTGGGCTTGGGCATGGACGTGCTGGTGGAGGTGCACGACGGGGGCGAGCTTGACCGCGCGCTGCGCCTGAAGACACCGCTGCTGGGCATCAACAACCGCAACCTCAAGACCTTCGAGGTGACGCTGGACACCACGCTGGGCCTGCTGCCGCGCGTGCCGGCGGGCAAGCTGCTGGTCACCGAATCCGGCATCCTGGCGCGTTCCGATGTGCAGCGCATGCGCACGGCCGATGTGCACGCCTTCCTCGTCGGCGAGGCCTTCATGCGCGCACCCGACCCTGGCGCCGCGCTCGCCGCCCTCTTCGATTGAGCAGACTCGGTCGTCCACTGGACGAACTGCTGGCCGCCGATTTCGGCGGCTGGCAACCGTTGCTGCAGCGCTGGCGGGCCAGCGCTGCGGGCCAGGCTTTGGTGAGGGCGGTGGACGGGCGGGTGGCGGCCGGTGCCAAGGTCTACCCGGCGCAGGTGTTTCGTGCGCTTGAGCTGACGCCACCGTCTGAGGTGCGGGTGCTCATCCTCGGCCAAGACCCCTACCACGGCCCCGGGCAAGCCGAGGGCCTGGCATTTTCGGTGCCGGTGGGCGAAAAGCCGCCGCCCAGCCTGCGCAACATCTTCAAGGAGCTGCACCGCGATCTGCAACTGGCGCCGCCGGTACACGGCTCTCTGTTTTCCTGGGCTCGGCAAGGCGTGCTGTTGCTGAACACCAGCCTGACGGTGGAAGAGGGTCAGGCCGGCAGCCATGCCGAGCTTGGTTGGCATGCGCTCACTGACGCGATTTGCCTTGCCTTGGCCAACGACCCTGCGCCCAAGGTGTTCATGCTTTGGGGTGCACATGCACAGTCCAAGGCGCCCTTGCTGACCCGGTCAGACCACTGCGTGCTCGTCAGCAACCATCCTTCGCCCCTGTCGGCGCTGCGTCCGCCCGTGCCTTTCATCGGCAACGGCCACTTCGGTCTGGCGAACCGCTTCCTGCGGGATGCGGGTCGGGCTGAAGTGCGCTGGGTGGTAGAAGACTTGGCTTGAAGTCTCGGCGTGCTATAGTCACCGGCTCTCCGGAGGGGTGCCCGAGTGGCTAAAGGGGGCAGACTGTAAATCTGTTGGCTTACGCCTACGCTGGTTCGAATCCAGCCTCCTCCACCAGAGAGATCTTCGCCATCAGCCGTGGCGAAGCC
>JANMMD010000115.1:0-5779 GCA_031372905.1 Betaproteobacteria bacterium
TTCGTCGACGTGCGCCGCATCGGTTGAGAGGACAGCAGACATGGACGCATTCACCCTGCACACCGGCCTCGTGGCCCCGATGGACCGCGACAACGTCGACACCGACGCGATCATCCCCAAGCAGTTCCTGAAGAGCATCGCACGCAGCGGCTTCGGGCCCAACCTCTTCGACGCCTGGCGCTACCTCGACCCCGGTGAACCAGGGCAGGACCCGGCATCGCGCAAGCCCAACCCTGATTTCGTGCTGAACCAGCCGCGCTACCAGGGCGCCTCTGTGCTGCTCGCGCGGCAGAACTTCGGCTGCGGCAGCAGCCGTGAGCACGCGCCCTGGGCGCTGCAGCAATACGGGTTCCGCGCGGTGATTGCGCCCAGCTATGCCGACATCTTCTTCAACAACTGCTACAAGAACGGCTTCCTGCCCATCGTGCTGAGCGAGAGCCAGGTGGCCCAGCTTTTCGACGAGGTGCTGGCTTTTCCCGGCTACCAGCTCAGCATCGACCTGCCGCGCCAGGTGGTGATCAAGCCCGATGGCACCGAGCTGCCTTTCGAGGTGCAGGCCTTCCGCAAGTACTGTTTGGTCAACGGCTTCGATGACATCGGTCTGACCTTGCGCCATCAGGACAAGATCAAGGCCTTCGAGGCCGAACGCCTGGCCAAGATGCCGTGGCTCGCCCAAGTCAGTTTGTAGAGAGCAACCGCATGAGCATGAAGATCGCCATCCTGCCCGGTGACGGCATCGGCACCGAGATCGTGGCCGAGGCCGTGAAGGTGATGCAGGTGCTGGAACTGCCTTTCGAAACCGAAGCCGCGCTCGTCGGCGGTGCCGCTTACGAGGCCCACGGCCACCCGCTGCCCGAGAGCACGCTGAACCTGGCCCGGAGAGCCGACGCCATCCTCTTCGGCGCCGTTGGCGACTGGAAGTACGACAAGCTCGAACGCGCGCTGCGCCCTGAGCAGGCCATCCTGGGCCTGCGCAAGCACCTGGGCCTCTTCGCCAACTTCCGCCCCGCGCTGTGCTACCCGCAGCTGACGCACGCGTCGTCGCTGAAGCCGGAACTGGTGGCCGGGCTGGACATCCTGATCATTCGCGAATTGACCGGCGACATCTACTTCGGCCAGCCGCGCGGCCGCCGCACGGCGGTGGACGGCCATTTCCCGGGTGCCGAGGAAGCCTTCGACACGATGCGCTACAGCCGGCCCGAGATCGAGCGCATCGCGCATGTCGCCTTCCAGGCCGCGCGCAAACGCAGCGGCAAGGTGACGAGCGTCGACAAGGCGAACGTGCTCGAGACCTTCCAGTTCTGGAAAGACGTGGTGACGGCCGTGCACGCCGAGCACTACCCCGACGTCGAGCTGCAGCACATGTACGTCGACAACGCGGCGATGCAGCTGGTGAAGGCGCCGAAGGCCTTCGACGTGGTCTTCACCGGCAACATGTTCGGCGACATCCTGAGCGACGAAGCCGCGATGCTCACCGGCAGCATCGGGATGCTGCCGAGTGCCAGCCTGGACGTGAACAACAAGGGCCTGTACGAGCCCAGCCACGGCAGCGCGCCCGACATCGCGGGCAAGGGTGTGGCCAACCCGCTGGCCACCATCCTGAGCCTGGCCATGATGTTGCGCTTCACGCTGCAGCAGCCGGAAGCGGCCGCGCGCATCGAGAAAGCCGTGGATGCGGTGCTGAGCAGCGGCCTGCGCACCGGTGACATCTACAGCGATGGCATGCAGCGCGTGGGCACGGTCGAGATGGGCGATGCCGTGGTGGCCGCGCTGTCCCGGCAATAGAAGCAAGTCTTGAAGGAGAACGACATGGCACTCGTGGGATTGGTCGGCTGGCGCGGCATGGTCGGCAGCGTCTTGATGGACCGCATGCAGGCCGAAGGCGACTTCGCGCTCATCGAACCGCTGTTCTTCAGCACCAGCAACACGGGCGGCGCTGCACCCGCGCAGGCGAAGAACGAGACGAAGCTGCAAGACGCCTTCGACATCGCGGCGCTGAAGCGCTGCGACATCGTGCTCACCTGCCAGGGCGGTGACTACACCAGCGAGGTCTATCCGAAACTGCGCGCCGCGGGCTGGAGCGGCCACTGGATCGACGCCGCCAGCACCCTGCGCATGGCCAGCGACGCGGTCATCGTGCTCGACCCGGTGAACCTGCCCGTCATCAAGAACGCGTTGAGCAGGGGGGGTCGCAACTGGATCGGTGGCAACTGCACCGTCAGCTGCATGCTGATGGGCGTGGGCGCGCTCTACAAGGCCGGGCTCGTCGAGTGGATGAGCACGCAGACCTACCAGGCCGCCAGCGGCGGCGGTGCGCAGCACATGCGCGAGTTGCTCACGCAATACGGCACGCTGAACGCGGCGGTGAAGCCGCTGCTGGACGACCCCAAAAGCGCCATCCTCGAGATCGACCGCGTGCTGACCGCCACGCAGCGCTCGCTGTCGGCGGCAGAGACCGCCAACTTCGGCGTGCCGCTGGGCGGCTCGCTCATTCCCTGGATCGACAAGGACCTCGGGAACGGAACGAGCAAGGAAGAGTGGAAAGGCATGGCCGAGACCAACAAGATCCTCGGCCAGGGCGAAGGTTTCGGCAAGGACGCGCCGCAAGCGGTGCCGGTGGACGGCTTCTGCGTGCGCGTGGGTGCCATGCGCTGCCACAGCCAGGCGCTGACGCTGAAGCTGAAGAAGGACGTGCCCGTGGCCGACATCGAGGCCATGATCGCCGCCGACAACGCCTGGGTGCAGGTGGTGCCGAACACGCGGGAAGCCACGCTGCAACAACTCACGCCAGTGGCGGTGACGGGGACGATGACCATCCCCGTGGGCCGCATTCGCAAGCTGGCGATGGGCCCGGACTATGTCGGCGCCTTCACCATCGGCGACCAGTTGCTCTGGGGCGCGGCCGAGCCGCTGCGCCGCATGTTGCGCATCCTGCTCGACGCGTGAAGCCACGCCGCGCCGCGGCAACTCCGGCGCGGCGTTGCCCCCCGGCAACAAGATGCAACGCCTGCCGAAACAATGCATTTCGCCCGCGCTCGTCAGTCTCTGCGTGAGCTTGCGCGCGTATATGCTTGATACTGTTGCGTTTTCCGCTCAGCAGCTTCGCCGTACTCGGGTCGCTTGCAGGGTGGCTTGAAGGGACAGCGGTCGGCTTGCCGAGAAGTCGCAACCGACCTGCGTGGGGGACAGCCTTGACACATCGACCGACAAAAACAGCGCGGTTTGCGCTCCATGGGGTGGCCCTCGCCGCCGCCTGCCTGTGGGCCACGCAAGCCTGGGCTCTGGGCCTGGGCCGGCTGACGGTCACCTCCGCCCTGGGCGAAACGCTCAAGGCCGAGATCGAGATCACGAGCATGACGCCGGAAGAGGCGTCTTCGCTGCAGCTGCGCATTGCGCCGTCCGAGGCTTTCCGCGCTGCGGGCGTCGAGTACAACGCCGCATTGCCTTCCGCCACGGTACAGGTGGTGCGCCGGCCCGATGGCCGCTCGGTGGTTCGTATCAGCAGCGAACGCGCGGTGCTCGAACCCTTCGTCGACGTGATCATCGAGGCCTCGTGGTCCAGCGGTCGCCTGGTGCGCGAGTACACGATGCTCTTCGACCCGCCGGGCCCGCGCCTGGCGCAGCAAGCGCCAGCCGCACCCAGCACGGCGCCTTCCATGTCTCCAGCGCCAGGGGGCGCGCAGACATCGCCCGTGGCGCCGCCACCGCTCAGCCCGGCGCCGTCGCCGCTGGCCGGCGCCCCGGCACCCGCGCGGCCCACGCCGCGTCCGGCCGCCACGCCGATGGAGCCACCACGTCCGCCCGTGGCCACCGCTGCTCCGGCGGCCGGTGCGGGCGCCGAAGAAGTGCGCGTGCGCGCCGGCGATTCACTCAGCCGCATTGCCGCACGCACGCAGCGCCCGGGCATCTCGCTCGACCAGATGCTGGTGTCGCTCTTCCGTGGCAATCCCCAGGCCTTCAGCGGCGACAACATGAACCGGCTGAAGTCCGGCGCCGTGTTGTCGGTGCCGTCGGCAGCGCAGGCCGGCGCCGTCAGCGCCGCGGAAGCGCGGGAGATCATCAGCGCACAGAGCGCCGATTTCGGCGCCTACCGCCAGCGCCTGGCCACAGGCACCACCACGGAGGCCGACGCCACGGCCGGCCGCCAGGCCCGCGGCCAGGTGCAGACGCAGGTGGACGACCGCAAGCAGGCCGCAGCGCCCACGCCCGATCGCCTGAAGCTCTCGCAGGGGGGCTTGAAAGCCTCGGCCCCCGAGGCTCGAGCATCCACCGACGCTCAGAAGCGCGATGAAGCCGCGCGCCTGGCCGAACTGGCGCGCAACGTCGATGAACTGAAGAAACTGCAGGGCGCCACGGCCACCGCAGCGCCCAAGCCGGCCACCGCGGCCACGCCACCTGCGGCGACGCCGGCGCCGGCAGCCACGCCGCCCGCGCCGGCCTTGCCAGCGCCCACCGTGGTGGCTGCGGCGCCGGCGCCTGTGGCCGCCCCGACACCGGCTCCGGCACCACCGCCGGCTCCTGCCACGGCCGCCACGCCACCCGCACCACCGCCCGCTGCCGCCACGCCACCGGCCGTCAAGCCAGGCACGCCCGCCGCGGCCGAGGAACCGGGGCTTCTGAGCAGCCTGCTCGACAACTCGCTGCTGCTGCCGGCCGCCGGTGTGCTGGTGGCCTTGCTCGCCGGCCTGGGCCTGTACCGCATGCGTTCGCGACGCAAACCCGCGGGCGAAACTTCCTTCCTGGAAAGCCGTCTGCAGCCCGATTCTTTCTTCGGCGCCAGTGGTGGGCAGCGCATCGACACTCGCGACGCGCCGGCCACCGGCAACTCGTCGATGAGCTACTCGCTGAGCCAGCTGGATGCCATCGGCGATGTCGACCCGGTGGCCGAAGCCGATGTCTACCTGGCCTATGGCCGCGACCTGCAGGCCGAAGAGATTCTGAAAGAGGCGATGCGCGCCACCCCCGAGCGCATGGCCATCCGCAGCAAGCTGCTCGAGGTCTACGCCAAGCGACGCGACACCAAGGCCTTCGAACTGCTGGCCACGCAGATGTTCAACCTGACGCGCGGTGAAGGCGAAGACTGGAAGAAGGCGCAGGAACTCGGCCTGGGCATCGACCCCGAGAACATCCTGTACGCACCGGGCGGCCAGCCTGAAGAGGTGCGTGCGGCAGGCGGCGTGATGATGCCCGACGCGCTGGGGGCCTCCACCCAGCCCTACACCGCTCCGGTGCAGCCGCCGGCTTTCCAGCCCGCCGTCGACGCGACGCTCGATTCACGCCTGGACTCGCGCCTGGACGACGCCGGCCCCAGCAGCACGATGGACCTCGACCTCGATCTCGGGTTCCCGGGCGGCTCGGTGGTCAACCCTTCGCCCGTGGCGCCGTTCGCGCCCCCGGCGTCCGCCATTCCCATCACCGAAACCACGCAGCCCTTCACCACGGCGGCGCAGATGGGCAGCGACGACACGTTCGACTTCACGCTGGAGCCGGCCGCCGACCCGAAGACCGTGCCGGTGCAGCGCAAAGCGCCGCCGCCGCCGGCCGATGACGGCCTCGATTTCGACCTCGGTGTGCTGGCCGACGAGCCGTCCACCATTGCCGTGCCGCCGAAACCGGCGCCGACAGCGGACAGCAGTTTCGATTTCGGCGACTTCTCCATCGGCGGCGAGCCGCTGACACCGCCCACGCCCGCTGCCGAGGCCGGCAGCGACGACGCCAACGACCCGCTGGCGCGCAAGCTGGAACTGGCTGAAGAGTTCCGCCAGATCGGCGACCTCGA
>JANMMD010000158.1:0-1669 GCA_031372905.1 Betaproteobacteria bacterium
GACGGTAGAGGCCGACGCGCTGCCGACGCTGAAGAAGAACGACAAGCACGACATCGACGTCGTCATCGACCGCCTGAAGACCAAGCCCGACATCAAGCAGCGCCTGGCCGAAAGCTTCGAGGCCAGCCTGCGCATTGCCGACGGCCGCGCCATCGCGCTGGAGATGGACACCGGCAAGGAGCACCTCTTCAGCAGCCGTTTCGGCTGCCCGGTGTGCAGCTACTCGCTGAGCGAGCTCGAGCCGCGCCTCTTCAGCTTCAACAGCCCCGTGGGCGCCTGCCCGGCCTGCGATGGCCTGGGCCAGGTGACGGTGATGGACGCCGAGCGTGTGGTGGCCTTTCCGTCCTTGAGCCTGGCCGCCGGCGCGGTGAAGGGCTGGGACCGCCGCAACCGCTACACCCACACGCTGCTGGAGGCGGTGGCCGCGCATTACAAGTTCGACATCGAGACGCCTTTCGAACAATTGCCCGAGCTGGCGCGCCACGTGCTGCTCTACGGCAGCGGCCTAGAGGAGATCGAATTCACCTACGAAGCCGAAAGCGGCAGCAGCGCCGCCCGGGCCGGCCGCAAGGCACGCGCGGTGAAGCGCAAGCATCCCTTCGAAGGCATCCTGCCGAACTTCGAGCGCCGCTTCCGAGAAACCGATTCGGCCACCGTGCGCGAAGAGCTGGCGCGCTACCAGGCCGCGCGGCACTGCCCGCAATGCGAGGGCTCGCGCCTGCGCCGCGAGGCGCGGAATGTCTTCCTGCAGAACGTGACGGGCGACGGGCAGGTGCATCGCGGCCCGCCCATCTACGAGGTGGAGCACGCCACGCTGGCGCAGGCACTCGCCACCTTCGACACGTTGAAGCTGCAGGGCGCGAAGGCCGAGATCGCCGACAAGATCGTGCGCGAGATCCGCAGCCGGCTGCGCTTCTTGAACGACGTCGGCCTGAATTACCTCAGCCTCGACCGCGGCGCCGACACGCTGTCTGGTGGCGAGGCCCAGCGCATCCGCCTGGCCAGCCAGATCGGCAGCGGGCTTTCGGGCGTGATGTACGTGCTGGACGAGCCCAGCATCGGCCTGCACCAGCGCGACAACGAACGCCTCATCGCCACGCTGATGCACCTGCGCGACCTCGGCAACAGCGTGCTCGTGGTGGAGCACGACGAAGACATGATCCGTGCCGCCGACCACGTGGTGGACATGGGCCCGGGCGCCGGCGTGCACGGCGGGCGTGTGATGGCGCAGGGCACGCCGCAGGAAGTGGCCGACAACCCCGAATCCCTCACCGGCCAGTACCTGGCGAACGTGCTGCGCATCGAGGTGCCGAAGACGCGCCGGCCGGCCACGGGCTTCGGCGCCGCGCCCTTCCGCCTGAGCATCGTCGGCGCGCGCGGCAACAACCTGCGCGGCGCCGATGGCAGCGGCGTCAACGTCGACATCCCGGTCGGCCTGCTCACCTGCGTGACGGGCGTCAGCGGCAGCGGCAAGAGCACGCTGATCAACGACACGCTCTACACCGCTGTTGCTCGAAAGTTGTACCAGGCGCATGCCGAGCCGGCGCCGCACGACCGCATCGAAGGCCTGGAGCAGTTCGACAAGGTCATCAACGTCGACCAGAGCCCCATCGGCCGCACGCCGCGCAGCAACCCGGCCACCTACACGGGCCTGTTCACGCCCATCCGC
>JANMMD010000161.1:0-22002 GCA_031372905.1 Betaproteobacteria bacterium
GATGATCTTCTCGACGAACTCGCGGTGTTCACTCTCTTCGCGTTCTGCGGCGCCGAATCGGATGGCCTGCTGGAAGAGGTTGGTCTTCATCTTCAGGTTGCGGCCCGACATGATGTTGTCCAGCACGCTCATGCCCTTGAACAGCGCCAGGTTCTGGAAGGTGCGCGCCACGCCCATCTCGGCGACTTGCCGGCTGTTCATGTGGCTGAACTTCTGGCCGCGGAAAGTGATGCTGCCTTCCTGCGGTGAATAGACGCCGTTGATGCAGTTCAGCATGCTGCTCTTGCCCGCGCCGTTGGGGCCGATGATGGCGCGCAGTTCGTGCTCGCGCACGTTGAAGCTGATGTCGCTGAGCGCCTTCACGCCGCCGAAGCGCAGGCTGATGCTCTGCACGTCGAGAATGACGTCGCCGATCTTCCTCGCGCTCATCAGGCGGCCTTCTGCATCACGGGAAAGGTCTTGGCATCGACGATGGGCAGCGTGGCGCTGACGCTGCCGCTGCGGCCATCCTCGAACCTCACCGCGGTTTCGATGAACTGTTCGGCCTTGCCGCCGTAGAGCGCATCCACCAGCACCTGGTACTTCTCGGCGATGGTGCCGCGGCGTACCTTGCGCGTGCGCGTCAGTTCGCCGTCGTCGGCGTCGAGTTCCTTGTGCAGCACCAGAAAGCGGCTGATCTGGCTGCCGGCCAGCATGGCGTCGGTGGCGAGGTCGGCATTCACCTTCTCCACGCAGTCCTTCACCAGCGCCAGCACTTCGGGCTTGCTGGCGAGGTCGGTGTAGCCGGCATAGGGCAGGTTGCGGCGCTCGGCCCAGTTGCCCACGGCTTCGAAGTCGATGTTGACGAAAGCGCAGACCTTGTCGCGGCGGTCGCCGAAGGCCACGGCTTCCTTGATGAAGGGAAAGAACTTCAGCTTGTTCTCGACGTACTTGGGCGCGAACAGCGCGCCGTCGCTGGCACCGCCCATCAGGCGCCCCACGTCCTTCGCGCGGTCGATGATCTTCAGGTGGCCGGTGGCATCGAGAAAACCGGCGTCGCCGGTGTGGTACCAGCCATCGGGCGTCAGCACCTCGGCGGTGGCGGCGGGGTTCTTGTAGTACTCCTTGAGCAGGCCCGGGCTCTTCACGAGGATCTCGCCATTGGCGGCGACCTTGATCTCGACGCCGTCGATGGGCACGCCCACGGTGTCGGCCTTCACTTCATGGTCGGGCTGCAGGCACACGAACACCGCGGTTTCGGTGGAGCCATAAAGCTGCTTGAGGTTGATGCCGATCGAGCGGTAGAAGATGAAGAGGTCGGGGCCGATGGCCTCGCCGGCGGTGTAGGCCACGCGCACGCGGCTGAAACCCAGCGTGTTGCGCAGCGGGCCGTAGACCAGCAGGTTGCCCAGGCCATAGGCGAGTGTGTCGCGCAGGCCGAGCGCTTTGCCGTCCATCCGCGCAGGGCCGACGCGGCGCGCCACGTCCATGAAGCGGTGGAAGAGCCAGCGCTTGAAGCGGCCTGCGTCTTCCATGCGGATCATGACGCTGGTGAGCAGGCCCTCGAAGATGCGCGGCGGCGCGAAGTAGTAGGTCGGGCCGATTTCCTTCAGGTCGATCATCACCGTGCTGGCCGACTCCGGGCAGTTGACCACATAGCCGCAGGCCAGCCACTGCGCATAGCTGAAGATGTTCTGGCCTATCCAGGCCAGCGGCATGTAGGCCAGCACTTCTTCGTCGGCCGTGAGCTTGTCGAAGCGCTGGCCGGCGCTGGCGCGGTCCAGCAGGGTGGCGTGGCTGTGCACCACGCCTTTCGGGTTGCCGGTGGTGCCGCTGGTGAAGAACATCGCGGCCACGTCGTCGGGCTGGCAGCGGGCCACTTGTGCGTCAAAAAAACCGGGGTGCGCCGCATCGTGGGCCTCACCCGCGGCAACCAGCGCATCGATGCTGGCGAGGCCGTCCTCGGCGTAGTTGCGGAGGCCGCGCGGGTCGTCGAACCAGATGCGTTTCAGGCCCGGGCATGACGGGCGCAACTCGAGCAGCTTGTCGACCTGCTCCTGGTCTTCGACGATGGCCCAGGCGACATCGGCGTTGTTGATCGGGAAGGTGTACTCGGTGGCCGCGGCGTCCTGGTACAGCGGCACGGGCACGGCGCCCAGGGCCTGTGCGGCCAGCATCGTGGCGTAGAGCCGCGGGCGGTTTTCGCCGACGACGATGAGGTGGTCGTCGCGCTGCACGCCGGCCTCGGCCAGGCCGCAGGCCAGGCGGCGCACCAGCAGCGCCAGCTCGGCCCAGGTGGTGGTCTGCCAGATGCCGTAGACCTTCTCGCGCAGCGCGGGCGCGGCGGGGCGCTGCTGGGCGTGGTCCAACATCAGACGCGGAAACGTCTTCTGCACGATCGAGGCCTCCTTCCGGCCTGCCTGGCATTCTGGGCAAGACTTTGACGTCGCGTTGTCGTTGTGACGACAATCTCCGGGTTCGTCCTCACAGGCCTTTCCCTCAACCGTCACCATGGCCACGCACCGTTTGCCCCCGGCCAGCACGGCCAGCGCCGTGCGCCCTTCGCGCTCGCGCGCGGCGCAGCCCGAAGACCTGCAGCACATCCCGTGGATGGCCACGCTGGACGGCGCAGAGCTGCTGCGTGTGCGCCGCGACTTGCGGCTCGTGCAGGTCGAGCCCGGCGAGCTCGTGTGCCGCGTCGGCCGCCCCGTGACCTACTGGTTCGGGCTCGTCGACGGCCTTTTGAAGATGAGCAACGACTCGGCCGCGAACGGGGGCCGCGCCAGCCCCATCACCTTCACCGGCGTGTCACCGGGCGGCTGGTTCGGCGAGGGCACGGTGCTGAAGGGCGAGGCCTACCGCTACAACATCCAGGCCCTGCGCAGCAGCGTGGTGGCCGGCATCACCGCCGACACCTTCCACTGGCTGCTCGGCCGCAGCATCGGCTTCAACCGCTTCGTGATGAACCAGCTGAACGAACGCCTGGGCCAGTTCATCACCGCGCGCGAGATCGACCGTCTCACTCACCCCGACGAACGTGTGGCCCGCAACCTCGCCGCACTCTTACACCCCGTGCTCTACCCCGGGGTGGGCGAGACGCGGCGCATCACGCAGCAAGAGCTGGGCTATCTGGTGGGCCTGGGCCGCCAGCGCGTGAATCAGGCGCTGGCGGCCTTGCAGGCGGCCGGGGTCATCCGTGTGGACTACGGCGGTGTGCGCGTGCTCGACCTCGCCCGCCTGCGCAGCTACCGGGCGGACTGAATCAGCGCACCGCGCTGCGGGCCGCGGCGGTCGGCGCCGCGGTGCGGCTGGCTGCCTTGGCGCGGGCGGCTGCAAAGTCCACCACCACCAGGATGGGGTCGTGGTCCGACGAGCGGTAGGCGTCGTAGCGGTTGGCCGGGTCGGGGGCGCAGGTGGCGCAGGCCGGCTGCTTGAACTCGAGGTTGTAGTCGTAGGCGATCTGCTCATCGGCGTTGATGTTCCAGACCTTGGCAGAAACGATCTTCGGCGACATCGCGGCGCTGGAAATGGCCTGGTCCAGGCGTCCCGCCAGCCCGTCGAAGACATAGGTGTAGGCGAAATCGTTGTAGCGCGCGGCCTGGTCGACGAAGCCGTTGCCGGTGAGCTCGAAGATCGGGTCTTCCTGGCCGTAGGCGTTGAAGTCGCCCACCATCAGCACATCGTTCGTGCCGCTGTTCTGCTGCAACTGGGCCACGAAAGTGCGCAGGCGCTGGGCCTGTTGCAGGCGCACCGCGTTCCAGCAGCCCTGGCCGTCGCCGGCATCCAGGTTGCCAGCGGCGTCGGGGTCGCCGGCGCCGGGGCAGCTGCCCTTGCTTTTGAGGTGGTTCACCACCACCGTGAAGCGCTCGCCACCGGGTGCGGCGAAGGTCTGGGCCAGCGTCGGGCGGTTGTTCACGGGGTCGGTGTCGCTCACGGCGCCGCCCACCAGCGTCACCTTCGCGGGCTTGTAGATCATCGCCACACGGATGGCATCGGTGCCGGTGCTCTGGGCTGGCAACGGGGCCACCGCCCACGGGCCGGAACGCACCTGCGCGTTGAGCGCATCCACCAGGTTCTGCGCCGCGATGTTGCCGTTGTTCTGGATCTCCATCAGGCCCACGACATCGGCGTCCAGGCCGGCCAGTGCGCGCACGATCTTGTCGCGCTGGCGCACGAATTCGGCCAGGTTGTTGGCACCGCGGCAGTTGCCGGCCGTGGTGGACGTACCGACGGTGCAGCCCTGGCCGGTCTGGCCGCTGGCTGTTTCGCCGTTGGTGAAGGTGGTGAAGTAGTTCAGCACGTTCATCGCCGCGATCTTGGTCTTGTCGTTGTCCAGGCCGGCGAAGGCGCGCGGGCGCGGGTTGGTGGCGGTGAACACCGGTGCCGCCACCGGGTGCAGGCGGTACAAGCCGGGGCCGGCGCTGGAGGTGCCCGAGAGACCGAAGTCCAGCGTGCCCACCAGGTTGGCCACGGTGTCGCCGGCACGCGGCACACCGTTGGCGCCGAAGTAGGGCGTGGGGTTCACGTTCTGCGCCGACGAGCCGTCGTCCAGCATCACGCGGCTGCGGGCCTGCAGCTCGGCCAGCGCCAGCGCCTGCGGTGAATTCGGGCGGTAGCGGTTGGTCGGCGTCTCGTGGCGGCCAACGCCCAGGGTGAGCTGGCCGAAGCGGGCCTGCAGGAAGTTCTGCTGCACGGTGAGCGCAGCTTCGATGCGTACCAGCATGCCCTCATAGCGCTCCAGGCTTTCGCCCGGGGCCAGCGGCAGCGTCACCGACACCGGCGTGATGGTGTAGCCCGAGCCCACGAAGCTCACGCTGGTGGGGTTGGCAATCTGCGTCAGCGGCGTGGCCGCGGTGCCGGCACCGCTGGCGAATTCGGCCACCGCGCCGGTCACTTGCACCAGGTTGCCAGGCACGGCTTCCGGGAACACCGTGGTGCTGGTGAAGACGAAGAGGCCGTCGGACGTGGCGGGGTTGCCGTCGCCGTTCAGGTCTTGGATGAAGAAGCCGTTGCTGTTGACGCGCGTGACCACGCCGCTGGTGACGACGAGCTGGCCCACGAGCGGGCTGGTGGCGCTGCTGCCCTGGATGGCCGGGATAGTGGCCGCCACGGGCGTGCCGCCGCCACCGCCACCGCCGCCGCCCGTGCAGATCTCGGGCGTGGCCGTGCTGTTGCGCGGGTTCGGCGTGCCGACGGTGAAGTCGTTGACGTTGTTGCCTGTGTCGTCACAACCGCCGCCGTTGCGCAGCGCTGCCGTGGTGTTGCTGAGCAGCGGCGTGGGCGTGCCTTCGATGCCATTGGCGCTGCCGTAGCTGACGGCGTCGATCAGTGCGGCGCCGGTGGGCACGGTGCCCGACAGCGGCGTGGCCGAGTTGGCCAGCGCCACCTTGCCACTGGCACCGGCCATGGCGATGGTGCCCGTGACGTCCCCGGGTACGTCCACCGTGCCACCCGTGCCCGCAGCCTGGCGCACCAGCAGGTAGGCGCCGGCCGGGATGGTGGTGCCTGCCGGCAATGTCGTCACCTGCCAGGTGCCGCCGGTGGCCGACGCGTACTGCACCGACCAGCCGCCCACGCTCTGCGCGGTGGTGCTGCGGTTCTTCAGCTCGATGAAATCCTGGCGCAGCGTGGCGCCCGCATTGCCGCCGCCACCGTAGACCTGGCTGATGACGACCTGCGCCTGGGCCGAGGTGGGAAACGCCGCGAAGGCGGCGAACGCAGTGAGGGCCAGCGGCAGAAAGCCCCTGCGCAGCGTGCTGCCGGAGCGGGTGATCAGCGTGTACAGGTTCATGTCGGGTGTCGGTTCGGTGGCAAATGGCCGCATGCGGCGGGTGGGCCTGCGGCGGACGGCAGCGCGCTGCTGCGGCTTCAGCCGCGGCGGCGCGCGACGAAGGCGATGGCGCCCAGGCCGGCCAGCCACAAGGCCAGGGTGTCGGGCTCGGGCACGGCCGTCACGCTGAAGCTGAGGTTGTCGATGGCCAGGCCGTGGTCGTTGCCGGTGTCGTTCAGATCCACCCAGCGCACCCAGAGCGTGTCACCCACCGCCCAGTTGGCGGCCACCACGCCACCCAGGTTGGCCACCGCCCCGGCGGCGTTGCCATCCACGGCAGCGGCGGTGGCGCCCACCACCGGCGAGGTGAAGCCGAGGCCGCCCGCGGGCGTGAAGGTGGTGGTGACGTAGGTGGCGCCGAAGCCGTACTCGACGCTCAGGCTTTGCGCTGCGGTGTTGCCGCCATTGCGCCACTGCTCGCCGGTGTAGCCGATCGTGAAGCTGTTCAGCACGCTGCCCGTGTTGTTGGCCAGTGCCAGCACGATGTTGCCCGCGAAGGTCCCGGAGGCCACGCTGCCCAGGGCGCGCTCCGTGCTGCCGGTGCTGCCGTAGCTGTAGATGGCGCCAGCGTTGGACGTGCCGGCATCGGCGCGGTAGGTGGTGGCGGCCACCCCAGTGCTGCTGAAGAGGCTCCAGCCGGGGAGCGTGAGGTCGTTGACCCAGGCGTTGGCCGTGCCGGTGTTGGCCAGGCTGTCGAAGCTCTGCGCATAGGTGGAGCTGGGCGTGGCGATGCTGATCTGGGCCTGGGCCGCAAGGGGCGCCAGGGCCAGCAGCGCAGCGCCGGTCAGCAGGGTCTTGGTGTTCATGGCGGGTGGTCCTGTCGACGATGAAAAAGACTCGGCGCCCTGCACAGGCGCCGAAGAAAAGGCAATGCCCCAACGCTAGAGGCAAAGCATGAATCGTGCGTGACCATGCCGGTCCGAGGGCAGGGGGTCCCCCGTGAATCGGGGGCGGGGTTTTCCGTCGTGCTGCGGACCTACACTCCGCCCCATGGCCGCAGACGACCCCCGCGAGCGAGCGGAGCAGCGCACCTTGCTGATGCCCCGGCGCGAGCAGGGCAGCGAATTGCGGGCTGGCCATCGGCTGCAGGAATTCACCGTCGAGCGCCTGCTGGGCATGGGCGGCTACAGCTGCGTCTACCTGGCGCACGACACCCGCCTCGACCGCCGCGTGGCGCTCAAGGAATACCTGCCCGCCACGCTGGCCGCGCGGGCGCCTGACGGCACCGTGGGCGCACGCCTGCCGCGCTTCGAGGCCTTCTACGACAAGGGCCTGCAAGGCTTCTTGAACGAGGCACGCCTGCTCGGTGCTTTCGACCACCCGTCGCTGGTGAAGGTCTACCGTTTCTGGGCCGAAGCCGGCACCGCCTACATGGTGATGCCCTACTACGAAGGCATCACCTTGAAGAAGTGGCTGCACGACCTGGGCGCGGCACCCTCCGAGCGCTGGCTGCGCATGCTGGTCGACCCGCTGATGGCCGCGCTGGACGCGATGCACCAGCAGCGCTGTTACCACCGCGACGTGGCGCCGGACAACATCCTGATGCTCTACGACCGCAAGGCTGCCGGCAGCTACCTCGAGCAGCCGCCGCGCCCGGTGCTGCTGGACTTCGGCGCCGCGCGCCGTGTGATTGGCGACGCCACGCAGCAACTCACGGCCATCCTGAAAAGCGGCTATTCCCCGGTGGAGCAGTACGAGGGCGAAGAGTCGCTGCGCCAGGGCCCGTGGACCGACGTGTATGCGCTGTGCGCGGTGCTGTACACGGCCGTCACGGGCAAGGCGCCAGGCTCCTCGGTGGCGCGTGTGGTGCGTGACGAGATGGTGCCGGCCGCGGTGGCGGGCCAGGGGCGCTACTCAGCGTCGTTCCTCACCGCCATCGACGCCGGCCTGCGCGTGCGGCCCGAGCAGCGACCGCAGAGCATGCAGGCCTTGCGGGCGCTGATGGATGCGCCCGCTTCCAGTGCGGCCCCGCCAGTGCCAGCGGATGTAGCGGCATCGGCGCTGGCCGTGCCCGACGTGGCAGCGCGTTCGCGCACGCGTCGGTGGGCTCTCGCGGGTGCGGCCGTTGCCGCTGCAGCGTTGGCCGGCCTGTGGTTGCTGCGGCGCTAGCGCCGAGACCTCAGCGCCGCACTTTCCCATCCGCGCTGAGGATGGTCAGGTCGACGAAGCGCGAGCCCGTGTGCTTCTGCGCGCTGAAGTCGACGAAGAAGCCGCCCAAGTTCAGCTCGCGCAGGCTTTCCAGGGCCGTGATCATCCCGTCCGACGACGCCGTGGCGCCCGGCCTGCGCAAGGCCTCGGTGAGCACGCGCGCCGCGACATAACCCTCGATGCTGCTGTAGTTCGGCTCGAACTTCGTGCCACCTTTGGCTGCCTCGGCGGCCTTGCCCGCAGCGAGGTAGTCACCGGCCAGCGCGGTCTGCGGCGAATAGGGGTAGGGCATCACCTGGCTGACGACGACACCGCGCGCATCACCGGCCAGTTCGTTGGCCAGCGCCTGCGTGCCGACGAAGGACACGTTGTAGAAGTTGCCGCCATAGCCTGCCCTGCGTGCGGTGCGTATGAAGGCCGCGCAGGCGCTGTAGGCGCTGATCATCACGATGGCGCCCGGGTTGGCGGCCAGGATGGTTTTCACCGCGTCGTCCACCTGCACGGTGTTGCGCTCCACCGTGCCCAGCGCGGCCGGCTCCAGCTGCTGCGCCTTCAGCGCGCGCACCACGCCGTCGAGACCGGCCTTGCCGTAGCTGTCGTTCTGGTGGAAAACCGCCACGCGCTGGATGCCCACCGAAGTGAGTTGCTTGACGATGGCTGCAGTCTCGTCGAAGTAGGACGCCCGCACGTGGAAGACATAACGGTTGAAAGGCACGCGCAGCGCTTCGGCACCGGTGAAGGGCGCGATGAAGGGCAGGCGCGCGGCCGTGGCCAGAGGCAGCGCTGCCAGGCTGGTGGGCGTACCGACGTAGCCGAAGAGCGCAAACACGCCGCGCTCGATCAGCTGGCGTGTGTTGGCGGCGCAGCGCTCGGGCTCGTAGCCATCGTCCAGGCTCACGAGTTCGATGTTGCGCCCGGCGATGCCGCCACGCGCATTGACGCGGTCGAACTGCAGCATCGCGCCGCGCCTGAACTGCTCACCCAGCGCACTGGCCGGGCCGGTGAGTGCGGCCGACTGCCCCAGCGTGATGGCGTTGCCTTGCGCGCGCAGGCCGGGCAGGAAAAGGCCGGCGCCCAGCGACGCGGTGGTACTGATCAACCAGGGGCGGCGTTGCATCGCAGTTCCTTCTCGGCCGTGCTTTTCGACCCCACTGTTTCGGCACCTTGCGGCGCGACTTTAGGCATTGCTGACGCCCGAGGCCACATGGCCGGCCGGCACATGCAGTGCAGCGTTCTCGATGTGGCCCGTCTGGTCGTCGAAGAAAAAGTCGGGCTCGAACTCGCGCAGAAAGCTGCCCTTGGCCAGGCCGCCGAGGAACATCGCCTCGTCGACGTCGATCTGCCAGGCCATCAGCGTGCGGATGGCGCGCTCGTGCGCCGGCGCGCTGCGTGCGGTGACGAGCGCGGTGCGCAAGCGCATGCCGCCAGCCGGTTCACGTTGCAGGCGGTGCAGGGCTTCCAGCAAGGGCTTGAAGGGGCCGGGCGCCAGCGGCGTGGCGGCGCGGTCGCGCTCGTGGCTTTGAAAGGCGCTCAAGCCCTCGGCCTGGTAGACGCGCTCGGCCTCGTCGCTGAAGAGCACGGCATCGCCGTCGAAGGCGATGCGCACTTCGTCGGGGTGCGCCGCGCTGGCGCGTGCGCTGTGCGGGTACACGCGCGCAGCCGGCACGCCGGCGGCCAAGGCCTGGCGCACATCGGCTTCGTTGGTGCTGAGAAACAGGTTGGCGGCCAGCGGGCGCAGGTAGCGCCAGGGAGCCTCGCCCCGCGTGAAGACGCCGCGCTCGATCGGCAGGCCGTAGTGCTGCGCCGAGCGGAAGACGCGCATGCCCGAGACGGGGTCGTTGCGCGAGAGGATCACCACCTCCACGCGCTGGCGGTCGCCGGCCGTCGCGTTGAAGGCCAGCAGCTTGTTGACCAGCGAGAAGGCCACGCCCGGCCGCGCGGGCTCTTCCACGCGCTGCAGCTGCAGCTGCATGTAGGCGCGGTCGTCACCGGCCTCGAAGATGCGGTTCTCCTCTTCGAAGTCGAAGAGTGCGCGCGAAGAAATGGCCACCACGAGACGGCCTTCGAGATTGGCGGGCATAGGCTCGGCATGCTACGCCCGCCCTGGCGCCGCACGGCACAATCCGGGCGCCGCCGATGACTGACTCCTTCTTGCTGACCCCCGCCTGAGCGCCCGAGCCGGAGCCCCGATGAAAGCCTTGCTGTTCGTACGCCTGTCGCCACGTCTGTCTGCGTGCTTGGCAGCCTGTTTGCTCGCTGTCACCAGCCCGGCCTGGGCCGGCAAAGCCCACCAGCACGGCGTGGCCCAGCTGGACGTGGCGGTGGAGCCCACCCGCGTGACGCTGGAGCTGGACACGCCGCTGGACAACCTGCTGGGCTTCGAGCGGGCGCCGCGCACCGATGCCGAGCGCGCCGCGGTCGAGAAAGCCCTGACGCGGCTGCGCGCCGCCGAAGGCCTGTTCCGCATCGACAGTGCTGCGGGCTGCACGCTGGCCAAGGTGAACCTGGTGTCCGCCGCACTGGGCCTGCCGGCCCCCGGCGGCGACGCAGCGGCGCCCGCCGTCAAAGGCGAACACGCCGAGCTCAACGGCCGCTTCGAGTTCAGCTGCAAGGCCGGCAACCGCGCCAGCTTCGTCGAGGTGAATCTCTTCGAGGCCTTCGCGAGCATGAAGCGCATCGAGCTGCAGCTGGTGCTGCCGCGTGGGCAGATGAAGGCCTCGTTGCTGCGCCCGGCCACGCGCGTGGCGCTGGCGCGCTGAGCCGGCCGCTGCTGCCGTGCTGCGCCTGCAGGGCGTTCGCTTCGCCTGGCCCGGTGTCGCAACTGGCGCCGCAGCCGATTGCCTGCACATCGAGCAGCTGCACATCGCCGCCGGCCGCACGCTCTTCCTGCACGGGCCCAGCGGCTGCGGCAAGAGCACGCTGCTGGGCCTGCTGGCCGGCGTGCTGGTGGCGCGCGAGGGCACGGTTGAACTGCTGGGGCAGGACTGGGCGAAGCTGCCCGGCGGCCGGCGCGATGCGCGGCGTGTCGACCACGTCGGCGTGATCTTCCAGCAGTTCAACCTGCTGCCTTATCTCACCGTGCTGGACAACGTGCTGCTGCCCACGCGTTTCTCGAAAACACGCGCCGCGCGCTGCAGCAGTGGCGCGCAGGCGGCAGCGCAGGCGCTGCTCGAACGTGTGGCCCTGCCGGCCGCGCTGTGGGGCCGACGCGCCGACGCTTTGAGCGTCGGCCAGCAGCAGCGCGTGGCCGCGGCACGTGCGCTCATCGGCGCGCCGGAACTGGTGATCGCTGACGAGCCCACCTCGGCGCTGGACGCTGCGCGCCGCGACGACTTCATGGCGCTGCTGATGGACGCCTGCAGCGCGGCGGGCAGCACGCTGGTGTTCGTCAGCCACGACGAGCGCCTGGCCGAGCGCTTTGACGAGCGGCTCTCGCTGCCCGAGCTCAACCGCGCTATCGCCGCCGCATGAAGGCCGCCGCATGAAAGCCGCCGCATGAAAGCCACCGCATGAGGGCCCTGCTGCACATCGCGATGCGCAGCGCCTGGAACCGGCGCGGCACGCTCGCGCTGGTGATGCTGTCCATTGCGCTGGCCACGGCCTTGCTGCTGGGCCTGGAACGGCTGCGCACCGACATCCGCAGCAGCTTCAGCTCGGCCGTCAGCGGCACCGACCTCATCGTCGGCGCGCGCACCGGGCCCGTGCAGTTGATGCTGTATGCGGTGTTTCGCGTGGGCGGCGCCACCAACAACATCCAGATGGACAGCGTGCGCGCCATCGCCGCCCACCGCGCCGTCAGCTGGGTGGTGCCGATTGCCCTGGGCGATTCGCACCGCGGCCACCCGGTGCTGGGCACCACGCCCGAGTACTTCACACGCTTTCTGTATGGCGACCGCGAGCCCCTGGTCATCCGCGAAGGCCGCGCTTTTGCCGGCACGCTGGATGGCTTGTACGAAGCCGTCATCGGCGCCGAGGTGGCGCAGGCCCTGGGCTACACGCTGGGCCAGAAGATCACGCTCAGCCACGGCTTGGCGCGGGGCGGGGAAGCCGGCCCCGAGGGCCTGACGGCCGAGCATGGCGACAAACCCTTCACCGTGGTCGGCATCCTGGCGCGCACGGGCACACCGGTGGACCGCTCGGTGCATGTCAGCCTGCAGGCCATCGAGGCCATCCACCTCGACTGGGTGGGCGGCGCGCCGCTGCCGGCCGCGGCGGGCCTGAAGATCGCGCCGGAGTTCGCGCGCAAGTTCGACCTCGAGCCCAAGCAGGCCACCGCCGCACTGGTGGGCCTGAAGAGCCGCGCCGCGGTCTTCAACGTGCAGCGTTTCGTGGCCAATTACGAGGGTGAGCCGCTGCTGGCGGTGCTGCCCGGCGTGGCGCTGGACGAACTCTGGGCCGCCGTGGGCCTGGGCGAAAAGGCCCTGCTGGCCATCAGCGGGCTGGTCGCCCTCGTCAGCCTGGCCTCGCTGGTGGCGGTGGTGCTGGCAGGCCTGAACGAACGCCGGCGTGAACTGGCCGTGCTGCGCGCCGTGGGCGCCGGCCCGCGCCAGGTGCTGGTGCTGCTGGCCGCGGAAGGGGCGCTGGTCACCTTCTGCGGTGCGCTGCTGGGCGCGCTGCTGGCCGCGGCCGCCGTGGTGCTGGCCGGCCCCTGGGTGCAGCAACGTTTTGGCCTCACGCTGCAGGCCAGCGCGCCAACCCCCGAACAATGGGGGCTGTTCGGCGCTGTGTTGGCCGCGGGTATGCTTGCCAGCCTCGTGCCGGGATGGCGCGCCTACCGCCTCTCGCTGGCCGATGGCCTGTCGCCGCGCACCTGATTGCGCGCCTGTTTTGTCACTGCCCTTGCCACTGCTCGTCTCTCAGGAAACCGCCATGGTTCGCCTTTATCCCGCCTTGCTTGTTGCCGCCGCCGGTGCCGCGGCTGGATCGGCCCTCGCGCAGCCTGCCGGCGTGCCGCTGATGAGCCCGTCGATCACGGCTTCGGCACCGGCCCGCGCTGCGGCGCTCGCGGCCCCGGCTGCCGGCTTCAAGACCATCACCTGGGAAGCCCTGGTGCCCAAAGACTGGGACCCGTTCAAGGAGTTCAAGGGCATCGATCTGGCCAGCATGCAGGACGGCGACCCGCGCACCGCAGACCTGATGAAGCGCATGCGCGAGGTCTGGGACCGCGCGCCGGTGAACGCCGAACTGGTGGGCCAGCGGGTGCGCATTCCCGGCTTCGTGGTGCCGCTGGAAGACACCAAAGACGGCATCAAGGAATTCCTGCTCGTGCCCTACTTCGGCGCCTGCGTGCACAGCCCGCCGCCGCCTTCGAACCAGATCATCCACGTGCTGCCCAAAGACGCCGTGAAGGGCTTCCGGTCGATGGACGCGGTGTGGATCAGCGGGACGCTGAAGAACACGCAGACCGATTCCTACATGGGCGCTTCCAGCTGGCGTCTCGACGCCGTGAGCGTTGCGCCGTATGAGCAAGCCAGGGCGCGCTGAGCGCAGGCTTCTTTCGCCGCTGCACGGGCCGATGCGCCGGCCCCAGCCGCCAGACCGACCATGAACCCGCGCCGCTCCCAAGACCTGGCCCGCGTCACCTTCGGCGTGATGGTCATCGTCGTGCTGCTGGCTGCGGTGCTGTGGATCCTGCGGCCCTTCATCGCCCCGCTGATCTGGGCCACGATGGTGGTGGTGGCCACCTGGCCGGTGATGCTGCGCGTGCAGGCCCTGCTGTGGCAGCGCCGCAGCCTGGCGGTGGCCGTGATGTCGGTGCTCTTGCTGCTGCTCTTCGTGGTGCCGCTGACGCTGGCCGTCATCACCATCGTCAGCAATGCCGACCGCATGGCCGAGTGGGCCAAGCTCGCCGCCGACTACCACCTGCCCGAGACGCCACCGGCTTGGGCGGTGAAGCTGCCACTGGTGGGCGGGCTGATCGAGCGCGCCTGGGGGCAGGCCAACGACCTCGGCCTGCGTGACCTGCTGCCTCGCCTGTCGCCTTATGCCGGCGGGTTGACGCGCTGGTTCGTCGACCAGGTCGGCAACGTCGGCTTTCTGCTGTTGCAGTTCTTGCTGACGGTGGTCATCGCTGCCGTGCTCTACAGCACCGGCGAAGAAGCCGCGGCGCTGGTGCGCCGCTTTGCCATCCGCCTGGGCGGGCGGCGCGGCGCCGAGGTGGTGGATCTTGCCGGTGGCGCCATCCGCGGCGTGGCGCTGGGCGTGGGCGTCACGGCGGTGGTGCAGGCGGTGTTGTCGGGCCTGGCGCTGGCGCTGGCCGGCGTGCCGTTCGCAGGCCTGCTCACCGCGGTGATCTTCATGTTCTGCATCGCCCAGGTGGGCCCGATTCCGGTGCTGGTGCCGGCCGTGGTGTGGGCTTTCTGGAGCGACAGCACGGGCTGGGCGATCTTCCTCGCTGTCTGTCTGGTGCTGATTGCCAATCTCGACAACGTGCTGCGGCCCGTGCTCATCCGCATGGGTGCCGACCTGTCACTGCTGCTGATCTTCGGCGGCGTCATCGGCGGCCTCGTGGCCTTCGGCCTCGTCGGCATCTTCGTCGGCCCGGTGGTGCTGGCGGTGGCCTGGAAACTCATGCAAGCCTGGATGGACGACGGCGACAGGCCGCCGCCGAGCTACAGCGACTGACCCCCCGGCAGGCTCAGGCAGTGAGCCGCCGCAGCAGCCCGGCCGTCGAGGCATCCAGGCCGTCGCCATCGCCGCTGGAAAGCCGCGGCAGCAGCTGGTTGCACAGCGCCTTGCCCAGCTCCACGCCCCACTGGTCGAAGCTGTTGAGACCCCAGATTGCGCCGCTGGTGAAGATGCGGTGTTCATACAGCGCGACCAGCGCGCCCAGGGTCTGGGGCGTCAGCGCATCCAGCACGAAGGTGGTGCTGGGCCGGTTGCCGGGAAAGCTGCGGTGCGCGGCCAGCACGGCAGGCGCGATGCCGGCGGCGGCGGTCGGCGCCGTGTCGGCGCGGGCCTCGTCGGCCGTCTTGCCGAGCATCAGGGCCTGGCTTTGCGCCAGGCAGTTGGCCAGCAGTTTCTGGTGCTGGTGGGCCCAGGGGTGGGCCGGCGTCTTCACCGCGATGAACTCCACCGGGATCACGTCTGTGCCCTGGTGCAGCATCTGGAAATAGGCGTGCTGGCCGTTGGTGCCGGGCTCGCCCCACACCACCGGGCTGGTGGCGTAAGGCAGGGCGGCGCCGGCGAGATCCACGCGCTTGCCGTTGCTCTCCATCTCCAGCTGCTGCAGGTAGGCCGGCAGCCGCGCCAGGCCCTGGTGGTAGGGCGCCACGCTGCGGCTCGTGTAGCCGTGGAAATTGCGGTACCAGACGTCCAGCAGGCCCAGCAGCACCGGCAGGTTCTTCTGCAGCGGCGCGGTTGCGAAATGGCGGTCCATCGCATGCGCGCCGGCCAGCAGCGCGCGGAAGTTCTCGCTGCCGATGGCGATCGCTATCGGCAGGCCGATGGCGCTCCACAGCGAGTAGCGCCCGCCCACCCAGTCCCAGAAGCCGAAGGTGGTGGTGATGCCGAACTCGGCGGCCGCCCGCACGTGGGTGGTGGTGGCGACGAAGTGCTTGGCGATGGCGTGGCCGCCATGGCTCAGGAACCAGTCGCGCGCGGCCTGCGCGTTGGCCATGGTCTCCTGCGTCGTGAAGGTCTTGCTGGCAATGATGAAGAGCGTCTTGTTCGCGTCCAGGCGCTGCAGCAGGGGCGCGAGGTCGTGGCCGTCGACGTTGCTGACGAAGTGCAGGCGCTGGCCGGCCTGGGTGTAGGCGTCGAGTGCCCGCACGGCCATCTGCGGCCCGAGGTCGCTGCCGCCGATGCCGATGTTCACCACGTCGGTGATCGTCCAGTCGCTGCGCACGTTGTCGGCATAGGCCAGCATGTCGTGCAGCACGGCGTGCACGTCGGCCGCGTGCGCGCCTTCGCCCGCGGGCGCGCGCAAGGCCGTGTGCAGCACTGCGCGGCCTTCGGTGGTGTTGATGGGCTCGCCGCGGAACATCGCATCGCGCCGCGCCTCCAGGCCGCATTCACGCGCCAGGTCGAGCAGGAAGTGCAGCGTGGCGCTGTCCAGCAGGTTCTTGCTGAGGTCTGCAAACAGCGCCGGCACCTCGGGCACCTCGAAGCTCATCGCGGCAAAACGCCCGGCGTCGCGTGCGAAGGCCTCGCGCAAGTCGAAGCCGCGGCCGTGGGCTTCGAAGTGGCCCTGCAGCGCGGCCCAGGCCGCCGTGGTGTCGCAACGCGGCGCGGGCGTGTTCATGCGCGGGCCGCTTCGATCAGCTGGTCGAGCTTGCCGGCATCCAGCGCAAAGGCGCGTATGCCCTCGGCGAGTTTTTCGGTGGCCATCGCGTCGTCGTTCAAGGCCCAGCGGAACTGCTTTTCGTCCAGGTGCACGGCCGGCAGCTCGAGCTGGCGCGCCGCGGCGGCGTCGAGTGCTGGCGACAGGGGCGCATCGCTGGCCTGCAGCTGCGCCAGCAGCTCGGGGCTGATGGTGAGCAGGTCGCAGCCGGCCAGCGCCGTGATCTGGCCCACGTTGCGGAAGCTGGCGCCCATCACTTGGGTGGGTATGCCGTGGCGCTTGTAGTGGTTGTAGATGGCCGTGACGCTCTTCACGCCAGGGTCGTTCGAGCCGGCGTTGGCGGCCTCGTCCCAGCTGGCGCCCGCGTGCTTCTTGTGCCAGTCGTAGATGCGGCCGACGAAGGGGCTGATCAGGCGCACGCCGGCGTCGCCGCAGGCCACGGCCTGGCAGAACGCGAACAGCAGCGTGAGGTTGCAGCGGATGCCCTGGCGCTCCAGCTGTTCCGCGGCGCGTATGCCTTCCCAGGTGGCGGCAATCTTGATGAGCACGCGCTCGCGGGCGATGCCGGCGGCTTCGTAAAGGCCGATGAGGTGCAGTGCGCGTGCCAGCGTGGCTTCGGTGTCGAAGCTCAGGCGCGCATCGACCTCGGTGCTGACGCGGCCGGGCACCACTTTCAGGATCTCGCGGCCGAAGCGCACCAGCACTTCGTCGACGATGTGCGGCAGCGGGGCGCCGGCATGCGCAGCCACGGTGGCCTGCAGCAGCGGCGCGTACGCGGGCTGCTGCACCGCTTTCAGGATCAGGCTGGGGTTGGTGGTGGCGTCTTGCGGCGCGAACGCCGCCAGCTGGTGGAAGTTGCCGGTGTCGGCCACCACGGTGGTGTGCTGCTTGAGCTGGTCGAGCTGGTTCATGGTGCGGGGCGCGGGGTGCGGCGTGCAGCCGGGGAGGGCGCACGTGCCGAAAGCGTCAAGCATGAATTAGACCCGAGCCGGCGCCGGCCCTGGTGAATTGAGGGGTCGGTACGGCCCAGTTCAAGCGATGGGGGCGTTGACAGCGCGGAGGGCGCCTGCGAACGTGTGTGGCTTGCACCATGGCCGCCCACGCCCTTCACATCTCCCCCGTTGCGTCACACCTGAAGCTGGTGGTGTCTCGGCCTGCAGCCGTGTGGCCGGCAGCGCCGGTGCTGGTGGTGGACGAGCCCGTGATGTCGGCCACGATGAAGCGCTGCCTGCTGCTGGCGGTGCTGCTGCACGTCTGGCTGGTGCTGATGCTGGGCAGCGCGCCCGGCGGCACCGCGGCGCCCGGCCAGGGTGTGGCGGGCAGCCTGAACATCACCTTGCAAGGCCCGGAAACACCGGGCGCTCGCGAATTGAGCGCGCCGCTACCGCCTGAGCTTGCGCCCCCCGAGGGAGCGCGCGGCAGCGCCACGCTGCCGCGCTGGGGCGGTGTGGTGCGTGATCAGGCTGCCGCCGTGCCGCCCACGCCCGGTGCGGCGCAGCTGGGCCGCTGGTCTGCGACAGCGCAGCCTGCCGATGCTGCCGTGCCGACCGAGGCGGCCACGGCGCCACCGCCGCTGCCAGGGCGTGTGGTCGAGGAGCAAGCGCAGCCGGCGCCGACCGCCGTGCCCGCCGACTTGCCAGCGCTCACCGCCGAGCCCACGGCGGCGGCTGTGCCGCTGGTGGCCGTGCCGGCAGCACCGCAGCCTGAGCGCCACTTGGCCGCGCCCGCGGCGCGCCCCTTGCCGGATCTGGGCGCTGCCCTGCCCTTCGCGCCGAGCCCAACTGCCGTGCCGGCGGTGTTGCCCGGTGTGGCGCCATTGCCGGTGCCGGAAGCGATCACGCCCCGCCTGCAACGCGCCGTGCGCCCGGCCGCTGCCGATTTGCCGGCACTTTCGCCGGCGCTCGCGCCTGCAGCGCCTTGGTCGCAGCCAGCGCCCGTGGTGCCGCCACCGTTGGCCGCCGTGCCTGAAGCGATGCCTGCGCCAATGGCCCCGCAAGCACCCACGCAAGCACCCACGCAAGCACCCGCGCCACCGACGGTGCAGCCCGTGGCGAGCACGCCGCAGCCTGCGTCTATTCCTTCAGCCCTGCCGAACGTGGCCACGGCCGGCGCGCCGTCCGCTGTACCGGCGCCTGCCGGCCCGGCGCGCGGCGCGCCCGATGCCGGCAGCCGCCTCGGTGCCGATGTCGCCACGCCACCCTCGGCTGCGGCCAGCGTGCCGCCGCGCCTGAACCTGCAGCTCTCTCGCCCGCGTGGCGGCGAGCTGTCGCGGGGCAGCGCCGGCGGCATGCTGCCGGTGCTGCCGCGCCCGCCTGAAGTCGACGAAAAGCTCGGCCGCGACATCGCCAAGTCCGCCAAGCAGGATTGCCGTGAGGCCTACCGTGCGGCCGGCCTGCTGGCTGTGTTGCCGCTGGCGGCGCAGGCCTTGAAGGCCGACGGCGGCTGCAAGTGGTGAGGGCCGGGCTGAACCGTTTCAGGTGATCAGCACGGCGCGGAAGTCGTTCACGTTGGTGAAGGTCGGCCCCGGCACCACCAGGTCGGCGAGCGGCGCGAAGAAGCTGTAGGCGTCGTTGCGGTCGAGGAACTCGGCGGGTTTCATGCCCAGCGCTGCGGCACGTGCCAGCGTGCTCGGTGTGACGATGGCACCGGCGTTGTCTTCCATGCCGTCGATGCCGTCGGTGTCGGCCGCCAGCACGTGCACGCCGGGCTCGCCTTGCAGCGCGATGGCGCAGCCGAGCAGAAACTCGGTGGCGCGGCCGCCTTTGCCGGGCGCCAGACCGGCTTGCGCTGTCGCGCTCTTGCTCCTCACCGTCACCGTGGTCTCGCCGCCGGAAAGAATCACGCACGGCTTCGCGAACGGCTGGCCGTGCCGCGCCACCGCGCGTGCCAGTGCCGCGTGCACCTTGCCGACCTCGCGGCTTTCGCCCTCCATCTCGTCGCTGAGGATGTGGGCCTGCACGCCGGCGGCGCTGGCGGCGGCGGCCGCCGCTTCCAGCGCTTGCTGCGGCGTGGCCAGCATGCGCACCTCATGGCCGTGGAACAGCGCGTCGCCCGGCTTGGGCGTTTCGAAGGCACCGCTTTCCAGCCCGTCCAGCGCCGCCGCGGGCAGCGTGATGCCATAGCGCCTGCAGATGGCCAAGGCCATCGCGCAGGTGCTGGCATCGGGCACCGTGGGGCCGCTGGCGATGACTTCGGGCGCGTCGCCAGGCACGTCGCTGATGAGCAGCGTGACGACACGCGCCGGCGCGCACCGCGCCGCGAGGCGGCCGCCCTTGATCGCGCTGAGATGCTTGCGCACGCAGTTCATCTCGTCGATGGCCGCGCCGCTCTTCAGCAGCGCCTGGTTGATGGCCTGCTTGTCTTGCAGCGTCAGGCCGGGTGCGGGCATCGAGAGCAGCGCCGAGCCGCCACCGCTCACGAGGCACAGCACGAGGTCGTGTTCACCCAGGCCTCGCACCAGGGCCGCAATGCGCTGCGCGGCCTGCGCGCCGGCCTCGTCGGGCACCGGGTGGCGCGCCTCCACCACCTCGATGCGCGCCGCGCCTTTTTGCTGCACGGCGCGGTAGGCCGGTGGAACGTGGCCGTAGCGCGTGACCACCAGCCCGCGCATCGGCGCTTCGCGCGGCCACAGCGCATCCACCGCCGCGGCCATCGCGCCACCGGCCTTGCCGGCACCGATGACGACGGTGCGGCCCTGGCGCGGCCCGCTGATGTCGGGCGGCGGGGGCAGGTGGGCGGCGGTGTTCAGCGCCGGCAGCGCGCGCTGCACCGCCGCGTCGTAGAGCTGGCGCAGGAAGGCGCGTGGGTCGGAGACGGCGATGTTCATGGGCAACGCGCACCCGGCGCCGGGTGCGTGGGGTCGACCCAGGCCACGGTGGTGGGCTGCTCGGCCGGCGTGATGTCCAGGTTCACCGCCACGGCCTCGCCGTCGCTGCGGCACAGCACGCATTCCAGCGTCTCGGTGGTGCTGGCGTTGATCTCCTGGTGCGGCACGAAGGGCGGCACGTAGATGAAGTCGCCGGGGCCGGCTTCGGCGGTGAATTCCAGCCGCTCGCCCCAGCGCATGCGCGCGCGGCCCTTGACGACGTAGATGACGCTTTCCAGCGGCCCGTGGTGGTGGGCGCCGGTCTTCGCGTCGGGGTGGATGTGCACCGTGCCGGCCCACAGCTTTTGCGCGCCGACGCGCGCGAAGTTGATGGCGGCCTTGCGGTCCATGCCCGGCGTCTGCGCGGTGTTGCCGTCCAGCTGCCCCGCCGGCACGACACGCACGCCGTCGTGCTGCCAGCGCTGCGCGTTTGCAGTCGCTGCTGCGGTCGCTGCGGCGGTCGCTTCGTTCGGGGGGTGGGCGGCATCGGTCATGGCGGCATCCTCGGTGCGGTGCGGCCATTGTGCAGCCCGGGTTTCACGCGGATGGCGCGCTGCCCCGTTGGCGCCGGTGCTGGAACACGGCCGCTGCCGCCGCGCACAAGGCCCAGCACAGCCAGGCCGACCACAGCGTGTGGCTGACGTGGTGGGCGCCGCGCGTCAGCTGCGCCGCACCGAAGAGCAGCCCCGCGCCCAACACCACCGCCAGCCAGCGCCGCGCCCGCCTTGCGTCGAAGCCGCGCCATTGGAAGTAGAGGCCGAAGAACGCAAAGGCCGCGACCGCATGCCCCGAGGGAAAACAATGCCCGGGGCCGCCATCGAAGCGCGCAAGCGCCCAGTGCGAGACATACAGCGCCTGGCCGCCGAACTCGGCCAGGTCCCACGGGCAGCTGGTGGCCGAAAAGCGCTTCAGCAGCGGCACCGCCAGCACACACAGCAGCATCACGCCCAGCCAGCGCCAGCGCTCGGCGCGGCTGGGCGTGGCGGGAACGCCCGCGACGCCCGCGTGGCCGGCCATGCCGGCCATGCCAGACGCAGGCGCGCGAATGGCGGCCACCACCAGCGCCCCCAGCAGCGCCCAGGCCAGCAGCCGGCCGCCGTCGTGCGCCAGCGTGGCCGTCCACACGCTGTCGCGCAGCGCGAACCCCTGGGCGCTGGCAAAGAGCCGTGTCACCGCGAGGTCTGTGCCGCTGGCGTCCCAGACCAGCAGCGCGGCCAGCGCCGCCAGCGTGGTGCCCAGATCGCGCAGAGCGCTGTGCGCGGGAAGCGGCCGCACCGGCGCCGGTGTGGTGCCGACTGCGGGCGCGGCGGCAGCCGCCGCTGCCGCGTGATGGGCAGACGGCGTCGTCACGGCCGCGCTGCGCCGCGGCAGCCCTGGGTCAGATCCAGTGGCGCTTCGTGCAAGGTGGTGGTCACGTCCAGCAGGCCGAGCACGGTGTGGAAGAGGTTGTCGTGCGTCACGGGGGCCTGGCTGCGGCTGGCCAGGCAAGGCAGATCCAGGCCCAGGGCGCGCGGCGCGCCGGGGCTGAACCACATCGTCATCGGCACGCGCTTCTGTGTCTCGGGCGCGATCGACCACGGCAGGCCGTGCAGGTAGAGGCGGTGCTCGCCCAGCGATTCACCGTGGTCGGAGACGTAGAGCATCACGGCATCCATCGGGCCCGAGGCCGCCTGCAGCTTGGCCACCAGGCTGGCCAGCACGTGGTCGGTGTAGAGCAGGGCGTTGTCGTAGGCGTTGACGATCTCCTGCTGCGTGCAGTGCTGCAGGTCGTCGGACACGCAGGCCGGCTGGAAGCGCGCAAAGGCCGGCGGGTAGCGCCGGAAGTAGGAAGGGCCGTGGTTGCCCAGCATGTGCAGCACCAGCATCTGTGTGGCCGCGGCTTTGCCGGCCTGCTTGCCG
>JANMMD010000184.1:0-3782 GCA_031372905.1 Betaproteobacteria bacterium
GCGCGGCCTTCGCGGGCAGCGGCGGCCGAGCGATGCGCATGGCCGAGGGCATGCACTTCTCGGTGGTCTGCGCCGAAGACTTGCCGCGCCTGGCGCAGGCTGGCGACGCCCCGGGCGCCGACTTCGGCGACGGCTTCGCACAGCAGTACCGCCGCATCTGCGAGGCCTGGCCGCGCGGCGATGTACCCGCGGCTTTCTACACCGTGGCCCCGGCCCGCACGGCCACGCTCGTGCTGTCCGGCGGTGCCGACCCCGCGACGCCGCCGCGCCATGGCAAGCGTGTCAGCCAGCAGCTCGGCGCCAAGGCGCGCCATGTGGTGGTGCCGCAAGCCGGGCACGGCGTGATGGGCCTGGGCTGCATGCGCGACGTGCTGTTCCGCTTCATCGACGCCGACACCGACGAAGTGGCGCTGAAGGTGGACACCGCTTGCGCCGAGCCGATCCCGCGGCCCCTGATTTACCAGGCGCCCTTCCAGCCGATGGCAGTGGAGGCCGCGAAATGATCCAGATCGAACAACTGCGCAAGCGCTTCACCCAGGGCAGCGGGCGCCACAAGCGCACGGTGCAAGCCGTGGACGGGGTGGATTTCCTGGCCGCCGACGGCCGCATCACCGGCCTGCTCGGGCCCAACGGCGCGGGCAAGACGACGACGCTGCGCATTGCCGCAGCGCTGATCGAACCCGACAGCGGCCAGGTGCGCGTGGACGGCATCGACGTGGCGCAACAGCCAGCCGCGGCGCTGGCGCGCATGGGCGTGCTGAGCGATGCGCGCGGCCTCTACCCGCGGCTGACGGCGCGCGAGAACATCGTTTACTACGGCCGCCTGCACGGCATGCGGCCCCAAGCCGCCGCGGCCCGTACCGAGCAGCTGGCCAAGATGCTGGACATGCAGGCCCTGCTGGACCGTCGCACCGAGGGCTTCAGCCAGGGTGAACGCATGAAGACGGCGCTGGCCCGCGCTCTGGTGCACAACCCGCCCAACATCGTGCTCGACGAACCGACCAACGGCCTGGACGTACTGGCCACGCGTGCCTTGCGCGAAACGCTGCGCCGCCTGCGTGACGACGAGGGCAAGTGCATCGTGTTCTCCACGCACATCATGCAGGAGGTGGAGCGCCTGTGCGACCACGTCGTGGTGGTGGCGCAGGGCCGCACCGTGGCGGCCGGCACGGTGGTCGAACTCTCGGCGGCGACACAGCAGACCGACTTCGAGGAAACCTTCGTGAAGCTCGCCTTCTCGCCCGCTGCCACTCCTGCTGCCGCCGGAGCGCTTTCATGATCGCCGCCGCGTGGGTGGTGTTCCTGAAGGAGCTGCGCGATGCGCTGCGCGACCGCCGCACGCTGACGATGGTGCTGCTGAGCTCGGTGGCCATCGGCCCGCTGGTGCTGGTGGCCATCTCGCAGCTGGTGGCCGGCATCGAAAAGCGCGCTGAGGCGCGCGAGGTCTACGCCATCGGCATCGAGCACGCGCCGGGGCTGAAGAACTTCCTCGAGCGGCAGACCTACATCGTGAAGGCCGCGCCGCCCGACTGGGAACAGCGCTTGCGCGACAGCAAGCTTGGCTACCCGGTGGTGGTGGTGCCGGCCGATTACGCCGAAGCCGTGGCGCGCGCTGAAGTGCCCGTGCTGGAGCTGGTGTCTAGCGCCACCGACCAGCGCGCCCAGGGCGGCAGCGGCGCGGTGCTGCGCTTGCTGCGCGCCTACAACCAGGAGCAGGCCAGCTTGCACCTGGCGATGCGCGGCGTGGCGTCTTCCGCACTGGAGACGGTGCGCGTGGAAGAACGCGACCTTGCCGATCCCGCCTCGCGCGCTGCGCAGCTGGCGTTCATGGTGCCGTTCTTCGTCCTCATGGCGGTGCTCTACGGCGCCCTGAACGCGGCCCTGGACACCACCGCCGGTGAGCGCGAGCGCGGCTCGCTGGAGCCGCTGCTGATGAACCCGGCCTCGCGCATGTCGCTGGTGCTGGGCAAGTGGGGCGCGGTGGCCACCGTGGGCATGCTGATCGCCGTGCTGTCGTGCCTGAGCTTCCTGCCGGCACAGCTGCTGCTGCGCAGCGAGGCGCTGTCGGCCATGTTTCGCTTCGGCCCCGGTGAAGCGGCCTGGTTCATTGCGCTGCTGCTGCCGCTGGCCGGTGCGCTGGCGGCGCTGTTGATGGCCATTGCCATCCGCTGCAAGACCTTCAAGGAAGCGCAGGCGAACGCCACCGTGCTGGTGCTGGCCATCTCGATGCTGCCCTTGGTGCTGGTGTTGAACCAGGAGGGCACGGCGCCCTGGCACCTGTGGGTGCCGGCGTTGGCGCAGACCACGCTGATGGGCCGTGTACTCAAGGGTGAGATGCTGCCCATGGCCGACCTGCTGCCGCCAGTGCTGGTGTGCGCCGTGTTGACGGTAGCGGCGGTGATTTATGTCTCGCGCGTGTTGCGCAGTGCCGCGTTGAAGTAGACGCCTCAGTTCAGCCGCTGGCGCAGTGCGCGCTCCACTTCCTGCTGCCAGGGCAGCGCACGCACCATTTCGTTGAGAAAGCGTGCCGCCTGCAACGCGGTGAGCACCTCGCCCTCGTCGTTGACGAGGCGCACATTGCTCACCACCGACAGTGGGTCGGCGATGGCCACGACACCGCGCGCGATCTCGATCCAGTCCCAGGCCATGCCGGCGTCGCCTTCTGCCGCGCGGGCCGTCCACACGGTCTGGCCGGCCACGCAGCCGGGCCCCTCGCCGACAGGGCTCACATGGGTGCCAAGGTGGTGAAACCGCACAGGTTTTCTCTCGGTGGCCTGCCACAATAAAGGCGGCCACGCGCGCAGTGCCCACGCGGTGGCTACAGGGTGAATGGGCGCTGAAATCTGGGGTGCTGTACGGTGCATCCATGAATTCTTCGCCACTGGGCCGTCGGCGAATAGCTGTAAACCTTGTCAGGGGGCCCTGCGCCCCGATGTTTCAGCGAGCAAGGAGAGCAATGCTCCCGGGTGGATACACAGCGGTGCTGCACGCGCGCAGCCGGGATGAGTTTCGCGATGAAGTCGTGCGCTTCACGCGCCAACTCGGCTTCGAGACGGTCTCTGCCGTCACGATGATCGATCACGGGCGGGGCAAGAGCGATCTGGTCGCGGTGGACAACACGCCCGTCAGCTACGTCGAGGCCTACGTCGACGACGCCAGCGCGAAACGCGACCCCGTGCTGTTGCACTGCAAGCGCAAGACGGTGCCCATCATCTGGAACCAGAACACCTACGTCGAAAACGGCGTCGGTGAACTGTGGGAGCAGCAGGCGCAATTCGGTTATTGCGCCGGCATTGCGATGGCGTTGCACTTGCCCGAGGGCAAGCACTTCCTGCTTGGGGTCGACCGGGACCGCCCGCTGCCCACCGACCCCCACGAGCTGCAGCGTGTCGTGGCCGATCTGCAGCTCTTCGCCGTGCATGCGCAAGAGGCGGCGATGCGCCTCCTGGTGCCGCCCGAATCGCAGCCCGAACGCCCGGCACTGACACCCCGTGAACTGGAGGCCCTGCGCTGGACCATGGACGGCAAGACGGCCTGGGAGGTGGGCGCTGTGCTGGGCATCAGCGAACGCACCGCGGTGCTGCACATCAACAACGCCATGCACAAGCTGGGCTGCGTGAACAAGCACCAGGCGGTGCTGAAGGCGCTGCGGCTGGGCCTCATCGACTGACGGTCTGAGCCTTGCCCGCCCGCCGGCCGCCGACCCGACCCCCACGAACAAGGTCTTGCATACCTGTAAGGTCTGACAGTGTCGCGCGCGAGCGTGAACTGCTCCAATCTGT
>JANMMD010000192.1:0-2260 GCA_031372905.1 Betaproteobacteria bacterium
GCAGGCGTGAGCCTGGTCAGCGGCAAGGAGCGCGAGATCGGTGCCCACCTCGAAGGCCATGCGCCGAAGAGCAGCCAGCAGGCCTTCCTGCCCACCCGTGAAATCACCGCCGACCGCGCGGTGGTCGAGTGGCTGGTCAAGGGTGCCCGCGGCACGCGCATCGCGCTGACGGCCACGGCCGACCGCGCGGGCACCGTGCACACCGAAGTCACGCTGGACTGACCGGCGGCCGCGCCGCAAGGGCAACCAGGGGCAGCCGGTGGACAAGGACTTCTCGACCCTCTTCGAATTCCTGCCCATCGGCGCCTACCGCACCAGCCCCGATGGCGTGATGCTGCGCAGCAACCCGGCGCTGGTGCGGCTGAACGGCTTCGCCACCGAGGCCGAGCACCTGGCGAGGCTGAATTCCAGCGTCGACGACTGGTACGTGCAGCCCGGGCGCCGCGGCGAGTTCCGCCAGCTGCTGGAGCGCGATGGCCAGGTGGTGGGTTTCGAGTCCGAGGTGTGCCGCTTCGGCAGCTCGCAGCACCTGTGGGTGCGCGAGAACGCCTACCTCGTGCGCGATGCAAGCGGCCGCGTGCTGTTCTATGAAGGCACGGTGGAAGAGATCACCGACCGCGTCAAAGCACGCGCGGCGCTGGAGCGCAGCGAACGCGACCTGCGCGAGATCACGGGGCAGGTGCCCGGCGCCGTCTTCCGCGTGCTGGTACAGCCCGACGGCCAGCGCCGCATCGACTTCCTCAGCGACGGTGTGCGCGAGCTCTTCGGCATAGCCCCCGACGACGCGTTGAGGGACAACGCGCTGCTGGCGCGCTGCCGCCACCCCGATGACCGCGCGCGGGTTGACGCGATCCTCATCGACGCGGCCGCACGCCGCGCACCGGCAACCATCGAGTACCGCCTGCGGCTGGCTGACGGCAGCGAGAAGTGGGTGCAGCAGACCTCCGTGGCCGCCGAGGCGATGGCCGGCGTCCCGGCACGCATCGGCGTCATCGTCGATGTGAGCGAGCGCAAGCGTGCCGAGCTGGCGCTGCAGCAGAACGGCGAACTGTGGAAGCGCGCGCTGGAAGGCACCGGCGACGGCGTCTGGGACTGGCATGTGCAGGAAGGCCGCGAACTGCTGTCACCGGCCTGCGCGGCGCTGTATGGCTTTGCGCCCGGCGAGCTGCCCGACACGCCCGACGCACTGGATGCCCGCACCCACCCTGACGACAGGGCTGGCATGCGCCTGGCGCGCGAGGCGCACTTTGCGGGCAGCGCGCCGACCTACGTCAACGAACACCGCGTGCAGTGCAAGGACGGCAGCTGGAAGTGGATCCTGTCGCGCGGCATGGTGATGGCGCGCGACGCCGCCGGTCGGCCGCTGCGCATGGTGGGCACGCACACCGACATCACCGGCCGCAAGCAGGCCGAGGCGCTGCGCGCCGAACGCGATCGCGCCGCCGCCGCCGACCATGCGAAATCACAGTTCCTCAGCCGTGTGAGCCACGAACTGCGCACGCCGCTGAACGCCGTGCTGGGTTTCAGCCAGCTGCTGGAGCTGGAGCCCGGCAACGGTGAACGCCAGCGCAACTGGAACAGCCAGGTGCTGGCCGCCGGGCGGCACCTGCTGGCGCTGCTGGACGACGTGCTCGACATCAGCAGTGCGCAGACCGGCCAGCTCGCGATGGCCACCGAAGCGCTGCCCTTGCGCCCCGTGCTGGACGAGGCGCTGACCATGCTCTCCGGCGCCGCCAGCGCCGCGGGCGTGACGGTGCACGACGAAGCCGGCGCGCTGGAATCCCGGGCCGTGCGGGCCGACCGCCGGCGCCTGCTTCAGGTGCTGACCAACCTGCTCAGCAACGCCATCAAGTACAACCGGCCCGCCGGCTGGGTGCGGCTGCGCGTCGAGGCGCGCGAAGGTCGCGTCGAAATCAGCGTGTCGGACAGCGGCCCGGGGCTGGACGCCCTGCAGCAGGCGCGGCTGTTCCAGCCCTTTGAGCGCCTGGGCGCGCAGCGCGGCAGCATTGCCGGCACCGGCCTGGGCCTGGCGGTGAGCCGCGAACTGGCCGCAGTCATGGGCGGCGATATTGCTGTGGAAAGTGTGCCGGGCGTAGGCTCGACCTTCACCCTCAGCCTGCCCGCCGGCTGAGGCGGGCTGTCCTCAGGGCTGCTCGAAGCGGAACACCGCCACGCTGGCCAGCAGGTTGGGCCAGCGCCGCACCACCTGGCCACTTTGCAGGCCGAAGCTGTCGGTGACAGCCAGGCCGCAGCGACGTGC
>JANMMD010000200.1:0-53452 GCA_031372905.1 Betaproteobacteria bacterium
CTGAAAGGCGAAGACCGCCGCGCCGTGGCCGTCATCGGCGACGGTGCGATGAGCGCCGGCATGGCCTTCGAGGCGCTGAATAACGCGGGTGTCAGCCATGCAGGCGTCAACGCCGACATCCTGGTGGTGCTGAACGACAACGACATGTCGATCAGCCCGCCGGTAGGCGCGCTGAACAAATACCTGGCGCGCCTGATGAGCGGCAATTTCTACGAAGCTGCGCGCCAAAGCGCCAAGGCGGTGCTGAAGAATGCGCCGCCCTTGTTCGAGCTCGCGCGGCGCTTCGAAGAACACGCCAAGGGCATGGTCGTGCCCGGCACCATCTTCGAGGAGTTCGGCTTTAACTATGTCGGCCCCATCGACGGCCACGACCTCGAATCGCTGATCCCGACGCTGGAAAACCTGCGCGCCAAGCGCGGCCCGCAGTTCCTGCATGTCGTCACCAAGAAGGGCTACGGCTACAAGCCGGCCGAGGCCGACCCGGTGAAGTACCACGCGGCGTCGACCAAGTTCAACGTCGACGAAGGCTTCCCGGCCGCCAAGCCCGGTGGCAAGCCGACCTTCACGAACATCTTCGGCAGCTGGCTCTGCGACATGGCCGAGGCCGACCCGCGCCTGGTGGCCATCACGCCGGCCATGCGCGAAGGCTCGGGCATGGTCGAGTTCCACAAGCGCTTCCCCTTGCGCTACCACGACGTCGGCATCGCCGAGCAGCACGCGGTCACCTTCGCTGCCGGCCTGGCGTGTGAGGGCCTGAAGCCCGTGGTGGCGATCTACAGCACCTTCCTGCAGCGCGGCTACGACCAGCTCATCCACGACGTGGCACTGCAGAACCTGCCGGTGGTGTTTGCGCTCGACCGTGCTGGCATCGTCGGCGCCGACGGCCCCACGCACGCGGGCCTCTACGACATCGCCTTCGTGCGCTGCATTCCCAACTGCAGCATGCTGGTGCCCAGCGACGAAAACGAATGCCGCCAGGCGCTCACCACGGCCTATCGCCAGAACACGCCCGTGGCCGTGCGCTACCCGCGCGGTGCCGGGGCCGGCGTCGCTGCCGAGAAGGGTTTCAGCGAATGGCCCTGGGGCAAGGGTGTCGTCAGACGAGAAGGCAAACGCATCGCGATCCTCGCCTTCGGCACCATGCTGCACCACGCGCTGACAGTGGCCGAGAAGCTGGGTGCCACCGTGGCCGACATGCGTTTCGTCAAGCCGCTCGACGCCGAACTGGTGCTGCGCCTGGCCCGCAGCCACGACGCCTTGGTGACGGTGGAAGAGGGCTGCATCATGGGCGGGGCAGGCAGCGCGGTGCTGGAATGCCTGGCCGCAGCCGGCGTCGCGGTGCCGGTGCAGGTGCTGGGCATCCCCGATGTCTTCACCGAACACGGCGATCCGGCCAAGCTGCTGGCGATGTGTGGCCTCGACGCAGCCGGCATCGAAGCCGCCGTCGTGCAGCGTTTCGGCGTGCGGCCGACGCTGGCTGCAGTCAACGGCTGAAGGCGGCAGCGGACAAGCGCAACATTCGCCCAGCGCGAACGCTGTGTTGTAAACCGCGTGACGCTGCCGACCCGCGAAAGCTGGCATCCTCCGGCCTACCATGAACACCTTGACCGACGCCCTGCACATCCCCGACACGCAAAGCGCGCGTGACGATCGCCATCTGGCCATCCAGCGTGTCGGCGTGAAGGACGTGCGTTACCCACTGCAGATCACCGTGGCGGGTGCGGTGCAGCAGACGGCCGCGCTGTGGGCCTTGGACGTGGCGCTGCCGGCCGAGAAGAAGGGCACGCACATGTCGCGCTTCGTGGCGTGGCTGGACGCGCTGGCGCTGTCGGGCGAGCCGCTGACCGCCACCTCGCTGCGTGAAAAACACGCGGCGATGCTCGACAAACTCGGCGCCGACGAAGGCCGCATCGAAGCCGCCTTCAGCTTCTTCATCCGCAAGCGCGCGCCGGTGTCGGGCGTGCAGAGCCTGCTTGACTACCAGGGCCGCTGGATCAGCGAGACTCGAGCCGGCGTCACCAGCGTTCACGCTGAGGTGGCGGTGCCGGTGAAGAGCCTGTGCCCGTGCAGCAAGGAGATCAGCGACTACGGCGCGCACAACCAGCGCTCGCTGGTGACGATGCGCGTGGAAATGCTGCAGCCCGTCGAATGGCACGAACTCGTGCGCTTTGCCGAGGAAGAGGCCAGCAGCGAGATCTGGCCGATGCTCAAGCGGCCCGATGAGAAGTGGGTCACCGAGCACGCCTACGAGAACCCCAAGTTCGTCGAAGACCTGGTGCGTGACGTCGCGCTGCGTCTGAACGGCGACGCGCGCATCGGCCGCTACCGTGTGGATGTGGAGAACTTCGAGTCCATCCACAACCACAGCGCCTACGCGCGCATCGAGCGCAACTGAGGCTTCAACTCATTTTTTCGGTGTCTCTGCGCCGTAGATGTCGAAGCTGAAGTACTTGTCGTTGAATTTCTTGTAGGTGCCGTCGGCGCGCATGGCAGCCAAGGCGCCGTTGATGGCCTGCTGCAAAGCCTTGTCGCCCTTGCGCACTGCGATGCCGGCCCCCACGCCGAAGTAGGCCGGGTCGTCGAAGTTCGGCCCGCGCAGCGCGAAACTCGCGCCCTTGGGCGTCTTCAGGAAGCCCTGGTCGGCGGCCACCACATCGGCCAGCGTGGCCTCGATGCGGCCGTTGACCAGGTCGAGGAAGACCTCGTCCTGCTTGCCGTAGCGCACGATCTCGCTGCCCTTGAAGGTGGCAGTGGCGTAGCGGTCGTGGATGGTGTTGCGCTGCACCCCGATCTTGCGGCCCTTCAGGCCCTCCGGCGTGATCTCGAACTTCGCATCGGCCTTGGTCACCACGCGCGCCGGCGTGTTGTAGTACTTGTCGCTGAAGTCCACCGCCTTCTGGCGCTCGGGCGTGATGCTCATCGAGGCCACGATGGCGTCCACCTTCTTCGCGCGCAGCGCCGGGATCATCGCGTCGAACTCGATCTGCACCTGCGAGCACGTGAGCTGCACGCGCTTGCAGATCTCACTGGCGATGTCGGCGTCGAAGCCGACCAGCTTGCCGTCTGGGGCCACGGTGCTGAAGGGCGGGTAGCCGCCCTCCATCGCGATGCGCAGGGTCTTGGGTAAGCCCGGCGCAGGCTGCGCCGTGGCGGGGGTGCCGAGCACGCTGAGGCAGAAGAAGACAGGGAGGAGGGCGGCGCGACGCTGCATGGCAGTCCTTGTTGTCAGAAGAACGCTCACGATATTCGAATCAAACCCAAGGCCAGGGCCCGGCCAGCCGTGACGCAGGTCACATCTGGAAGCACTTGTAGGAATTTGCCTGACAAGCGGGCTGGAAGAAGGGGGACTCCAGCGACGGAGATGGCCTGATGTTTCAAGCCTGTTCACGCTTCTACAGTTCGTTTCATCGGCTGGTCCTCACCAGCTACCACAGCAAACCCCAGACACACCGCCGGAGCAGCCCCATGAACACCGAACAAATCCTTGCCGAGATCCGCGAAGCCAATCTGTCCTACCTGATGCTGGCCCAGAGCCTGATCCGCAGCGACAAGGAACAGGCGCTGTTCCGCCTGGGCGTGAGCGAAGAGACGGCCAGCCTGATCGGCACGCTGACCCCGGCGCAGATGATGAAGATCGCCACCGGCAACACGCTGCTGTGCCGCTTCCGCATGGACGACGACATGGTCTGGAACCTGCTCACCAACCACGGCAAGGGCGCTGCCAACGACGGCATGAGCCGCCTGCACGCTTCCATCCTGATGGCCGGCCGCCACCAAGAAGCCGCATAAGCCGCCGCGGCCCGCCAGACCCCACAACATCACAGGACGGAGAACACCATGGCCCGCAGCAAGAGCATCCTCACCGAAGCCCGGCAGATCGAACGTGCGGTGACGCTGATCAACCTCGGCGCGCGCCTGCAGGTGCTGGAAAGCGAAACCGACCTCAGCTACGAGCGCCTGCTGCGCCTGTACAAGGAAGTCGCGGGCAAGAGCCCGAGCAAGGGCCAGCTGCCGTTCTCCACCGACTGGTTCATGACCTGGCAGCCGAACATTCACTCGAGCCTGTTCCTGAACATGCACGAGTACCTGAACAAGACCGCCGCGCTCGACGAGATCGACACCGTCATCAAGGCCTACCAGCTCTACCTGGAGCAGATGCAGGCACAGGGCCTGGAGCCGCTGCTCAGCGTCACGCGCGCCTGGCGTCTGGTGAAGTTCGTCGACAACGGCATGCTCACGATGACCGCCTGCAGCAAGTGCGGTGGCCACTTCGTGACCCACCCGCACGAGATCGCACGCCATTACGTCTGCGGTCTGTGCAACCCGCCGGCACGCGCCGGCAAGGGCAAGCTGGCCGGCAGCCTGGGCGCCGAGTACGGCGCTGCACATACGCACTGAGCGGCAGCGCTGCTGCGCGTTCAAGACTTGCCGCGCAATTCATCACGAACTGCGGTGCGCGGCGTGCTCAAGTCGCGGCACCGGCTGTCGATACCCAAGTCATAGAGTCAATCCGGTTCATTGCACGTCTCCTCCTGGCACAGAACTCTGTGCTTTTCAGCGGGTCCTTCGGGGCCCGCTTTTTTTCGTCGGTACACACCCTCAAGGCTGGATATCAGGCGCCGATACAACTGTTGACGCCGCTGCCGCGGCTTCCTCCGTCAACCGCCTTCAAGCCGACTTGAAACTCGCACCTTTCCCCGCCCACTGCCTGCGTCTGGGCGAGCCCTTGCCCTTCGACCTGCGCGATGCCGCAGGCCGGGTGCGCTTGCCGGCCGGGCGCGCGCTGGAGTACCCGACACAGCTCGACGAACTGCTGGCCGAGCCGCTGTTCGCCATCCACATGGCCTTGGCGTCGTGGATGCAGCGCCTGCAGATCCACAGTGACGAGGTGGCCACGCCGCTGGCGCGCCAATGGTCCGAGCTCGTCGAGCAGCTCGAGGACTGCCTGCTGTCGCAGGCCCAGGGCAGCGAGTGGCGCGCCCGGCTCTTTGCCGTGCATGGTGGCGCGCGCGCTCTCTCGCAGCAGCATCCCGATGCATCGCTGTACCACCTGGTCTACGAAGCCGGGCATTCGGTGCACAAGTACAGCTGCCACCACGCGCTGCTGACGCTGATCGTGGTCGAGCCGGCCGCGGCCAAGCTCGGTTGGAGCACGGCCTGGGTGGACAGCGTGGGCCGCGCTGCGCTGACGATGAACATGGGTATGTTGCGGCTGCAGAACGAACTCGCGAAATCGCGCCAGCCGCCGACCGATGCGCAGCGTGTCGGGATCGAGGGCCACGCCGAGGCCAGCGCCGTGATGCTGGAAGCGGTGGGGCTGGGCGACCCGTTGTGCCTGGCCGTCGTGCGCCAGCACCACGCGGCTGCGAGCAGCGACCTGCCTCTGGCCGAAGAGCCGCCCGAACGCCAGTTGGCGCTGTTGCTGCGCCGTGTCGATATCTTCACCGCCAAGATCAGCCGCCGCGCGATGCGCACACCGATGTCGCCCGTGCGGGCCGCCAGCGAGGCCTGCCTGGGCCCCGACGGCCGGCCTGACGAGATTGGCGGGGTGTTGCTGAAGGTGGTGGGCCTGTATCCACCGGGCAGCTTCGTGGCGCTGGCCAATGGCGAGCTGGCCATCGTCGTGGGCCGTGGCGAGCGCGCCAATCTGCCGCGCGTCGCGGCGCTGGTGTCGCCGCGCGGGAGTCCGCTGGGCGAGCCCCTGCTGCGCGACACGCAAGACCAGCGCTTCAGCGTCAAGCACGCCGTCACCAGCGCACAGATGCGGGTGCGCCCACCACACGACCGCTTGCTGGCCCTGCATTGAGCCGGGCCGGCGGGTCTGCGGACCTTGGCGGCACAGGAACAGCAGGGGTGCAAACGGTCTTATCCACGCTTGCCGATCGCGCGCCGCGTCGACACTGGCGGGCAGCATGAGACCGACCCCCGTTTCCGCCACCGTTCCTGCCACCGCCGCCGCGCGCCTGCCCTGGCCGCTGCCGGCCGTGCTGGTGTGGGCGGGTGCGTGGCTGTTGTGGCTGGCGTTGGCGCGGGCTGGCATGGCACCGGCCTTGGCGCTGGGCGGCGCGCTGGCGGCCAGCACTGCTGCCGCGCTGATCTGCAGCGGGCGCTGGCGGCGTGGCATCGCTGCGGCCGGTTTCCCGCTTTCGGCGCTGGTGCTTGGGGCGGCCGGTGCCACGCCGCCCTGGGTGTGGCTTCTGCTGCTGCTGCCGGTGCTGACCGTCTACCCGCTGCGTGCCTGGCGTGACGCGCCGCTGTTTCCCACCCCGCGCGAGGCCTTGCTGGGGCTGGACGCCGTGGTGGGCGCACCGAAGCGTGTGCTGGACGCCGGTTGTGGCGCAGGCGATGGCCTGCTGGCCCTGCATCGGCTGTGGCCGCAGGCGCAGTGCAGTGGCGTCGAGTGGAGCCCGCTGCTGGCCTTGGCCACGCGCTGGCGCTGCCGCGCTGCCCGCGTGCAGGCGCAGGTGCAGCGCGGCGACATGTGGGCCGCTTCGTGGGCTGGCTACGACCTCGTCTACCTGTTTCAGCGGCCCGAGAGCATGGTGCGCGCCTTCAGCAAAGCCAGTGCCGAGTTGGCGCCGGGCGCCTGGCTCGTGAGCCTCGAGTTCGCAGTGCCTGGCGTCGCGCCGCATGCCTGTCTGCAAGGCGCTGGCCGCAAGACGGTGTGGGTCTACCGGCCCGTGCCGCTGCAGCCCCCCTCAATACGAACGGCAGGCGGCCGATAACCCACCCATACCCGCTTCAGCCCGCTCCCGGCACCTAGCGGAACCCTCGCGGATCACTCCACATGTTCGTCATCATCGGTTGGGTCGTCGTGCTTGGATGCGTCTTTGGCGTGTTCATTGCTCACGGCGGCAACATGGGCCCCATCATGAAGGCCCTGCCCTGGGAAATGGCCATGATCGGCGGCGCGACGCTGGGCGCTTTCCTGGTGAACAACCAGATGAAGGTGGTGAAGTCCACCATCGCCGGCACGCTGAGCTGCTTCAAGGGCAGCAAGTACACCAAGGCGCGCTACATGGAGCTGCTGGCTCTGATGTTCGACATCCTGCAGAAGGCGCGCAAGGAAGGCCTGATGTCGATCGAGAAGGACGTCGAAGATCCGCACAACAGCCCGCTGTTCAAGAAGTACCCCGCTGTCGGCAGCGACCACCACGTCACCGAGTTCATCACCGACTACCTGCGCATGATGGTCTCGGGCAACCTCAATGCCCACGAGATCGAGTCGCTGATGGACAGCGAGATCGAGACCCACCACCACGAGGCACATGCGCCCGTGGCCGCCATCCAGCGCGTGGCCAGCGGCCTGCCGGCGTTCGGCATCGTGGCTGCCGTGCTGGGCGTGGTCAAGACCATGGGCAGCGTGGGCCAGCCGCCCGCGGTGCTGGGCGCGATGATCGGCTCGGCGCTGGTCGGCACCTTTCTCGGCATTCTGCTGGCCTATGCGTTCGCAGAGCCCATGGCCGGCCTGCTGGAGCAGAAGGTCGAAGAGGGCAGCAAGGAGCTGCAGTGCATCAAGACCACGCTCTTGGCCAGCATGCAGGGCTACGCACCGCAGGTGGCCATCGAGTTCGGCCGCAAGGTGCTGTACAGCGGTGACCGCCCGAGCTTCAGCGAACTCGAAGGCCACGTCAAAGGCAAGAAATGAGTGTGCTCACAGCACCCCGCAGCCAAACGTTCAGCCGCCAGATGGCACTGCCGTTCGCTCCCATCGCTCAGCCGCCGATCAAGGGCATGCGCGGAACCGGCTCTGCCGGGCCGCTGCATGAGCCCCCTCGGGGGGTGGCGAAGGCGCGCAGCGACAAGCCTGGGGGTCAGTAACCATGGCTGGAGACGCCAAGAAGCTTCAGCCGATCATCATCAAGCGCGTCAAGAAGGGCGGCCACGCTGTCCATGGCGGCGCCTGGAAGATCGCCTATGCCGACTTCGTGACGGCCATGATGGCCTTCTTCCTGTTGATGTGGCTGCTGGGCAGCACCACCGAAGGCGACAAGAAGGGCATCGCCGACTACTTCGGTTCGCCGCTGAAGCTGGCGCTGCTCAACGGCGGCAGCGGCTCGGGCGATTCTTCGCACGTGGTCAAGGGCGGCGGGCAAGACCTCACGCGCAGCACGGGCCAGGTCAAGCGCGGCGAAACCGAGGCGCAGCGCGCCACCGTCAACATCCACCAGCTGAAGGCCGAGCAGGTACGTGCCGAGGTGGCTCGCCTGGAAAGCATCAAGCGCAAGATCGAAGACAAGATCGCCGCCAACCCCAAGCTGGAAGGCATGGGCAAGCAGATCCTGCTGGAGATGACACGCGACGGCCTGCGCATCCAGATCGTCGATGCCGAGGGCCGACCGATGTTCGCCAGCGGCAGCCCCGTGGTGCAGCCGGTGATGCGCGAGGTGCTGCGCGAACTCGGCAGCCTGCTCGGCGAGGTGCCCAACCGCTTGACGCTGGAAGGGCACACCGATGCGATGCCGTTCGGAAACGCCCAGAAGGGCTACAGCAACTGGGAGCTCAGCAGCGACCGCGCCAATGCCTCGCGTCGCGAGCTCATCACCGGGGGCCTGCCCGATGACCAGGTGCTGCGTGTGCAGGGCCTGGCCGCCAGCAACCCCTTCGACCGCCGAGACCCGGCCTCACCGGCCAACCGCCGCATCAGCATCGTGGTGATGACGCGCGAAGCCGAAGACGCGCTCTTCCGCGCCACGCCCGATCTGGCAGAACCCGCCGTGGCCGACACCACCAGCCCGGAACCAGCCGCAGGGCCTGCAATGCTGCCCTCAAGTCCTGCACCGGCTCTCCGATAAATCCCCCAAGTTCCCTTCTTCCCGAGGCCCGATTCCATGAGCACGCCCACCGATCTGAAGTTTCTCATCGTCGATGACTTCTCCACCATGCGGCGCATCGTTCGCGGGCTGCTGAAGGAGATGGGCTGCAACAACGCCGACGAGGCCGAAGACGGCGCGGTGGCGCTGACCATGTTGAAGGCGCAGAAGTACGACTTCGTGGTGTCGGACATCAACATGCCGAACATGAACGGCTTCGACCTGCTGAAGGCCGTGAAGGCCGAAGACAGCCTGAAGCACATTCCGGTGCTGATGGTCACGGCCGAGGCGCGCAAGGAAGACATCGTGATGGCCGCGCAAAGCGGCGCGGCGGGTTACATCGTCAAGCCCTTCACGAAGGCGACGCTGGAAGAGAAAGTGCAGAAGATCCTGCAAAAAATCGCCGCCACCGCCTGACCATTGCCGCCCGGAGCATGAACATGATCATGGAAGACATCGCCGCGCTGAAACCGGCGGAACCGTTGAGCGTCTCGCCGGAGGTGTTTCAGCAGATCGGCTCAATCACGCGGCTGCTGCACGACACCATGCAGCAGCTGGGTGTGATGCCCAAGCTGCAGATCGCTACCGACGGCATCCCCGATGCGCGCAGCCGCCTGACCTACATCGCCAAGAAGACCGCCGATGCGGCCAACAAGGTGCTGAATTCGGTCGACGAGGCCAAGGCCGACCATGCCGCCATCAGCGCCGCCACGCGCGAGATGGCTGCGGCCATCGTCGCCAACCCGGTGAAGGCCGTGGCCAGCGGCGCGGTGTTGAACTTCGTGCAGGACGTCGAAGCCCGCACCGCGCGCATCGACAACCACCTCACCGACATCATGATGGCGCAGGACTTCCACGACCTCACCGGCCAGGTGGTGGCCAAGGTCGTGAGCCTGGCCAACGAACTGGAAGACAGCCTCGTGAAGCTGCTGGTCAGCGTGGTGCCGCCCGAGCACCGCGAGAAGGTCGACGCCAACGTGCTGAACGGCCCCGTGGTCAACGCCGAGGGCCGCACCGACGTGGTGACGAACCAGGGCGAAGTGGACGATTTGCTGGCGAGCCTGGGCTTCTAGCCCACCGCGCCAAACCGCCAGCTGGAGACCGTCCAGCCGGTGCCGGCCATCACCTCGTGGTACGCGGTGGTGGCCGCTTCATTTTCGGCAGCGCCCAAGGCCACCATCAGCGGCAGCAGGTGGTCTTCCTGCGGGTGCGCGATGCGTGCCGAGGGCGCGCTGTCCCATCGCAGCAGCCGCGCCGTGCGCTCGTCGGGTGTGCTGCGTTCCAGCGTGGTGTGCAGCCAGTCGTCGAAGGCCTTCGACGGCGCAGCCGCAGCCGGCCCGCGCAGGCGCAGGTTGTGGAAGCTCAGGCCGCTGCCCAGGATAAGCACACCTTCGTCGCGCAGCGGCGCCAGCGCCCGGCCCACGGCCAGATGCTCGGCGGGGCTGTAGCCGTGTTTCAGTGAGAGCTGCAGCACCGGCACCTCGGCCTGCGGGTACATCACCGCCAGCGGCGCGAAGGTGCCATGGTCGTAGCCGCGCTCGGCGTCTTGCGCACTGGCGATGCCGGCGCCCTGCAGCAACTCGGCGATGCGCTGTGCCACGTCCGGTGCGCCCCGCGCCGGGTAGCGGATGCGGTAGGTGTGCTCGGGGAAGCCAAAGTAGTCGTAGACCATGCCCGGCTGCGCCGTGGCCATCGCGGTGACGACTGGCGCTTCCCAGTGGCCCGAGATTGACAGCACCGCCCACGGCGGCGCGCCGTGCACAGCCGCCACCTCGGCGGCAATGCCGCGCAGCGAGGCCGCCAGCGGGGCCATCGCTGCTTGCATCTCGGCCATCCACGGCCAGGGGCCGCCGCCGTGCGAGATGAAGTAGCTCGGCAGCCGTGTCGAAGCGCAGGGGATCGCGGCAGCGGGGGTGTTCATGGTCGTGCGGGTCTCCCAGTCTGGCCGTCAGTTTGCGGCGCATCGGGCGGGCATGGGTTGAACGCTGCTGCATGCAGCGCTGCGGTGCGGCGAACACCTTCGACTTTCCCCTGCTTATCCCGCTCAAGGTTCCGGGTCGGCACGTCACCATCACCCAGCTCCAAGAACCGCTCGCGCCGAGCGTCTGCCCGTCCCCTGCAGGCCATGTCCGATTCCGCCCAAGACCGCAAGCTACCCGCGTCAGAACGCCGCCTGAAGAAGGCGCGTGAAGAAGGCCAGGTTGCGCGTTCTCGCGATCTCGGTCACTTTGCCGCCCTGGGGGGAGCGGTGGCGCTGCTGGCTGCCGCCGCACCGATGCTCAGCGGCTGGTTGAGCGATCTCATGGCCGAAGGCCTGCGTTTTGACGTGCAGGGCGTGCAGAACCCGGCCGCGATGGGCGAACGCCTCACCGAGCAGACGCTGCGCCTGCTGGCCGTGCTGGCGCCGCTGTTCACCGTGATGGTGGCCGTGGCCGTGGGCAGCGGCCTGCTGGCCGGCGGCTGGAACTTCACGATGCAGGCGCTGCAACCCAAGTTCGACAAGTTCAACCCGCTGACGGGATTGCAGCGCGTGTTCTCGGTGGACCAGCTGACGCAGACGCTGAAGGCCAGCTTCCTGGCGCTGCTGCTCGGCACCCTGGGCGCGCTCTACCTCTGGCAGCACTGGATGCAGCACGTCGAGATGCTGGCCATGCCTTTGCCGATGGCCCTGGGAACGGCCGGCACGCTGCTGCGCAACGGCCTGCTGCTGCTGGTCGGCCTGCTCGCCGTGTTTGCGCTCGTGGACGTGCCGCTGCAGCGAATGATGCTGGCGCGCCGCCTGCGCATGAGCGTGCAGGAAGTGAAGCAAGAACACAAAGAGACCGAAGGCAACGCCGAGACCAAGGGCCGCATGCGCGCCAAGATGCGGGAGCTGGCCAGCCGCCGCATGCTGGCCGCGGTGCCGCAGGCCGACTTGGTGGTGATGAACCCCACCCACTTCGCCGTGGCGTTGAAGTACGACGAATCGGCGATGGGCGCACCGCGGGTGGTGGCCAAGGGCGCCGACCTGCTGGCTTTCAAGATCCGTGACCTGGCCAAGGAACACAAGGTGCCGGTGCTGCAGTTGCCGCCCCTGGCGCGTGCGCTCTACGCGCACAGCGAGATCGACCAGGAGATCCCGGCGCGCCTGTTCAGCGCCGTGGCGCAGGTGCTGGCCTGGGTCTACCAGCTGCGCGACGCCGCGGCCCAGGGCCGCTACACCGCGACCGCCGCGCCGACGCCCGAAGTGCCGGCCGACCTCGACCCGCTGAACCCGGCCTACGCCGCGGCGAAGCTGAAGAAGTTCCCGCAGGAGCCTGAACTGTGAATGCCTTCGTTGCCCGCCTGAACACCTGGTTCGGCCCGGCGCAAAGCGCCGTGGTGAAGGGCCTGGTGCTGCCCAGCTTCGTCGTGATGATGCTGGCGATGATGGTGCTGCCGCTGCCGCCCTTCGTGCTGGATCTGCTCTTCACCTTCAACATCGCGCTCGCGCTGGTGGTGATGATGGTCAGCGCGCAGATGGTCAAGCCGCTGGACTTCGCCGCGCTGCCCACCGTGCTGCTGGTGACGACCCTGCTGCGCCTGAGCCTGAACGTGGCGTCCACACGCGTGGTGCTGATGGAAGGCCACACCGGCACCGGCGCCGCCGGCAAGGTGATCGAGGCCTTCGGGCACTTCCTCATCGGCGGCAACTTCGCGGTCGGCCTGATCGTCTTTTCCATCCTCGTCGTCATCAACTTCGTCGTGGTCACCAAGGGTGCCGAACGCATTGCCGAAGTCGGTGCGCGGTTCGCGCTGGATGCCATGCCCGGTAAGCAGATGGCCATCGACGCCGATCTGAATGCGGGCCTCATCGACGAGAAGATCGCGCGCCAGCGGCGTGCCGAGGTGGCCGAGGAAGCCGACTTCTTCGGCTCCATGGACGGTGCCAGCAAGTTCGTGCGCGGGGATGCCATGGCCGGCCTGCTCATCCTCTTCATCACCGTGGTTGGTGGCTTCATCATCGGCATCGCGATGCACAGCATGAGTGCCGGCGAGGCCGCCAGCGCCTACGTCACGCTGGCCGTGGGTGATGCGTTGGTGGCGCAGATTCCGGCGCTGCTGATCTCGGTGGCGTCGGCGATGGTGGTTTCGCGCGTCGGCAAGGAACAGGACATCGGCACGCAGATCCGCGGCCAGGTCTTCGACTCGCCGCAGGCTCTGGGCGTGGCCGCCGGTGTGGTCGCCTTGCTGGGCTTGATCCCGGGCATGCCGCACCTTGTGTTCCTGCTCGTGGCTGCCGGCCTCGGGATGTTGTCCTGGCAGCTGATCAAGAAGCGCAGAGTGGCCGCCGAGGCGCCTGAGCGCAGCGTCGGCGCCGAGGTCACGCCCGCCAATGCCGAAGCGAGCTGGGATGACCTCACGCCGGTGGACACGCTGGGCCTGGAGGTCGGCTATCGGCTCATCGCGCTCGTGGACAAGGCCCGCCAGGGCGACCTGCTGGCGCGCATCAAGGGTGTGCGCAAGAAGTTCGCGCAAGACGTGGGTTTCCTGCCGCCGCCGGTGCACATCCGCGACAACCTCGTCGAGCTCAAGCCCAGCATGTACCGCGTCACCTTGCGCGGCGCCATTGCGGGCGAAGGCGAGGCCTTCCCCGGCATGCTGCTGGCGATCAACCCCGGTGGCGTGTCTTCCCTGGCGCACCAGCAGCTGCCCGGCACGAAGACCACCGACCCTGCCTTCGGCCTGCCCGCGGTGTGGATCGAAGAGCGCCACAAGGAGATGGCGCAGATGGCCGGTTTTACGGTCGTTGATTGCGCGACTGTCGTGGCGACACATCTCTCACACTTGATGCAGGTTCACGCGGCCAAGCTGCTGGGCCGAGTGGAGACCCAGCAACTCGTTGAACACGTCACGAAGCTGGCCCCCAAACTGATCGAGGATGTCGTGCCCAAGATGGTCGGAATCGCCACCCTGCAGCGTGTGTTGCAGCTGCTTCTCGAAGAAGGCGTGCACATCCGCGACATGCGTTCCATCGTCGAGTGCCTGGCCGAGCACGCCAGCACCGTCACCGACCCTGGCGAACTGGCCCGTCGCATCCGTGTGCACCTGGCCCCGGCCATCGTGCAGCAGATCTACGGCACGGTGCGTGAACTCGATGTCATCGCACTCGACCCCGAACTCGAGCGCCTGGTCACCCAGGCCCTCACCAGCCCGCACGGCGCGGCGCTCGACCCCGGCGTGGCCGACACGCTCAGCCGCAGCGCCGCCGACACCGCCGCCAAGCAGGAGAACCTGGGCCACCCGGCCTGCCTGCTGGTGCCCGACCACATCCGCGCCCCGATGGCGCGCCTGTTGAAACGCGCCGCCCCCCGCCTGAAGGTGCTGGGGCACAGCGAGATTCCTGAAACCCATTCGATCCGCATCGGTTCGATCATCGGAGCCACGGCATGAACTTGAAGCGCTTCACCGCCCGCACATCCCGCGAGGCGTTGGCCCTGGTCAAGCAGGCTTTCGGCGACGACGCTGTCGTGATGTCCACCAAACCCTGCGCCGACGGCGTGGAAGTGCTGGCCATGGCCCCGGAAAGCCTGCAGCAGATCGAGCGCATGGGCGCGCACGCCGAGGCCATCCAGGCACCGCGCCTGCCGCTGGCGCAGAAGCCCGTGGCCCCCACGACCAGCCGCCTGCGTGAACGTGCAGAGCCGGTTATGAGCGCGCGCCAGGACGTGCGCCATGAACCCAGTTTCGACGACGGTGTGGCGCACGACGTCGAACAGCTGCAGATGAGCACGCTGTCCTTCCAGGACTACGTGCGCCAGCGCATGCTGAAGCGCCGCGACAACGAACTGCAGGCCGAGCGTGCCGCAGCGGCGGCCGCCGAGCCGCCCATGCCCGCGGTCTTGCCCGCCAGCGTGGCCCCCATCGCCGCCGCCCGGGCGCGTGCCACGCACCGTGAAGCCGCGCCGCAGCAGCAGCAGGGCCGTGAGATGCCGCGTGAGGTGCCCGTGCTGCGCGACGAGGTGCGCCTGCACGAGCCGGCTGCGACGCGAAGCGCGATGTCCAGCACACCCGCGCCGGCCATGCCCGCCGTGCCTGCGCGTGGCGAACAGATCGAGATGATGAGCGAGCTGCGCAGCATGCGTGGCCTCATCGAGCAGCGTTTCGGCGCCCTGGCCTTCATGGAAAAGCTGCAGCGCCAGCCGCGCCAGGCCCAGCTGGCCCAGCGCCTGCTGGACACCGGCTTCTCGCCGGCCCTCATCCGCAAGCTGCTGGAAAGCCTGCCGCCCGAAGGCGACGAAGTGGCCTGGGCCTCCAGCGTGCTGGAGCGCAACCTGCCCACCGGCGAGCGCGAAGCGCCGCTGGAGGAAGCCGGCGGTGTCTACGCGATGATCGGTGCTACCGGCGTCGGCAAGACCACCAGCACCGCCAAGCTGGCCGCGGCTTTTGCCACGCGCCACGGCGCCGCCCACCTGGGCTTGATCACGCTGGACGCCTACCGCGTCGGCGCCCACGAACAGCTGCGCACCTACGGCCGCATCCTCGGCGTGCCGGTGCACACCGCGCACGACCGCGCGTCGCTGGAAGACCTGCTCGACCTGCTCAGCGCCAAGAAGATGGTGCTCATCGACACGGCCGGCATGGCGCAACGCGACACCCGCACCCGCGATCTGCTGGAGATGCTGTCGCACCGCGCCATCCAGCGGCTGCTGGTGGTCAACGCCAGCGCACAGGGCGAGACCATCGAAGACCAGCTGGCCGCCTACGCCGCCCCGAGCTGCCGCGGCATCGTGCTGAGCAAGCTCGACGAAGCCGTGAAGCTGGGGCCTGCGCTGGATTCGATGATCCGCCACAAGCTCAAGGTGCTGGCCATCGCCAACGGCCAGCGCGTGCCCGAAGACTGGCATCGCCTGAGCGCCAACGCGCTGGTGCAGCGCGCGCTGCGTTGCCACAGCGGCGCGGCCTGGAAGCTGGACGACAACGACGTCAACCTGATCTTCGCCGGCATGCCGGCTGTGAAGGCCGCCGCCGGTTCTGCGCTGCACGTCTGACGCCACGAAAAAAAGAAGAACCACACGCCCATGCGCGACTTCTACCCCTCTTCCGACCGTCATTTCGACGCTGCGCCGCTGGACCAGGCCGACGGCCTGCGCCGCCTGTTTGCCGGCCGCCGCCGCCACCTGCTGCCTTTGGCTGCCAACGCCCACGTCGCGTTCGCCGGCCTGGTGCTCGACCGCGTGGCTGCCTTGCTGGGCGCCCAGGGCCTGCAGGTGCTGGTGGTCGACGCCGCCAATGCCTCGCCGCCGCCGCATGAGCTGGCCGGCGTCGACCTCGCAGCCTGCATCGAGAACATTGCGCCGCGCGTGGCCTATCTGCCGGCGCGTGGTCTGCCCAAGGCCTACGTCGATACGCGCGGCTCGGCCGGCGCCTTCATCGACGCCGTGCACCTGGCCGCACCGCAGGTGGAAGTGGTGTTGCTGCACGCCGAAGCCAGTGACCTGGCGCGGCTGCTCAAGCATCGCGCTGCGCGTCCCATCCTGCTCGGCGCCGACCACCCGGAAAGCGTCAAGCACGCCTATGCCAGCGCCAAGCTGCTGGTGAACCGCTGCGGCCTGATGACCTACGACCTCCTGCTGGCCGCCGGCCCGAATTCACCACGCGCCGCGTCCATCCCGGCCAGCCTGGCGGGCTGCGCCGAGAACTTCCTCGGGGCGATGCTGCGCCACAGCGCGCTGGTCGACCCCGCCGGCGACATCGACGGCCCGGCTGACGCAGAGCTGGCAGGGCTGCTGGCTGGCCAGCTGGCCTTGGACGAAAGTGTCAGTGGTGGCAACCACAGCGCCTGGCAAGCCTCATCGGCGATGCCTGTGCATGGCGCTCTGTCCAGCCGCACCGCCCTGAACCCGAACCGCCCCGCTTATCTGTAAGAGGCATGCACATGTACACCGCCAAGGGACAACTCGACGCCGGCGCACTGCTCAAGCAGTACCAGCCACTCGTGCGCCGCCTCGCCCACCAGATGATCGCCAAGCTGCCGGCCAACGTCGAGCTCGACGACCTGATCCAGGTCGGGATGATCGGTCTCAGCGACGCGCTCAGCCGCTTTGACGCCGCGCAGGGGGTTCAATTCGAAACCTTTGCCACCCAGCGCATCCGGGGCGCGATGCTCGATGAGCTGCGCGGCAACGACTGGATGAGCCGCGGCGACCGCCGCCACCAGCGCAGCATCGAGGCCGCCGTGCACAAGCTGGAGCAGCGCCACGGCCGCGCGCCCAGCGAAGGCGAGATCGCCCGCGAGATGGGCCTGAGCCTCGTCGAGTACCAGGAGCTGCTGGGCAAGGTGCGCGGCACCCAGCTCATCTACCTGGAAGACATGAGCGGCGACGACGGCGACGACGATTACCTCGACCGCCACGTCGTCGACGCCAGCGCCAACCCGCTGGCGCGCATGCAGGACCAGCGCATGCGCGAGGCGCTGGTGGAGGCCATCAAGAACCTGCCCGAGCGCGAGCAGTACGTGATGAGCATGTACTATGAGCACGACATGAACCTGAAGGAAATCGCCGCCGTGCTGGGTGTCACTGAAAGCCGCGTCTGCCAGCTGCACAGCCAGAGCATCGCCCGCCTGCGCACGCGTCTGCGGGAGTGGTGATCGCCAGGGGTGATTGCGAGTGACGACCGCGAGGGGTGAGACCGCTCCGCGCTGTCGGGTCAGGGCGGTGCCGGCCGCTTTGGCAGCCCTGCTGACCTGCGCAGCGGCCTGGGTGCCGGCCGGCGCGCAGGCCCAGAAACCGGCGCCCGAGCTCACGGCCTGCGCGGCCGCCAACCGCCAGGCGGCCACCGATCTTCTGCAGGCCCGCGACAGCGAGATGCGCCGCCACAGCCTGCACGCCGTGCTGGTATCGCGCCTGCAGGGTCTGGCTGGCAGCTTCAGCGGGCTGAAGGCCGCCGCAGCACGCAACCCGCGCAACCTGGCCGACTGCGAAAAGACCACCGAAGCGCTGGGCGCCGGGCGTGAGCAGCTCGAGCGCCTCGTGGGCACGCCAGAGCAGCTGGCCGAGTGCCACGCCGGCAACCAGGCGGGCTACGGCGCGATGCAGGCCACGCTGCTGGCCTTGCAGGCCTCGGGCAAGGCCTCGGTACCGGCCTTGGAAGCCGCCAGCTCGCGCCTGGCGCTGCTGCGTCCCGCAATGAACCGCGAGGGCCTGACACTGGCCGATTGCCGCCAGCTGGCGGCCGAGGTGCAGGCCGAGAAGGCGCAGGTGCAGCGCCTGGTGCCGGCGGCGCCACCCTCAGCCGCCGCGGCGTCGGCAGCGGCGCCATCACCCGCAACGACCAACGCCGCCGCGGCCACCGCCTGCCGCGCGGCGCAGACGCGCGACTACAACGAGGTCGCCCAGGCCTATGCGCAGTTCGTCAGCGCCGGACCCCTGGCCCAGGAGTTGATGGCGCCTTTGCAGTCGCTGAGTGAACGTTTGACGCGCTTGAGCGTGAGCATCGCCACCCCCGGCGCACCGGGCTGGGACTGCGACGGCGTCAACCGCGCGCTGGCGCAGGCGCGCAGCGAACTCGGGCAGCTGAAGCGCTGACCGCAGCAGCCGGCACGCCGGCCAGAAAAGACAAAACCCGCAGCGGTGAGGCTGCGGGTTCGACGTTCGGGATCTGAGGTTGGGCCGTTCAGGCCAACAAGGGCCCACCGCTGCGCGCATTGCGGTCTGCGCCACCGTGGGCGCCATACAGGCCGGCGGCGGGGGCTGCGGTCCCTGGCATCAACACCTCCATCGCGCGGTCGAGTGAGGCCGTGGCGCGCGCCAGGGCTTCACGCTGGGCGGCCACTTGTCCGCTGGCCATGGCAAGACGCCGGCGCAGTTGCATCGGCACGCCGCCGCTGCGGGCGGCGCGGCTGAAATGGTCCACCGCCGCGGCCAGTGCGGCATGCAGCTGTGCGGCCACCAGGTCCACGCCAGCGGCGTCCTGGCGGTGCAGGGCCGCGCTCAGCGCGCTCAGCGCTTCTTCCACGGCTTGCAGTGGCCGCTCGAGCTCAAGGGCCTGCTGTGCGGCATCGTGCACGGCAAGTCTTTCCTGGGGCGTGGTGATCATGGCAAGCCGGTTCAGCTGAGCTTGCGGCCCAGCAGTTCTTCGGCATTGCTGATCAGCTTGTCGGCAATCACCTCGGGGTTGACCTTGAACTTGCCGTCGCGGATGGCCGTGGCGATGCGTTCCACCTTGGCCGAGTCGAACGCGCCTTCGCCGGCGGCCGAGGCCAGGCCGGTGGCCACCGACGACAGCGCCACCTCCGTGCTGGGCACGGTGGGGTTCTTGACCGGCGCAGCTTCGGCTTTGCGTTCTGCCGGCACGGCGCCGGACGGCTTGGTATCGATAGGACCGATTTTCATCTTGGACTCCTGTCAGGGGCACAGCAGGGGTGCTTACCCAACGACATAGACGTGCTATCGGACGCGGCTCGCATGAACTTTAGCCCTGCCGCTGCAAATTTCTGCGCGCCCCCCGGAATATGGGGGTGATCGGGCTTCAAGGCCCCACCTCGATGAGCCGGTGGGCCACGGCGCGCCCCTCGACGATGCGATTTTCACCGATACGCACCCGCACGCGCTGGCCTTCGATGCCGGCACTCACGGCCTGCCCTTCGGCGCTGATGGCAAACCCCGGCCCGCTGGCCACCACACGCACGGGGTCGCCGGCGGCAAACCACAGCCGCGCCTGCAAGTCGGGCGCACGCAAGGCCTGGCCCGCTGGCACGCCATGGGCCAGCACCCGCCCGGCCAGCGCCGCGGGCTCGGCAAAGGGCGGCTGGGCGGCAGCGGCCCAATCGACCTCGGCCAACTTCAACTGTTCGGCTTCCAGGCGCGCGCCCACGGCCAGCGCTGCCGCGGGCACCACGGCCGGCGCCCACACCTGCACGGTGACGGGCAGGTAGACCGTCCAGCGCCCCGGGCCTTGTTCGCAGCGCAGGCCCACGCGCGTACGACCCCAGGCTGCCGTGCCCGGCACCAGAAAGGGTGCGATGCCGGCGCACGGCGCCAGGCGCAGGCGGTTGTCCAGCGCGCCGGGCACGGCCACCACGCGGGCACCGGCCGGCGCGAGCGCGGCCGCGGCCTCAGTCACCAGAGCCAGGGCCTGGGTCAGAGAGGCTGGCGGGATCGGGGACGGGGCTGTGGCCTGCGGCGCCGAGGCCTGCGCGGCCACCTGGCCAGGCACAGCCAAGGCCAGCAGCAAGCGCAGTGCAAGCAGCGGACGCAGCGCAGGGAATGAGGGCAGGTTCACGGCTGCCAATGTAGGCAAAGGGCAGGCCGCCGGGGCCCGGAATAGGGCGGCGAAGCGGCCTCTGTTCCGGCTCATCTTTCGGTGCCCGCTGCCCAGAATCGGCACCAAGCCCGGGGCTGCATCTTCGTTTTTCCGGGCAGCCGTGACCGCTTCAACACAAGCGCTTCACAAGGAGCGACGCATGATTTCCCGCCTCACCGAATCGCTGGACTTCCACGCTCAGGCCCTGAGCCTGCGTGCGGAGCGGCAGCGCGTCATCGCCAGCAACATCGCCAATGCCGACACCCCGGGCTACCAGGCGCGAGATTTCGACTTCGCCGCCGCCCTTCGTCAAGCCACCAGCAATGCCGCCGGCGGCACCGGCGGCATTGCCAGCAACGTGATGAGCGCGGGCGGCCCTGGCGGCCGCGTGCAGCCCACGCTGCGCTACGCCGTGCCCTCGCAGACCAACCTCGACGGCAACAGCGTCGACATGGACCGCGAGCGCGCGGCCTTCGCCGACAACGCGGTGAAGTACGAGTCGACGCTGCGCTTCATCAACGGCAGCGTGCGCACGATGCTGGACTCGATGAAGAGTCACAACCAAGGCTGATTGAGGAAGCACCATGAGCATGCTCCGCATCTTCGACGTCGCCGGCAGCGCGGTCAGCGCGCAAAGCCAGCGCCTGAACGTGGTGGCCAGCAACCTGGCCAACGCCGACACCGTGGCCGGCTCCGACGGCAAGGCCTACAAGGCGCGCCAGGTCGTCTTCCAGACCGAACTGATGGGTGCCGCCGGCCCCATGGGCAGGAGCAGCGACGCCAGCGCCGGCGTGCGCGTGTCCACCATCACCGAAAACGAGACCCCGGGCCGCCGCGTGCACGACCCCAAGCACCCGAGTGCCGACGCCGAGGGCTACGTGACCTTCAGCAACGTGAATCCGGTGGAGGAGATGGTCAACATGATCTCGGCCTCACGGTCCTACCAGAACAACATCGAAGTGATGAACACCGCCCGCAGCCTGCTGCTGAAGACGCTGCAGATCGGCCAGTGAGCCACCCCTGCCGCGCCCGCCGCGACTGCACAAGGACCTGAACCATGAGCAACACCATCACCGCCGACCCCTTCGCCGCACTGAACACCAAGGCCACCGGCGCCAACAGTGCCAACAGTGCGAATGCCAGCGAGGCCGGCAGCGCCGACCGTTTTCTGAAGCTGCTGGTGACGCAGATGCAGAACCAGGACCCGCTGAACCCGATGGACAACGCGCAGATCACGAGCCAGATGGCGCAGATCAACACCGTCAGCGGCATCCAGACGCTGAACAGCAGCGTGCAGGGCCTGAACGGCCAGTTCGTGCAGATGCAGGCGCTGCAGGGTGCGGCACTCGTGGGGCGCGAGATCACCGTGGCCGGCAACCGCCTGGCCGTGGCCGGCGGCGTGGGGCACGGCGCCTTCGAGATGACCACACCTGCCAGCGACGTGAAGGTCGAGGTGCTGAACGCGGCCGGCCGCGTTGTCGACACGCTGAACATGGGCGCGCAGGCCGAGGGCCGGCATGCCATCGCGTGGGATGCGCGCAACGTCGACCCGGCGCTCGAATACCGCTTCCGCGTCGTGGCCACCAGCGGCACGCAGGCCGTCGCCACCACCTCGCTGATGCGCGACGAGGTGCAGGCCATCAGCACCAGCGGCAGCGGCATGCTGCTGCAGACCCTCTACAGCGGCGACGTGGCCTACAGCCAGGTCAAGGCCTTCAACTGAAACCCCTCCAGGACACAACGCCATGAGCTTCCAGCAAGGCCTCTCCGGTCTCAACGCCTCGAGCAAGAACCTCGAGATCATCGGCAACAACATTGCCAACGCCAACACCTTCGGCACCAAGGTCTCGCGCGCCGAATTCGCCGACGTCTATGCCGCGGCGCTGAACGGCGCCGGCTCCAACAGCGTGGGCATCGGCACCACGATGGCCGCGGTGGCGCAGCAGTTCACGCAGGGCGCCATCACCACCTCCGACAACCCGATGGACCTGGCCATCAACGGCGCCGGCTTCTTCCAGATCACCGACGGCAAGAGCCCGGTGCAGTACTCGCGCAACGGCCAGTTCAAGGTCGACCGCGACGGCTTCATCGTGAATGCCTTCGGCAAGCAGCTGATGGGTTATGCCGCCGACGGCCTGGGCGTGATCCAGCCTGGCCAGGCAGTGCCGCTGCAGCTGCCCACCGGCGGCGTGAGCCCCAAGCCCACGGCCCGCATGGACATCGAGATGAACCTCGACTCGCGCCAGGGTGTCACCACGCCCGTGGCCGGCGCGGCCATCGACTTCAACGACGCCGCCACCTACAACAACGCCACGTCACTGACGCTGTACGACGCCAAGGGCCAGGAAGTGGCCTTGACCTACTACTTCCAGAAGACGGGCACCGACACCTGGAACGTTTACGCCACGGCCAACGGCACCAGCGTGCTCGGCGCGCCGGATGCGCCGGACCCCATCTCCACCATCACCTTCGCCGCCGACGGCAGCGCCCCGATCTCGCCCATCGGGCCCATCACCTTCACGGTGCCGGCCAGCGTCAACAGCCAGGGCGCCGACACGCTGGAGCTCACCGACATCATCCTGAACACGGGCGGCGCGACGCAGTTCGGCTCGGCCTTCAGCGTCACCGACCTGCGCCAGGACGGCTTTTCGTCGGGCCAGCTGGTGGCCATCGCCATCGAGAACAACGGCATCATCACCGCGCGGTATTCCAACGGCCAAAGCCGGCCGGCGGGGCAGATCGAGGTCGCCACCTTCCGCAACCCGCAGGGCCTGCAGCCCTCGGGCAACAACGCCTGGTCGCGCACCTACGCCTCGGGCGACCCCGTCACCGGTGTGCCGGGCGACGGCAACCTGGGCGTGCTGCAGTCGGGTGCGCTGGAAGAAAGCAACGTCGACCTCACCGGTGAGCTGGTGCAGATGATCACCGCGCAGCGCATCTACCAGGCCAACGCGCAGACCATCAAGGCGCAGGACCAGGTCTTGCAGACCCTGGTCAACCTGCGTTAAGCGGCCAATGAGCGGGCACTGAGCAATGGACCGCCTCATCTACCTCGCGATGTCGGGCGCCAAGGCGTCGATGCAGCGCCAGGACTCGCTGGCCAACAACCTGGCGAACGCATCGACGACGGGCTTCCGCGCCGAGATGCAGGCCTTCCGTGCCGTGCCGGTGCGCGGCGACGGCGCGAGCACGCGCGTCTATGCGCTCGAATCGACCATCGGCCACAACAGCGCACCGGGCCCGGTGACGAGCACGGGCCGCTCGCTGGACGTCGCCGTGGCCGGCAGCAGTTGGCTGGCCGTGCAGAGCCTGGACGGCACCGAGGCCTACACCCGCGCGGGTTCGCTGCAGGTCAACGCCGAAGGTCAGCTGGTGACGCCCAGCGGCCTGCCCGTGCTGGGCGACGGCGGGCCGATCACGGTACCGGCCAACGCCAGCGTGGAAATCGGTGCCGACGGCAGCCTGACCAGCGCCATCCCCGGCAAACGCCCGGCGCAGGCCGGCAAGCTGAAGCTGGTGACGCCCGAGCAGGACGCGCAGCTGGTGCGCGGCACGGACGGCCTCTTCCGCGCCGCGGACGGCGCCGACCTGCCCGTGGACGCCACCGCGCGCGTGCAGTCGGGTGCGCTGGAGGGCAGCAACGTGAGCCCGGTGGAAACCATGGTGGCGATGATTTCCGCGGCGCGCCAGTTCGAGCAACAGATGAAGGCGCTGAAGGGCGCCGAAGAACGCGAGCAGGGCGCCACGAAGCTGCTCGCACCGCAATAGCCGAAGCCGGCTTTCAAACGACGGGCGCCTGCGGGCGCCCGTTGTGCTTTCCGGCGCCGAGATGGCGGGTTGCGGTGCTGCTTTTCAAGCCCTAGCCGGGCTTCAGTTCGGACGAAGATGGCTGACAGGCTGAACACCGGCCCACCACCGGCCCGACCCGGGCCCACGAAGGACAGCAGCACCATGATCCGCTCACTCTGGATAGCCAAGACCGGCATGGAAGGTCAGCAGAACAAGCTGGACGCCATCTCCAACAACCTGGCCAACGTCGGCACCAACGGCTTCAAGCGCGGCAGTGTGCAGTTCGAGGACCTGATGTACCAGAACCTGCGCCCCGCGGGCAGCGCCACGTCCGAGCAGACGCAGCTGCCCACCGGCCTGCAGGTGGGCCTGGGCGTGCGCACGGCGGCCAGCACGCGCAACTTCGGCCAGGGCGCGCTGCAGAACACCGGCAACAACCTCGACGTCGCCATCCAGGGCCAGGGCTTCTTCCAGATCCAGATGCCCGACGGCAGCACCGCCTACACGCGCGACGGCTCCTTCCAGCTGGATTCGGGCGGCCAGATGGTCACCAACCAGGGCTATGTGCTGCAGCCCGGCATCACCGTGCCGGCCAACGCCATCAACGTGAACATTTCGCCCGACGGCCGTGTCCAGGCCACGATGCCGGGGCAATCGGCGCTGCAGAACCTCGGCCAGATCCAGATCGCCAACTTCATCAACCCGGCGGGTCTCGAATCCCGCGGCGGCAACCTGTTTGCCGAGACGTCGGCCAGCGGCGCGCCGCAGGCCGCCGCGCCCGACACCAACGGGTTGGGCCGCCTGCAGAAGGGCTATCTGGAGGCGAGCAACGTGAACGTGGTCGAAGAGCTCGTGAACATGATCGCCACGCAGCGCGCCTATGAGCTCAACAGCAAGGCCATCCAGACCAGCGACCAGATGCTGCAGCGCCTGGGGCAGCTGTGATGAAGACCCTCGCGACCCTGTTCCAGCGCAGCACCGCCGCCGCCGTGCTGTTGCTCAGCGCCGGCTGCAGCACCATCTTTCCGCGCGTGGAAGTGGCCGACACCAAGCCGCTGGCGGCCGATGCGATCCCGACCTCGGTGGCGCCGCCCGATGCCGCCAGCGCGGTCGCTTCGCTGGGCGGCATCTTCCCGGCGGCGCGCTACCGGCCGCTGTTCGAAGACCACCGCGCGCGCCTGGTGGGCGACACGCTGACGGTGCAGATCGTCGAGAAGGTGACCGCCACCGCCAAGAGCACGAGCAATGTCGACAAGTCGGGCAGCCTGTCGGCGAGCGTGAGCGCACTGCCGGGCATCAGTCCCAAGGCGTTCGTGCGCGGCACGGCCGCGGGCAGCTCGGCCAGCGCCTTTGAAGGCAAGGGCGCCACCGAGAACAGCAACGACTTCAGCGGCACCATCACAGCCGTCGTGCGCGGCGTGCTGCCCAACGGCCACCTGCTGATCGCCGGCGAAAAGCAGATCGGCGTCAACGAAAACGTCGACGTGCTGCGCTTCTCGGGCCAGGTCGACCCGCGCGCCATCCTCGCCGGCAACAGCGTGCAGAGCGCGCAGATCGCCAACGTGCGGCTGGAGCAGCGCGGCCGCGGCCAGCAGAGCGAAGCGCAGCGCATCGGCTGGCTGTCGCGCGTGTTCCTGAGCCTGGCGCCGTTCTGAGTGAGTGCCGCGATGAACTTCTTCCGCACCTTCCTGAAGCTCTACCTGAGCCTGGCCGTGGCTGCCGCCCTGGTCCTGCTCGGCTTTGCCACGGCGCTGCCTGCAGCCGCGGCTTCGGTGCGCGTGATGGACGTGGCCAACGTGCAGGGCGCGCGCAGCAACCAGCTGCTGGGTTATGGCCTCGTGGTGGGCCTGGACGGCACCGGCGACCAGACCACGCAGGCGCCCTTCACCACGCAAAGCGTCACCGCGATGCTGCAGCAGATGGGCGTGACCCTGCCGCCCGGCGTCAACATGCAGCTGCGCAACGTGGCCACCGTGCTGGTGACGACGCAGCTGCCGGCCTTCAGCAAACCCGGCCAGAACCTGGAAGTGACGGTGTCTTCGCTGGCCAACGCCAAGAGCCTGCGCGGTGGCACGCTCATCGCCACGCCGCTGAAGGGCGCCGACGGCCAGATCTATGCGATGGCGCAGGGCAACCTGGTGGTGGGTGGCGCGGGCGCATCGGCCAACGGCTCGAAGGTGCAGATCAACCACCTCAGCGCCGGTCGCATTCCCGACGGCGCGACGGTGGAGCGCGCCGTGCCGAGCCCGGTGTTCGACAGTGCCGTGGCCCAGCTCGATCTGAAGGAAACCGACTACGCGATGGCGCGCAGCGTCGCCGCAGCCATCAACAACGCCAAGGGCAACGGCACCGCGATGGCGGTGGATGGCCGTACGGTCAACGTGCGCATGCCCGACGCGACACAAGAACGCGTGGGCTTCCTTGCCGACGTGAACGGCCTGCCGCTGCAGCTTGAGAAGCCACCGGCGCGCATCGTGCTCAACGCGCGCACGGGCTCGGTGGTCATCAACGAGGCGGTCACCTTGGGGGCCTGCGCCGTGGCGCATGGCTCGCTGACCGTGACCGTGACGACCACGCCCGTGGTCAGCCAGCCCGGCCCCTTGTCGCAGGGCCAGACGGTGCGTGCCGACCGCTCGGACATCACCGTCAACCAGCAGGGCAGCGCGCTCATCCACCTGCCGTCGGGGGCCAAGCTCACCGACGTGGTGAAGGCGCTGAACACCCTGGGCGCGACGCCGCAAGACCTGCACGCCATCCTGCAGGCCATGAAAAGCGCCGGCGCGCTGCGCGCCGACATCGAAGTGATCTGAACGAACCGAGCTGAAGACCGCCATGGCCGCCATTCCTTCCAGCCTGCAAGCCACCCAGCCGGGCCTCGTCACCGACACGCGTTCGCTCGACAGCCTGCGTTCGCGCTCGGCCCACGACCCCAAGGGTTCGGTGCGTGAAGCGGCCAAGCAGTTCGAAAGCCTCTTCATGGGCGAGCTGATGAAGAGCATGCGCGCCACCACGCTGAAGAGCGAGAGCGAAGACGGCAGCGGTGCTGGTGCCGGCGGCATGGCCACCGACATGCTGGACCAGCAGTTCGCCAGCAAGATGAGCGGCCTGCCGGGCGGTCTCTCCGACGCCATCATGAAGCAGCTGGAACGCCAGATGGGCATGACGCCCGGGCCGATTCCCAGCACGCAATCGGCCAACAACACCCCGGCGCCGCTGAGCGTGCAGCCTGCGGCCACGCGCATTCCTCAAAGCGGTGCCGCCGGCTTTGTGCAACAGCACACGGAAGCGGCGCGCGAAGCCGAAGCCCAGACCGGCATCCCGGCCACCTTCATGGTGTCGCAGGCGGCGCTGGAAACGGGCTGGGGCCGCAAGGAAATCCGCCACGGCGATGGCAGCCCGTCGTTCAACCTGTTCGGCATCAAGGCCACGGGCAACTGGAAGGGCCCCACTGCCGAGGTGACGACCACCGAATACATCAACGGCAAGGCGCAGAAGGTGGTGGCCAAGTTCCGCGCCTATGGCAGCTACGCCGAAAGTTTTGCCGATTACGCCAAGCTCATGAAGGACAGCCCGCGTTACGCGGGTGTGGTTCAGGCCGCCAGCAATTCATCGACGGTGCAGAAGGCCACGCGCACCGCCGATGCCGCCAGCGGTTTCGCCCACGGCCTGCAGAAGGCGGGCTACGCCACCGACCCCGCGTACGCCGACAAGCTGACGCGCGTCACCACCACCACGCTGCGGCCGCAGCGTTCACTGCCCTGACGGGCCGGAACCGAGCGACAGGACGCAGCTATGGGCAGTTCACCGCTGATGTCGTTGGGCGTGCGCGCCATGGCGGCCAACTACGCCGCCTTGCAGACCACCGGCCACAACATCGCCAACGCCAACACGGCGGGCTATTCGCGCCAGCAGGCCATCCTGTCCACCTCGCAGGGGCAGTTCACCGGCGCCGGCTTCTTCGGCCGCGGTGTCGACGTCGTCAGCGTGACGCGCTCGCACAACGAGTTCCTCACGCGTGAAGCCGCCAGCTCCCAGTCGCTGGCCGCCATGGACGCCACGCGGCTGGCGCAGCTGAAGCGTTTGGAGAACGTCTTCCAGACCGGCGAATCGGGCCTGGGTTACGCGGCCACCGAGCTCTTCAACGCCATGGTCGACCTGTCGAGCCGGCCCACCGACCTGGCCACGCGCCAGGTGGTGCTGGCGCGCGCCTCCGACATGGCAGCACGCTTCTCCGAGGCCGGCACGACGCTGGATCAGACCCAGGCTGCCGTCACGTCTGATCTGAAATCGACCGTGGCTGAAGTCAACCAGCTGACGAAATCCATCGCGGCGGCGAACCAGCGCATCGCGGCGTTGCGCGGGTCAGGGCAGCCGGCCAACGACGTGCTGGACGAGCGTGACCGTCTCATCTCGCAGCTCTCGCAGCGCATCCAGGTCACGCGCATCGAGGCCGACGACGGCACGGTGGGCCTGTTCATCGGCGGCGGACAGCGTCTCGTGCTGGGCGGCAGTGCCACCGACCTGATGGTGGTGGCCAGCGACGTGGATTCGAGCCGAAGCGCGCTGGCCATGCGCGAGGGCACGACGATGCGGCGCATCGACGTCGCCGGCCTCGGCGGGGGTTCGATGGCCGGGCTGCTGCGCTTCCAGAACAGCGATCTGGTGCAGGCGCGCAACCTCGTCGGACAACTGGCGGCCTCGGTGGGCGGCGCCATCAACAGCCAGCAGATGCGCGGCCTGAGCCTGCAGCAGCCGATGGGCAGCGCTCCCTCGCAGCCGATGTTCGCGCTGGGCCCGCAGCAGGCGTTGCCGCAGAGCGGTAACGCGCGTGACCCGAACACCAACGTGCCTATCGGCCAGGTAACGCTCACCATCACCGACCCGTCGGCCCTGGTGGCCAGCGACTACGAACTGCGCGAGAGCGCCAGTTCACCCGGCAGCTGGGACCTGACGCGGCTGTCCGACGGCCTCGTGCGCCCCGTGAACAGTGGCGACGTGGTCGATGGCATGCAGATCGACATCACCGATGCGCAAGCCGGCGACCGCTTCCTGCTGCAGCCCGTGGCGCGTGCCGCCAACGGCATGCGGGTCGTGCTCAACAGCCCGCTCGACATCGCCGCCGCCTCCCCTTTGCTGGCTACAGCCGCTGCCGGCAACACCGGTACGGCGATCACTGGCGATCTGGTGGTGACTGCCGCGCCTCTGCCCTTTCCGGGCAGCAGCGAGCAGTTGCAGTTCTACCGCCTCACACCACCCGTGAACGGCATGGACTACGAGTACGTGTCCAGCATCACCGGGGCGGCCACACCCTGGCGCACCGGCATGCCGGTGGTGGGCGCCAACGGCTACACGCTGCAGCTCAGTGGCGTGCCCGGCGATGGCGACGTGATCAACGTCGAGCCGACGCCGGTGGCTTCGCTGGGCAGCAACAACGGCAACGCGCGGGCGCTGCTGGCCCTGCGCGACGGCGCCATCGTCGGTGGCCGCACGATGAGCGATTCATGGTCGCAGTCGCTGGCCGACATGGGCGTGCGGGTGCAGAGCGCCGATTCATCGGCCAGCATCTCGGCCGCCGTGGCTGGGCAAACCGAGCAGGTGCGCAGCGGTCAGGACGGCGTGAACCTCGACGAAGAAGCGGCGCGCCTGATCCAGTTCCAGCAAAGCTACCAGGCCGCAGCCAAGGTGTTGCAGGTGGCGCAGTCCCTCTTCGACACGCTCTTGCAGGCCACCGGCTCGTGACCTCCTGTTTGGATTGACACATCATCATGCGCATCAGCTCAGCCCACGCTTTCGAGACCTCGCTGGCCAACCTGCAGAGGCGCCAGTCGCAGCTCTCCGAAGCGCAAGAACAGCTCACCAGCGGCAAGCGCGTGCGCAAGGCCAGCGACGACCCCGCCGCTGCTGCCGCTGCCGAACGTGCGCTGGCCGCCGAGGCGCGAGCCACGGCGCACCTGCGCGCTTTGGGCGAAAGCCGCAACGCGATGCAGATGACCGAAAGCGCTCTGGGTGACGCGGGTGAATTGATGCAGCGCGCGCGCGAAATGATGGTCGCTGCCGGCAACGGCAGCTACGGCGACAGCGAGCGCCAGTCGCTGGCCGAGGCGCTGCGCGGCATCCGCGAGGACATGCTCGCGATGGCCAACCGCGGCGACGGTGGCGGCCGCTATCTCTTTGGCGGGCAGGGCAGCGACGTCGCGCCGCTGCGCGACGCGCCTGGCGGCGTGGTCTACGACGGCTCGCCCGGGCAGCTGAATGCCGCAGCCGGCGAGACAACGCCGCTTTCGGTGGACGGCGCTGCGGTCTTCCTGCGCGCACCCGACCCGGCCAACCCCGGCAGCACGGTGAGCGTCTTCGACGCGATGGACACGGCCATCAGCGAGCTGATGACGCCGGGCCGCAGCAGCAGCGACGTGGCGCTGACGGTGAGCAATGCCATCTCGCAGTTCGGCGTCGTGCAGGGCAACCTGTCGGGATGGCGCGCCCGCGCCGGCGAGGCGCTGAACCGCGCCGACGGCATCGAGAGCCGCCTGGGCCAGCGCCAGATCGACGCCCAGCGCGACCGCTCGAACGCCGAGGACCTGGACCTGGTCAGCGCAATCTCGGATTTCCAGAGCAAGCAGACAGGCTACGATGCGGCGCTGAAGACCTACTCGATGGTGCAGCGCTTGTCTCTTTTCGATTACCTCAACGCCTGAGCCTGCGGGCCACTCTGCAAGGCGATGCAAGGCGTATGACCGAGATGCAAGACCACCCCGTGCTGGCGCAGGTGGCGCTGAGCTACACGCCCATGATCAACCGCCAGCGCGAGGTGGTGGCGACCCGGCTGACGGTGTTCCCCGACCGCCCCGACGCTGCGCCGGATGGCCAGGCCCTGTTGGCCGCGCTGCAAGAGGTGTGGCCCGCCGCCGAGGCGGCGGCCAACGAGCCCCTGAAGCTGTCGTTGCGCCCGCTGGACCACGCTGCCCAGGGCGCGCGCGCGCCCGGCGTTCGCCCGCCTGTGACGCTGAACCTCGCTGGCGAAGGCCTGCTGCGGGCGGTGCTGGGAGCCAGCCCGGCCACGCAGTTCATGCTCGAGGTGCCCGCTTTCATGGCCAGCGACACGGCGTTTGCCGCGCAGTTGCGCCGGCTGCACGAGGCCGGCAATCTGTTGATGATCAAGGGCCGGCCGCTACAGCCGTTGCCGCCCGAGGTGCTGGGCTTGTTCAGCCATTCCATCGTCGAGATGGGCGAGGACCGCCGAAGCGGCGAGGCCTCGCCGGAAGCGGCTGCGATGCGCAAGATCACCACCGTTCAGGCCGGCGCGCGCACGAGCGAGGACGTTGAAGCCGCGTTCCGGCGCGGCGCCGTGGCGGTGCTGGGCTGGCCGATGGACGATGAGCCGCCCAAGCCTTCGGCGCGTGGCAGCATGCCCAGCGACGTGAACACGGTGATGACGCTGATCAGTGGCGTGGAGCGTGAACGGCCGGTGGCCGAGCTGGAGGCCGTGCTCAAGCGCGACCCGGCGCTGGCCTTCAAGCTGATGCGTTACCTCAACTCGCCGGCCTTTGGCCTGAGCGTGGAGATCAACTCCTTCGGGCATGCCTTGATGATGCTGGGTTACCAGCGGCTGAAGCGCTGGCTGGCGCTGTTGCTGGCTTCTTCGGCCAAGGGCGTGAACGCCACGCCCGTGATGTATGCCGCGGTGCGCCGTGGCCTGCTGATGGAAGAGCTGGGCCGCCAGCAGGGTGACGCCGAGATGCGCGGCGAGATGTTCATCTGTGGCGTGTTCTCGCTGCTCGACCGCCTGCTGCAGCAGCCCTTTGCCGAGCTGCTGCCCAGCGTGCCCGTGCCCGACCGTGTGGCACAGGCCTTGCGCGGCGAGGGTGGGCCTTACCAGCCCTACCTCGAGCTGGTGCGCGCGATGGAGCAGGAGTCGATCTACGACACGCGCGAGCGCGCCGAGGCCCTGCTGCTCGGGCCGGCCACCGTGAACCGCGCGGTGCTGGTGGCGCTGCGCGGGGCGCGGCAGCTTGACGGCTAAACCCACCTATCCCGGCACGCCTGGCGCGCCTGGCCTGCGGGCGGCGCCCGCGCTGCCCAGCCGCGCGCTGACGCAGCTGCCGTCCCTGGCTGTGCTGCCCGCGGCGGCGACGCTGCAGGGCGCGGACTTTCGCATCGTCGACCTGAACAACGCGTTTGCGCTGCTGGCCGGCCGCACGCGCGCTGCCTTGCTCGGCAGCGACCCGGTGCAGCTGGAAGCCCCCGAGCAGCAGCAGGCCAGCCAGGCCGAGCGCCACGAGCTCGCTGCGGTGGCCGCCGGTGGCCTGGCGATGCCGGCACTGCAACGCCGCTTGCTTGACGCGCAGGGCCGCGAGCGCTGGTGCAGCTGCGCCACCAGCCGCATCACCGACGGCCGTGGCGGCGTCTACTGGCTGACGCTGTGGCACGAGGTCACGGCCGAGGTGGCGGCGCGCGAGCAGGCGCGTCGCGCGCAAGACGAACTGGCGCAATGGTTCGAGCTCAGCGGCACCGGCATGCTGGTCTACGACGACAGCGGTCTCATCGTGCGCTGCAATGCCGCGCTGGAAGCGCTGGTCGAGCGCGTGCCCGACGAGCTGGCCCAGGCCGAGCCCGCGCTGCAGGCCTTGCTGGGCTGGCAGGCCGGCGGGCTGGCGCCGGCCCTTGCGGCCGGTGGCGCGGCGCTGGAAACACAGGGTCTGGTGGCCCTGGCCGGTGGCCGGCGGCGCCGCCTCAGCGCACGCCTGGTGTGCCATGCCACCGACACCGGCGGCCGCCGCGTGATGGCCGTGGTGCAAGACCGCAGCGCCGAGGACGCGCGCGACCTGGCCCAGCTGGAAATGGGCATGCTGATGGACACCGCCAGCATCGGCGTGGCCACCTACGACCCCGCGCGCGGCTGGCTGGCCCCCGAGCCGCGTCGCACTGCCGGCGCTGGCTCAGGCCCCAGCGCGGGAACTGGCGCGAGTGCCGCAGGCGCCAGCCGCGCCGACAACAAGCCGGCGGCCACCAACTCCAGCGCGCTGATGGGCATCCACCGCGAACTGGTGGAGCCTTCGTCGCTGCCCGAGTACGAACGCCTGCAGCGCGCCTTGCGCAGCGGCGAGCGCACGGAGGTGCGCTACGCGGTGCGCCACCCCGAACTCGGCGCTCGTTGGCTGCTCACCCGGGTGGAGCCCGGTGCGCTGGCCGGCGGGCGCGTGACCACGTCGGTGGTGACGCTGGACGTCACCGACCAGGAGCGCGCCCAGCGCCGCAACGACGAGCTGCTGCGCGAGCTCACCACCATCCTCGACAGCTCCACCGCCGGCATCGCCTACCTGCGCGGGCCGGTGCTGGTGCGCTGCAACCGCCGCTTCGAACGCATGCTGGGCTTCGAAGCCGGTGCCGCTGCCGGTGCCACGCTGGAAGAGATCTTCGCGCGCAGCATGGGCGCCTTGCAGGGCGCGGGTGAGGCGGTGGCGGCACTCGCGCGCCTGGAAGACGGCCAGCCCTTCGAGGCCGAGCTGCCGCTGGCGATGGGCGACGCGCCACCGCACTGGTATTCGCTCTCGGTGCGCAAGGCCGAAGGCGAACAGTCCGAGGCCGTGGCCGTGCTCACCGACATCACGCGCCTGAAGCATCAGCAGGCGGAGCTGGAACGCCTGCTGCGTGACCGCGAGCTGATGTTCAGCCTGTCGGAGGTGGGTATCGTCTATCAGCGTGGTGCACGCATCGAGCGCGCCAACCAGGCGATGGCCGCGCTGACGGGCTGGGCCAGCCCCGAGCTGGGCACGTTGGATGCCGCCGAGCTCTACGAAAACACACGCGAGTGCGTTGAGTTCGAGGCCAGGATCGCGCAGGCCCTGCGCGAGCAGGGCCGCTACAGCGGCGAACGCAGGCTGCGCCGGCGTGACGGCAGCCTGCTCTGGGTGCAGGTGGCCGTGCGCCCGGTGGACCCGGACGCGCCGGAATCGGCCGTGATCTGCAGCTTCATCGACATCGACGAACGCCGGCGCAGCCGCGAGACCCTGGCTGGCCAGGCCGAGCGCACGCGCGCGGTGCTGAACTCGGTGCTGGTGGGCATCGTCACCGTCAACGACGCCGGCATCCAGTGGATGAACCGCTCGGCGCGGCGCATGTTCGCGGGCGAGCTGGCCGATTTCGTCGGCGAACCCATCAGCATCGTGGCCACGCCCGAGCCCGACCACCCGCTGCGCCAGCTCGACCGGCTGCAGAGCCTGGCCGATGGCCAGAGCGACACCTTCGAATGCCGGCTGAAGGCGCGCGACGGGCGTGAGTTCTGGGTCGTGGGCAACGCGGTGCCCAGTGGCGGAGGACAAGGCGCAGGGCAGGGCGGTGCGCCGGGTGGCGGCCGTGAAATGACCATCGCGCTGCTCGACATCGAACGCCGCCGCCAGGCCGAGGTGCACATCGCGCAGGCCCAGGCCTCGCTGCAGCGCGTCATCGAAACCGCGCCGCTGGCCATCGCACTTTTCGACGCGCGCAGCCTGGTGGTGCAGCAGATCAACCAGACGGCGGCCAGCTTTTTCGGCCGACCCATCGCGGGGCTGCAGGGCGCGCCGCTGGAAGCCTGCACCGGGCCCGCCTTGGCCACCACCCTGCGTGGGTGGCTGGAGGCTGCCACGGTGGCAGGGGCCACTTCGCAGCACGAATGGCGCGAGGCGCTGGAAGAACACGCCAGCGGCGAGGCCACGGCGCGCGTGTGGGACTGCCGCATCACGACGCTGCAGGGCAGCGCAGCCAGCGGCGAGGAAGATCCGGATACCCAGCTGCTGCTGGTGGCCAGCGATGTGACCGAGCAGCGCGCGGCCGAGCGTGCGCGCCTGCAAGCCGCCATCGCGCAGCGCGAGGTGCTGGTGCGCGAAGTGCACCACCGCATCAAGAACAACCTGCAGGGCGTGGCGGGGCTGCTGAAACAGAACGCCGTGCAGCGGCCGGAACTCGCCGAGATCCTGAACGAGGCCGTGGGCCAGGTGCAGGCCATCGCGCAGGTCTACGGCCTGCAGGTGGGCGCCAGCGGGCCGCTCGTGATGGCCAGCCTGCTGCGCGCGATCGCGGCCTCGGTGCAGCGCACCTTCGGGCATGCCATTGCGGTGGAGGTGGCTGGCGAAGTGCCGCATCTGCTGCCCGAGGCCGAGTCCATCCCGGTGGCCTTGACCCTGAACGAGCTGCTGACGAACGCCGTCAAGCATGGCCAGGGCGGCGAGGTGCGCTGCGAACTGGCAGTGCAGGGCGACAACCTGCACATCGCCATTGCCAGCCCGGCCAGGCTGGCGCCTGACTTCGATCTGAACCAACGCCGCAGTGTGGTCTCGGGCCTGGGTCTGGTTCGGGCCTTGTTGCCGCGCCGCAGCGCAACGCTGGCGCTGGTGCAAGAGGGCGATGAAGTGGTGGCACGGCTGGAGCTGCGGCCGCCCAGCGTGCAAATGCCGTAGTGCGCGTGGCTGCGGCGCGCCTGCCGTGGGCCACAATGCAGAGATGAGCACAGCGCTGGCCAGCCGCGGCAAGATCCTCGTCGTCGACGACGACCGGCTGGTGCTCGCCACCGTCACCTATGGCCTGGCCGAGGCTGGCTACGAGGTCATCGATGCCGACAATGGCGACGACGCCATCCTGCTGGCGCGTGAACACCGCCCGGCGCTGGCCTTGCTCGACATTCGCATGGAAGGCAAGAGCGGCTTTGATGTCGCCGAGACCTTGCGCGACGCCTACGGCATCCCGTTCATGTTTCTTTCGGCCTTCGCCGACGAAGCCACGCGCAAGCAGGTGCAGTCGCTGGGCGCCCTGGATTACCTGATCAAGCCGCTGGACGTGGGCCAGATCGTGCCGGCGGTGGCGGCGGCCTTTGCGCGCGTGCGCGGACGCGACGCGGCGCCTGCTGCCACAGCGGGCTCTGTGACAGCGCCCGCGGCCGAAGCGACGGCAGGCGCTGCCGCGCCGCGGCCCGCGCTGGCCATTGCGCCAGCCATTGCCGACCCCGTGCCGCTGGCCGTGGGCGTGCTGATGCACCGTTACTCGCTGTCCCGCGATGGCGCCTGGCAACGCCTGCAGCGCCTGGCTGCCGATCAGAAGCTGAGTGTCGCGGCCCAGGCCGAACGCCTGCTGGTGGCGGTTGAAGAACTGGCGCGTTCGGCGCTGTGAGCGCCGTGCAAGCCGAGCGCTTCAGCCGGCCAGCGTGAAGTAGAACGCCGCGCCTCGTCCGGGCTCGGCTTCGGCCCAGATATCGCCGCCATGCCGGCGCACGATGCGCCGCACCGAGGCCAGGCCGACGCCGTGGCCCGGGAATTCACTGGCGCTGTGCAGGCGCTGGAAGAGGCTGAACAGGCGCTCGGACGAGCGCATGTCGAAACCGGCGCCGTTGTCACGCACGACATAGGCCAGGCGGTTGCCGTGCGGCACGGTGAGCAGGGAGATCTGCGCTCGGGGCGTGCGGCCGCTGTATTTCCAGGCGTTGCCGAGCAGGTTCTCCAGCACCAGGCGCAACAGCGTCGGGTCGCCCTGGGTGGACAAGCCGGGCTCGATCTCGACCTCGACGTCGCGCTCGGGCGCGGCGCGGCGCAAGTCGTCCATCACATAGGCCGCCAACTGCGACAGGTTCACGGGCTGGCGAGCCAGCGGCTGTGAGCTCAGGCGAGCCAGCGTCAACAGTGCGTCGATCATCAGGTTCATGCGTGCCGCAGCGCCCAGCACGCGATCGAGGTGGTCGTTGCCGACGCGGTCGAGCAGGCGGCCGTAGTCCTCCTTGACGATGCGCGTGAAGCCTTCGACGACGCGGATGGGCGCGCGCAGGTCGTGCGAGACGGTGAAGCTGAAGTTCGCGTTCTCGGTCTCGCTTTCGGTGGCGGCACGGGCGTTGGCCTCGGCCTCGGCCGCGGTGTCGGGGCCCATGCCTTCAGGCGTTGGCGCCGGCAGCTTCAGCAGCACCAGCCCGCGCCTGCCCGCGGGCAGCCCAGCCACGGCCTGCAGGCGCCAGCCGTCCTGCTCGGCCTCTGGCGCCGCTGCAGGCGCCGTACCCTCGGCGGTGAAAGCCAGGGCCACCGCCGGGGGAAGCCCGTCCAGTGCCGCCGGCAGGGCCATTCCCGTGGCCAGCTTCGGCCAGGCTGCGCGCGCGGCGTCATTGCACTGGTGCAGGGCCCAGCCGTTGCCGGTGTCCAGGGCCAACATCGCCGGGCCGGGCTGCAGCGCCAGCAGCGGCGCCAGTGCCGCGGCATGGGTCTGCGCCTCGTCACTGGCCTGCAGCGGCCGCGCGATGCCGACAAAACCGCAGAAAGCGCCCAGGTCGTCATGCCGCGGCACGCCGCGCAGCAGCCAACTGCGGCTGTCTTCCAAGGCCTCAGGCAGCTCCACGCGCTGCTCCATGAAACTGCGCTGGGCCAGCAATCGGGAGCGCAACGCCGGCTGGCTGAACAAGGCCTGAGCCGCCGCATCGCTGGCGCCTCTCCACGCAGTCAGCTGGTGCTGGGCATCGCTCAGCCAGGGTGTGCCATCCTGCAGCTGGGCCTGCTGCAGCGCCTCGGCACGGGCGGCGCGCAAGGCGGCTTCGCCGGCCACGCGGCTGCGTGTGGCGCCGAGCAGATAGGCGCTTCCAGCCGCGGCCAGCGCCACCAGCAGCAGCACGCCCCAGACTGCGGCCGAGGCCGTTTCCGCGGTGTTGCCAGCACCACAACCCACCAGCAGCAAAGCGCAACTCAGCGCCGCAGAGGGCCGAAACACGGCACGGACGGCGGCTCGGGGTCGTCGGCCGTGGCACGATACAAGCATGGCGCGAATTGTACGGAGCGGCGTGCGCCGGTCGGCTCAAGTTCAGACCTGCGCTGCCGAAACCTCAGGTCATGCGCTGCATGCGCCAGGCCTGCTTTGTGGCACGCGCCACGTTCTTCCACTTTCCTGAACGACCAGCGACCTGCCTCCCATGAGCCCCGAGACACCTACCGGCCCGGCCCCTGCGCCGGAACCGACAAGCTTCGACGCGGTGGCCCTAGAGCGCTTGCGCGAACTCGACCCCGACGGCCGCCACGGCGTGCTGCAGCGCGTACTGACCGCCTTCGAGACCTCGCTCGCGAGGATGTTGGCGCAACTCGCCGCCGAACGCGAGGTCGGGGACGCCAGCGTTGTGGCCAGCGTGGCGCATACCTTGAAGTCGAGCTCGGCCAGCGTGGGCGCCGTGGCGCTCTCGCAAGCCTGTGCTGACGTCGAACGCCGCCTGCGCTCCGGCGAGGCCGGTTCCCTGCAGGCGGACATCGAACGTTTGCTGCGCGCCGGCGGGGACGCCCTGGACACGGTTAAGGCTATGCTGCATCACTGAAAGCCACCGTGCCGATGAGCTCCCCGCATCCCTATGCCGACGCCAGCCACACGGCCCAACCCGAGGTCTTGCTGGTTGACGACGACGAGGTCAACCTGCTGTTGACAGCGCTGGCCTTGCGCGAGCGTGGCTTCAACCTCGTCGAGGCCAGCGGCGGTGAACAGGCGCTGGAACTGCTGCGCAACTGGACGCCCGACATCATCGTGCTCGACGCCATGATGCCGGGCCTGGACGGCTTCGATACCTGCCGCCGGCTGCGGCGCACGCCGGGTTTCGAGAACGTGCCGGTGCTGATGCTCACCGGGCTGGAAGACGACGCCTCCATCACCCGCGCCTACCAGGCCGGCGCCACCGACTTCTTCGTCAAGGCCACGCAGTGGAGCCTGCTCGCCGGGCGCCTGCACTACCTGCTGCGCGCCTCGCGCACCCGCATCGAGCTTGAGCGCAACCGCGCCAAGCTGGCCCGTGCGCAGGACCTGGCGCGCATGGGCAGCTTCGACTGGCGCAAACAAGAGCGTGCCGGGGAGCCCAGCGGCCTGTTGATGTCGCCGGAAGCGCTGCGCGTCTTCGGCTTCGGCCCGCACGAGCGCGTGACGCTGCGCGTGCTGCTGCGCATGGTGCCGCAGGACGACCGCCGCGCCTTCCTGCGCCAGCTGCACGAGGCCATGCGCCACGCCTCCGTGCTGGCCACCGACGTGCCCATCGTGCTGTTCGATGGCCGCCAGCGCATCATCCACGTCGAAGCCGAGCCCGAGTTCAACGAACACGGCCATGGCGTGGGTTACAGCGGCATCGTGCAGGACGTGACCGACCGCCGCGCCGCCGAAGACAAGATCCGCCAGCTGGCCAACTTCGACGCGCTGACGGGCCTGCCCAACCGCCGCCAGCTGATCTGGCGCGCCGAACGCGCGCTGGAACAGGCGCGACGCATGAACCACCAGTGCGCGCTGCTGCTCATCGACCTCGACCGCTTCAAGATCATCAACGACACCCTGGGCCACGGTGCGGGTGATGAACTGCTGGTGGAAGTGGGCCGCCGCCTGCGTGCCTGCGTGCGCCACAGCGACCAGGTGATGGAAGGCCAGATCGAGGCCGCGGGCGCACGCTCGCACCGCGCGCTGGAGGCCGTGGGCCGCCTGGGTGGCGACGAGTTCGTGGCGCTGCTGCCAGAGATCGTCACCGATGCCGATGCCGAACGGGTGGCGCAACGCATTCTCGAATCGCTGCGCGAGGCCATCTTCGTCTCGGGCCAGGAATGTTTCGTCACCGCCAGCGTCGGCGTGGCCATCTTCCCGCGTGATGGCAACACGGTCGTCGACCTGCTGCGCAACAGCGACGTGGCGATGTACTCGGTGAAGGCGCAGGGCAAGAATGCCAGCGCGATCTACAGCCCACAGCTCGCCGGCCTGGGCCGCGAGAAGCTGGAGCTGGAAACCGCCTTGCACCGCGCCATCGAACGTGATGAGCTCGTGTTGCACTACCAGCCCAAGGTGGACGTGCGCGCCGCCAAGATGGTGGGCGTCGAGGCCCTGATGCGCTGGCAGCGCGGCGGCAAGCTGGTGTCGCCGGGGGATTTCATCCCGCTGGCCGAAGAAACCGGGCTCATCGTGCCGCTGTCGGAATGGGCCTTGCGCGAGGCGGCAAAGCAGGCGCGGCTGTGGCAGCAGAGCATGGGCTTTGCGGAGTCCATCGCCGTCAACCTGCCCAGCCGACTGTTCGAACGCAGTGATCTGGTCGAGCACATCCACCAGTGCGTCACCTCAGTGAACGTGCCGCACCGCGTAATCATGCTGGAGATCACCGAAAACAGCCTGATGAAGGACCTGCAGAACGTGATTCCCACGCTGCACAGGCTCAACGAGATCGGTGTCGAGATCTCCATCGACGACTTCGGCACCGGCTATTCGAGCCTGGCCTATCTCACCACGCTGCCCATCAGCGAACTCAAGATCGACATCCGCTTCACGCGCGAACTCGGCATCACGCCGCAGAGCAGCGCGGTGGTCACCGCCATCATCGCGCTGGCGCGCTCGCTGGGCCTGCGCGTGGTCGCCGAAGGCGTGGAAACGCTGCGCCAGATGGAGGTGCTGCACCGCCTGGGTTGCGGCCACATGCAGGGTTACTTGTTCTGCAAGCCGGTGGCGCCCGCCGAACTGCAGGAGTGGCTGGAGCGCACGGTGCTGCCGCGCAAGGCGCCCTGGATCGGCAGCGCTGCCGATGGTGACGGCGACCAGGATCTGGGCCGCGCCACCAGCGCCCGCCTGCTGCGCTGAACGCTGTGCCTGCGGACAACAGCCCGAGCGCTGCAAGCTTGGCCAAGGGAGCCTTGCGCCGCCTCGCCCAGGCGCAGCAGGAGCCCACGCCCGAGAACTACGCCCGCGCTTACGCGGAACAGGCGGAAGAGGCCGGCCAGCCAGTGCCACCTGTCGCCGTGCCGTCGGCCCGAGAGGGCGTACAGGAAGCGCGTGAAGAGGCGCGTGAAGAAGCGCGTGAAGAGGCTCGCGAAGAACTGCGCACGTGCGGCCAAGCGTGGGCCACGATGGCCGAGCGACTGGTGCGCAATCTGGAGCGTGGTGGCAAACAGTGGAGCAGCGCGCGGCGCAAGGAAAGCCTGAAGCGGGTTTTCGATGGCAGCCGCAGCGACGCGCAGCGTTTGCAGCAACGCCTGCAGTCGCTGATGACGGCCTGGGAAACCGACGACCCTGCCGACCCCACGCAGACAGGCGCAGAAGCCGAAGCGCTGGCGGCGTCGGCCGCGCCTGGGCCCACCGATCTGCCGGCAGCAGCCTGGCGCCCGGTGCTGGGCAGCCTGCAGGCCGGTCTGGGTGCAGCGCTGCCGCCGGCCCTGCCGCAAGCTGCTGCGCTGGCCGATCAGCTGGGCGCCCTGGCCGACGCCCTGTCCATCGAGGGCCCGACCCCCGAGCGCGCCGCTGCCGTGGATGCCGTCTGCGCGCAGGCGCGGCGCCTCTTCCAGCATCGCCACCATCTGGTGGATGAGCTTTCGGCGCTGTGCCGCGAGCTTTCGGCCGGGCTGGTGGAACTGGCTGAAGACGAGAGCTGGGCCCGCGGTCAGTGTGAGGCGCTGCAGGACACGCTGGCCCCGGACCAGACCCCCAGCGTGCGCGGCGTGCGCGCCGCCAGCGCGTTGCTGGCGGAAACACGCCGCCAGCAACAGCGCGTGCGCGGCGAGCGCCAGACCGCCCGCGAGACGCTGAAGCAGCTCATCCACGACATGGTGATCGAGGTCGGCGTGCTCGGCGACCATGCCGGACGCTTCCAGACCGCCACCGCGCAGCATGCCGAGGCCATAGAAGGCGCGGCCACGCTCGAGAGCCTGGCCGAGGTCGTCAAGGCTCTGCTGCACGACACGCGGTCTGTTCAGGCGGCGGTGGGCCGGTCACAGCAAAAACTGCTGTCCGACCAAGCCAGCGCTGGCGCGCTGGAGAGCCGTGTGCGTGAGCTGGAAGGTGAGTTGCGCCGCTTGTCGGACGAGGTGTCGACCGACGCGCTCACGCAGGTGGCCAACCGGCGCGGCCTGGACCAGGCTTTCGAGGTCGAGCGTGCGCGTTGCGAGCGCGAGGCGGCCGCTGCGCTGGCCGTGGGCCTGATCGACATCGACAACTTCAAGAAGCTCAACGACAACCTGGGCCATGCCGCTGGCGACACCGCACTAAAGACGCTGGCCGCCGCGGTGCGCGAACGCCTGCGTCCTGTCGACCACCTGGCGCGCTTCGGGGGCGAGGAGTTCGTCGTGCTGTTGCCCGGCCTGCCGGTGGCCGAGGCCCAGCAAGTGATGACGCGGCTGCAGCGCAGCCTCAGTGAAGCGCTGTTCCTGCATGAAGGGCGCGAAGTCTTCGTCACCTTCTCCGGTGGTGTCACCGCCTGGCGCCCGGGCGAAGGCTTGCAGGCCGCGTTGGAACGCGCCGATGTGGCGCTTTACGAGGCCAAGCGCACGGGCAAGAACCGCACCTGCGTCGGCTGACGCACGGCCGCGCGGCCGCGAGGCCGTGTTGCGGGTCGTACACGTGGATGCCTTTGCTCACACACCCGGCTCAAGCCGCTTGGCGGGCAGTCCGAATACTCGGGTATCCGAAATTGCACAGGCCGCCTGTCCCGCCGCTTTGCCGCCGCGACCTACGTCCGCCATCGCCCCCTACCCGTCATGACCGCAAGCCGCCCAGCGACCAAGAAGTTTTCTGTCATCGGCCTGCTCAGGACCCTGGGCAAGGGCGTGGTGGCCTTCTTCCGCAACGACATCGAACTCAAGCGCGACCCCAGTGGCGTGAAAGTGGTGTTGCAAGCCCAGGCGCCCAAAGCCAGCAAGCGCCAGTCGCGGGAACAGGAAGCCGCGAAGCGCGAGACGCAAGAGCTGCAGTTGATGCGCGAACAGCTCGCCGGGTTGCTGGACGAGCTGCCCGAGACACGCCAGGCCTTGAAGCATCTGGTCTTCGTTGAGCACGCCATTGGGAAGCGCGGCCTGAAGGCGCTGCACAAGCTGCCGCTGGACGTGCTGGAGAAGGCGCTGCTGCAGCTGGAAGGGCTGGTGACCAACTGGTCGCCGCTGGGCCTGGCCAGCTTGCGCTCGAAGATGGCGGTGGCCATCATCGACCGCGAACATCGCAACCCCGAAGCCGAGGCGGACGCCTACTGCACGGCGGCGGTGATGGACCACCTGCCCGAAGAGGCCGATGTGCCGCCGCAGCCCCCCGGTCACGAAGATGAAGCCCTGGCCGCGGCTTACGCGGCCCTGGGTCACCTGGCGCCGTCGGGCTCTGCCGTGGAAGTGCAGGGTGAACTGCACTCGCCCGCCGCGCGCGGGGTCGGGCGCGAGGCCGCGCGAGCGTTTTCCAACAGCCTGCCGCCGGCAGAGAGCATCCAGCTGCGCAGCCTGCAGCCTTGAGGCGCCCGGGAGGGCTTCCCCACACTCAAGTCGGGGGTTGTGCGCAGTACCTCGCCCGAACAGACTGACCCCGGTTGAAAGTTTGTCCATGTCGGTCGTCGTACCGCTTGGCATCACTCAAAAAAAGGGGCTCTCATGTTTTCGAAGATTTCGCTGCTCAAGCCGCTGGCCTTGGCCGCATTGCTTGCCACGGCTGGCGCCGCGCAGGCGACCATCACTGTCTACACCACGCTGGCTTCGTTCACCGCCGCCACGGCCAACCCGGGCACCGACACCTTCGCAGGCTTCAGCATCACGGGCACGACGCCCTCGCCGGCCACGCGCACTGCCGGCGCCTACACCTACACGGCTTCAACGCTGGCACCAGGCGGCGCTGCAGGTACCGGGTTCTTCGGTGGCGGCACCACAGCCAATCCATTCCTGTCGACCAACACGGCAACCGACTTCGTGAGCTTTGCGGGTTTCTCGACCGGCGTGGCCGCGTTGGGCGGAAATTTCTTTGGTAGCAACATCAGCGGTCTGTTTGCCGCAGGCGGCGTCACGCTGACGGCCACCGATGCCAGCGGCACCGTGACGCAGACCATCGCCAGCGCCACGGACACGGGCTTCCTCGGCTTCGTGTCGACCACCGGCCTGATCTCGGCAACGCTGACGTCGGTGCAGCCGACCACCGGCTTCCTGTGGCCCAGCGTCGACAACCTGGTGCTCGCCACGGCCGTGCCTGAACCAGGCACTTACGCCATGATGCTGGCTGGCCTGGGCGCCTTGGGTTTCATGGCCCGTCGCCGTCGCGGCTGAAACTCACGGAACGCGGCAACTCGCTGCGAGAAGAAAGCCCCGGCGAGCCGGGGCTTTTTTTCGTCCGCCGCACGTCGGCGGACGCATCGCTGCGCTGGATGCGCCCAGCCCGCCGCATCAGGCCGCGGCGCGCAGTTGTGGCATGCGTGACAGCGCGTGCAGCAGCTGGCGCACCGTGCGGCACGCGGTCTTCTGGCGAATGGCGCTGATCTGCGAAAGCACGGTCGACACCGACACCTGACGGCTGCGCGCGATGGCCGCGGCGGCCATGCCGTGGCAGAGCTGGCGCAGCACCTCGCCTTCGGCCAGCGTCATGCCGTGGCGCAAGGCGAAAAGCTCCAGTTCGACCGCGCCGCACAGCTCTTCGCGGCTGAAGATCACGAAGGCCAGGGGCTGGCCGTCGCTGTGGATGGGCACCATCGCCGCATGCCCGCGGGGCTCGCCCCGGGGCAGCGCCGCCAGCTCACGTCGGCCCTTGCTGCACACCTTGACCAGCGCTTCCAGCCAGCGGGCGGGCAGGGGGCAGGGCGCGCCGGGCTCAGCGGCCTCCCATCCCAGTTGCCGCAGCAAGGCCTGCGCGGCGCCATTGGCGTAGTGCAGGCGCGCGTTCGCATCGAAGACGGCCAGGCCGTGGCCCAAGCACTCCACGCCGGCCATCACCAGCGGCATGGCGTCCAGCGGTGCGAAGGGCGCGGACGGCGAAGTGGGCCGGGCCACGGGCGCGGGCTTGTGCTCGCCGTGGGCAGAGCCCGCAGCGGCGGTGCTCGTCCAGTCGAATGAAGGCGCTGATGAGCGCTCGGTGAAGGTCAGGCTGTGCAAGATTTTTCCCCCGTCGGTTTTGTCCGCAAATGTTATGAAGCGGTCGGCGGTGCGAACAGTCAACCGATGGCGGCCGGGCCCGACCCAAGGGTGTACAACCTTGGTTGCACGCCTTCGGTGGCAGGCGCGTGGGCCGGCCGCGGTGCTAAGGTGCCGCAACCGCGCTGCCCCATCTGCCTTGAACGCCCTGATCGTCGACGACCACGCACTATTCGGTGAGGGCCTGAAGCTCTTGCTGAAGGCCGCCATGCCCGCGCTGGAAGCGCAGTGCTGCACCAGTGGTGCCCAGGCAATCAGCCTGGCAGCGGGCACCGCCTTCGAGCTCGTGCTGCTGGACTGGAACCTGGGTACCGCACCCGGCGGCGCTGAACTCGTGCAGGCCTTGAAAGCTGCAGCACCCATGGCACGTGTGGTGGTGGTCTCGGGTGAGGGCGGTGCGGCCGTGGTGCGCTTGGCCATCGAGGCCGGCGCGGTGGGCTTCGTGCCCAAAGAGTCGTCACCGGCCTTGTTGGTGGATGCCTTGTCCGTCACCGCCCACGGCGGCGTCTATCTGCCGGCGGCGGTGCTGGGTGCCAGCCTGCCCACGCCCCAGGAATCGGCCCCAGCTCCCGCATCACCGGTCGCGAGCGCGCCGCACGCGCCGCCGATGCAGAGGCTGGCCGAGGCCTTTCCGGAACTCACGGCGCGTCGCCTGCAGGTGCTCGACCACGTGGCGCGCGGCATGTCCAACAAGCAGATCGCGCGCGTGCTGGACATCGACGACGACACCGTGAAGCAGCACCTCAACAAGGTCTACGCCCAGCTGGGGGTGGCCTCGCGCACCGAGGCCGTCTACCTGATGGCGCGGCGCGGCGTGCGTTTCGGCTGAGGCGTCACCGCACCGGCCCTTGCCAGCAGTCGCGGTGGCTGCCGTCGGCACCGATGAACTCCACGCGCAGCTGCGGCGGGCTGCAGGCCGTCTCGAGTTGCAGGATGCACACGCCGTCGCCCGGCTTGGCGGGCTCCCAAGTCTTCACCGTCACGGTGATGTCGCCGTTCTTGCCGGGGAGGACGAAGGTTTCTGCCCCGCGCAGATCGCCCGGCTGGCCGTTGGCAAACGGGAAGGGCGCATAGAGCGCCGAGCTGTGCACCGAGACCAGATGCAGCGGCGGCTTGCCGGCACGCGTGACCTGGGCCTCGGCCACATAGGCATGGTGTTCGTCGCCGGACAGGAAGACCGTCTGGCGGACCTCGTGCGTGAGCATGAGGTCGAGCAACCAGTACAGAGAATTCGGGAAGCCGCACCACGCGTCGCTCATCGCTGCGTGGGCCGGGTGTTGCGTCGTCAGCTCACGGCGCGGCAGCAGCGCCGATGGCGTGGCGATGAACTTCACGCGGCCCGTGCACTGCCTGAACCAATGCTGGACCAGCCGCTTCTGGTGGGCGCTCAGCAGCTCCCCTTCCGGCGGGCGGGCGGTGGGCTCGCCGCGCCACCGCGCGCTGCGCGTGTCCAGCAGCAGGAAGGCATGGCCACCGCAGGCAAAGCGGCTGTCGGCCGAGCCCCGCACGGCCGCGGTTTCGCCCATGCGTTGGTACTTCAGGAAGGCGCGCAGGCCGTTCTTTCGGGCGGCGTCGAGCTGGCTGCGGCGGCGCTGGGCCGCTGGCGAGCCCAGCTGCGGGCGCTGCAGAGCGGTGCGGGCGCTGCCTGCGGTGGGCGGTGTTGGCACGGGCGGCAGCCGTTCCCAGTTGTCCAGCAGCTCGTGGTCATCCAGCAGCATGTGCGTGGGCATGCGCTGCATCACGGCGCGCATGCCGGGCAGACGCAGGGCCCGTTCATGCGGCACCTTGTAGAGCTCGTCGCTGCGTTTGGGGTCCAGCAGGCCGGCCGTGGCATCGGCGTAGATCTGGTCGCCGATCCACAGGGCCATGTCGGGCAGCTTCCTTTCGTCCTTCAAACAGGCGAACAGCGAGGCGCCTGCAGGAATCTCGTCGAAGAGCCCGCTGGCGTATTGGCAGCTGCCCACCGCAAAGCGCAGACCGCGGTGCGCCTGTTCCGTGGGCGGGAGATAGCGTTGCCGCATCTTCAGCAGGTCTTTGCGCCGCACCACCGTCAGCGCCACCGTGGTCGGCGCAGCACGCGCCAGCCAATCCTCAACGGCCTGGGCGGCCGGATGGTCGCCGCTGGTTGCCGGCGTCTGGGCAGAGGCCGAGCGTGCGCGTGAAGCGGCTGGGATCAGCGGTATCTCGCCGGGGTCGTAGAGCAGCAACGCCAGCCAGTCGAACTCGGACGACAAGTCCGGCGTGGCTTGCAGCCAGGCGTCGCTGGGGCCGGGCGGGCCGCCGCACCAATCGCTTTCTGCGCGGCTGGCGAGTTGCCAGCGCTCTGCGGCCCCGGGCGGCGTCTGCTTTTCCACGGGCACCAGCCACAGCCGGCTTTCGCCGCGGTCAGGGCGAGACATGGCGGCCACCCGGGGCGCGCAGACATCCTCGGCCGCGTCTGCCGGGCGCGCCTTGCAGATCTGCCCGGGCGCCACGAGGCGCGGGCCCACCCAGGGTTCGCTCACCACCCAATCGGCGGCAGTGTGGGATGCGGTTGAAGTGTGGGTGTCGTTGAAGAACCTCTGCACGCGGTCGAAGGTGATCACCCGCATGCGGCCGATCAGCACGTCCTGGTGGCCGCTTTGTGGCAGCGGCGGCTGCGGCTCGTGGTGGTCGACGCCGGCCGAGCCGAGGTGGTTCTTCAGCAGCACCTGTGTGTAGGGGTCGACGAGCCCGTTGTTGGGGCCGGACATCGACAGTGTGCGGATGCCCGCCCAGCGCTCGCGCAGGCGGTTCTGCGTGACGAACTCACCGCGGCCGCGCTGGTTGGTGACGGCGTCGTGCAGCACGAAGTGGATGGTCTGCGACACGGTGTCGAGGTTGATGGGGCCGAAGAGGTCGTCGATGGCATTCAGGACCGCCGGCTCCATGTTCTGGGCGTCGAAGTCGCGGCCGTACAGCGCGTCCATGCGGTGGCGCGTGCTCACCCAGGGCGTGCGGGCACAGGGGCGCAGCGGGTTCTCGACGTCGTAGTCCGCGTCGGGGTAGGGCAGGCTGGACAGCAGGCGGTCGAGCAGCTGCTCGGCCACGCCGGGGTCGGCGCTGGCGCGAAACTGGTAGTCGCCGTTCAACAGCCAGCGCCGCACGTACTGCATGATGGCCGCGCGCATCAGGTTGTCGTCGGTGTAGCGCAGCACCGGGCCCTTTTGGCTGAGAACGACGCGGCCCACGGTGGGGTGCGGCGTGCCATCGCCCCGCGCCGGGCCGTTGAAGGCCGCCAGCACGCCGAGCTGCTCGTTGCTGAGGAAGGTGTTCACGCCCAGCTCCTGCTCGCCACGGCGTATCTCGTCAGGGTCGCCCAGCAAGGCCATCGACAGCATCACGCAGCCGATGCAGTGCGCAAACACGTCGGGCTTGCAGCCGGTGGCGTTGCGCACGTGCAGCAGCGCGGCGGGCAGGTCCACCATGCCGGCGTCTTCCATCGCCCACGGCCAGGTGGCACTGTCCAGGCCGGTGCTGGTGCGCAGATCCAGCACCCAGATGTCGCGCCCGCGCCGCCAGAACCATTCCGCCGCGCTGGTGGCGCCCAGGCTTGCGTGGGTGAAGGTGTTGCCGCTGACGCTGTAGCCGTGGATGAACACGAGGGGTGGCAGTGCCGCACTGCAGGTGTTGCGGTAACGCGTGAGCCTGATCTTCAGCGGCTCGCCGCTGCGCGGTGAGTCGGCAGGCCAGCTGCCCACGACCAGGCTCGTGACCTCGGGTTTGGGCAGGCCCGCAATCACGCCCGGCAGGCGTTGCGGTTCGCGCTCGCGCTCGGCCACGCGCAGGGCGTCGGGCTTGCGGAAGGTCCACAGGTGCACCGAGAGCAGCACGCGCAGCAGGTACAGGCCGAAGCTGAGCAGCTCGGCCAAGGCTTCGGCCTGGTCGCGCTGGCGGGTGATCTGCAGCAGCGGCGCGCGCTGCTGGCCGATGAAGCGGGTGTCAAGCTTGAGCACGCGCGCCGGCACCAGCGCCGCGGCGGGAAACGCCGTGAGCTGCAGGCGTGTGAGCTGGTGCCAGGGGTTGGCGCGGCGGTTGTAGGTGATGCACTTGTGGCCTGCGACGGCGGCGCCGGTGCCCAGGCTGCGAGGCAGACCGTCGCTGGTTTTGAACACCTGGCCGATGCGCAGCGTGTAGTCGAAGCGCCGCTGCTCACCGGCGCGCGAGGCGATCTTGACGGCGCTGCACAGCGCGCCTTCGCCACGGGCGGGTTTCTTGCGCGGTGCTGGCCTCGGAGCGCGGGGGTCGTCAGCGCAGCGCCGGCTCTGGTACCCGTCGCGCAGCCCGCGGTTGAAGAACCAGGCCCAGCCGGCGTGCCACACGCGCTGCCAGCGCCCGGTTTCAGCGCGGTGCAGGAAGCGCATCTCGCCTTCGAGCTCGGCTTCGAAGGCCAGATACGGCGCACGTGCGCCGTCGTCCAGCGCGCGCAGGTGCCTGTCGGTCCAGTCATCCAGCGGATACAGGCGCAGCCGGGAACATGAAGTTTCCAAGCCCATCGGCTTGCGCTGCGGCGTGATGAGATGGGCCACGGCCTGCTCTTCAAACCCCAGCGTCAGTTCCACCTGGAAGTGCCCGACATCGGGCAGGTACACCGGGCCCGACAGGCGTTCGGTGATGCGGATGCAGGTCTTTGCGGGCGCAGGCGGTGTTGGCGGTGGCCTGCGCAAAGGGGTGGGCGGCAATGGCAGCGGCTGTGGCGACTGCGCGGCAAACTCCGCGCACAGCGCTTCAGCGGTTCGCGGTGCCTGCCGCAACTCCGCGGTGGGCATCGCTGGCGGCCCCACCGACTCGGCCACCATGTCAGCCACCAGCTCATCGGTGGCCCGCGAGGCCAGCGCCGCGATCGTCAGCGCCGGGTTGGCGCCCAGCGAGCAGGGCACGATGGAGCCGTCCAGCACCCGCAGGCTGCCCTGCCAAGGGTCCACCAGCAGCCGCCCCGCATCGTCTTTGGCGTAGACATCCGGCCCCGCGTTGAAGACCACCCCGTGCGCGTTGACCACGCCGAGTTCGGCGTTCTCGCCCATCGCGCAGCCGCCCAGCGGGTGCACCGTGAGCACCGGCCCGCGCGGTTGCGACACCAGTTCGGCCAGGCCGTCGGGCAACAGGCGCCACATCGGGTTGGCCACGGCAGTGCGGCCCGGCTGCTCGGCGGCCCGCTTTTCGATGGCGCGCTGCGCGTCGTCGATATCGGTGCCTTCGCGGGCCTGCGGCCAGTGGATGCGCACCGCCCCCATCGTGGCGATGTAGGTGTCGTCGCGCATCGGCTTGCTCAGGCGCAGGCAGCCGCCGGCGTCGTCGTGGCCGATGCTGCCGACGAGCAGGCTGCGGCCCATCACCTCGGCATTCACGGCCAGTGGGTCCTCCTGGTTGCCGTGGTGCGCACCGCAGTCACCCAGCGGCAGGTCGCGGACGGTGCGCGCCGTGGTCACGGTTTCTTCGAACAGCCGCTTCAGCGCGCCCGGCACACTGAATTCCTGCAGCCAGAAAGGGCGGGTGGCGGCGCCGTCCCGGCTCAGGCCAGCGAGCGGCAGGCAGGTGGTGATGGTGGGCCCCACCTCGCGTCGGTCGAGCGGCAGGTCTTCGTCGGCGCTGCCGTTCACGGGCTCGCGCAGGCCCTGCACAGCGCCGATGTTGTCGCCGTTGCACGAGAAACGTTCACCCAGGCGTGGCGAGAACAGCAGGTTGTTCTCTCGCGAGCGCAGCAGGATTTCGGTGCTGCCCAGCGTGCCGGCGGCCAGGATCACGCGGCGCGTGCGCACCTTCAGCAGGCTGTTCTGGCGCAGTTGCAGGGCAGGGTCGGTGTGCGCCACGCGCAGCGACCACAGGCCGCCTTGGCCATCCTCGTGTTGTCTGGGCGGGCGCACCCGCTCCAGCGAGGTGACGCTGGCCCGGGTGACCAACTGCACGCCATGGGCCTGCGCCAGCCGCAGCAGATTGCGGTCGAGCGAGTCCTTCGCGCCGACCCGGCAGCCGGTCAAACAGTCGCCGCAGTGCTGGCAGGACGGCAGCGTCTCGCCGGCAAAGTTGGGGCCCTGGTCGAGCGCCACCGTCAGTGGCGGCACGAAGAGCAGTGGCTTTTTCGCGTCGACCATCTCGGCCATCGCGCGCACCTTCAGCGGCACGGCGCCTGCGGCGCGGATGTCGTTGTGCTGCCACTGCCCCTGGCGCTCGACGCGGGCACCCAGCCAGCGGCGCGCACGCTCGTAGTGGCCTTCGGCCGCCAGTGCCCGCACCTGGCCCTGAAAGAAGGCATCGGTGAGCTCTGCGGGCTGGGGCTCGAGCATCACGCCGGCGTTGATCAGCGAGCCGCCGCCCAACCCGTTGGCCAGCAACACGTTGACATCGTCGCCCAGGCGCAGATCGAAGAGCCCGCTGTGGCCCTGCACGGCGCCGCTGGTCTGGCGCCCCACGCGCAACTCTCGCGGCAGCTCGCCGAACTTGGACGGAAAGTCTTCCGGCAGGAACTCGCGGCCGCGCTCCAGCACCAGCACACGCAGGGGCCGGGGTGGGCCGATCCACGCGTCGCGGATGAGGTGGCGTGACAGCTGGTAGCCCGCCACGCTGCCACCGTAGCCGCTGCCGACGATGACCGCGTCGTAGACGATGTTGGCTGCGGCCTGCTCGCTGGCGTAGGCCAGCAGCGTCTGGGCCAGGGGCTCGCGTGAGCGCGGTGGCAGGGGCTTCATCGGCGCGTTCCTCCGGTGTGCGCCCCGTGTTTCTTGTTCGTCAGTGCTTCGCTGCCGCCCGGCCTCGGCAGGCCGGCTTGAGCGCGAGACTGTGTTTATCCGGAAGCCGCTGCAGGACGGGAGGCAGGCAGGACATCCAACAGGGTTTCCAGTTGCACGGGTTTGTACAGCAGCGGAATGCCGGCGGCGCGCGCCTCCTGCATGCGATCGGGGGCGGTGTCACCTGTAATGAGGACGGCCAGCGCCGCCGGGCGATGGCGGCGCACGGCGGCGATGGCGTCCAGGCCCGTATCGCCACCCCGCAGGCGCAGATCGCACAGCACCAGCTCCACCGGGCCGGCAGCCGCCAGGCCGGCTGCGTCTTCCACCTTGTCGGCCAGCCGCACCACGCAGCCCAGGCCCTGCAGCAGCAGCGCCATGCTCTGGCGCACCAGCACTTCGTCGTCCACCACCAGCACATGCAGGCCGGGCGCCACCGTGCGTGCCGCGCCCGGCGGCGCGCTGGCCGCACCGGCTTCGGTGCTGGCCGCGCACAGCGGCAGCTGCAGACTCACCTCGGTGCCGACACCGCGCGTGGAGGTCAAGCCCAGCTCGATGCCGAGCAGCCGGCACAGGCGCTGCACGATGGACAGGCCCAGGCCCAGGCCTTTGAGCCGGTCGCGTTCGACATTGCCGACCTGGTAGAACTCGCGAAATACGCGCGTCTGTTCACCGGCCGGGATGCCGATGCCGGTGTCGCTGATCTGCAGCAGGGCCAGCTCACCTTCACGGCGCAGCGCCAGGCGCACGGTGCCGCCGGATGGCGTGAACTTCAGCGCGTTGTCGGTGAGGTTGCTCAGCACGCGCAGCAGCAGCGTGCCGTCGGTGTCGGCATGCAGGCTGGCGGCGTCGGGGCCAAGATCGAGCAGCAGCTTCAGGCCCAGTTCGGCTGCCACTGGCGCGGTGGCGGCATGGTGGCTTTGCAGCAGTGGGGCCAGGGCCTGCCGGCTGCGTTCGACACCGACGACACCGGCGTCGAGCTTGGACATGTCGAGCAGTGTTTCCAGTTGCCGCGACAGCGACTGGTTCACCGAGCCCAGCAAGTCGACGATGCCGCGCGCCTCGGGCGGCAGCTCGCGCAGGCCCAGGGCGGCCACCAGCACGTTCATGCTGTGGATGGGCTGGCGCAGGTCATGGCTGGCCGCGGCCAGGAACTGCGTCTTGGCGCGGTTGGCCTCGCCGGCTTCTTCCAGCGCCATCGCCAGCTGGCGGTTCAAGGCCTGTTCGCCGAAGCGGAACTGGGTGGCCTCCTGGAACATGGCCGCGGCCTGCTGCCCGACCGAAAGCAGGAACAGCTGGAAGAACAAGACCAAGCCCGCCAGGCCCAGTTCTGCGCCGCTGCCGTCCAGCTGCGCTACCAGCGCCCAGGCCAGCGCCAGCGGCAACAACATCGGTGCGGTGTAGGCCACAAACACCGAACGAAAGCCCGATGTGGTGGCCACCGAGGCCGTGGCGGTGGCCAGCAGGATGATGGACAGCGCGGCACGTTCGAGCTGCGACAGCCGCTCGAAACCCACCAGCGGTGCAGCCATCAGCAGGCCATTGACCACCAGCACCGTGACGATGCGCTGGGTGCGGCCCTGGGCCGTGGCCGCAGCCCGCACCCAGGCCTCGGTGTACAGGTAGCGCAGGCCGGTGATGCTGACGGCCAGGCCCAGCCAGGCCCAGGCCAGCCAGCTACCGGTGGCGCCCCAGCACAGCCACGCGACCAGGCCCGCGGCCAACAACAGGCCGAACTGCGCGCGCCGGTTCTGCGCCAGGAACATGTCGACGAAGCGGGCATGTGCGTAGGCCTCGGGGGCCATCGTGCCCGCGGCAGCCGCCAGGGGCGCGGCGGTGTCGGAGGCCGAAGCGACGGCCGGAGGGTGGGCGGGCGATGGAACTGCTGATGGGGCCACGGGCGCCGATGCTGCGTTGCTTGCGTGCAGATGGCAAGCGCCTGGCGCGTCCAGCCGGCAAATATCCCACAGTGGGCCGGAGG
>JANMMD010000204.1:0-17728 GCA_031372905.1 Betaproteobacteria bacterium
GCCCACGGCCGCGACCCCAAGTCGACGCGGCCCGTCATCAAGCGCGCCACGCACCACCTGGGCGAAGTGCGCCTCATCGGCGGCCTCTATCGCGGCCGCAAGCTGCCGGTGGCCGACCGCCCCGGCCTGCGCCCCACACCCGACCGCGTGCGCGAGACGCTCTTCAACTGGCTCGGCCAGAACCTGGACGGCTGGCGCGTGCTCGACGCTTTTGCCGGCAGCGGCGCCTTGGGTTTCGAAGCGGCGTCGCGGGGCGCCGCCGAGGTGCTGCTGCTGGAGCTGGACACGGCGCTGGTGGCCAGCCTGCGCGGCAGCCGCGAACGCCTGGGCGCCGAGCCGGTGAAGATCGAACGCAGCGAGGCGCTGCGCTGGATGGCCGGGTGCGCGCCGCAACGCTTCGAGGCGGTGCTGCTCGATCCGCCTTTCGATGCAGATCTGGGCGCCGCTGCCGCTGCCGCCGCCGCGCGCTTGGTGGTGCCGGGTGGCTTCGTCTACCTGGAAGGAAGGGCGCCGCTGGACGAGGCGCCGGCAGGTCTGGCGTTGCACCGCAGCCTGCACGCGGGTGCGGTGCACGCGCAGTTGTGGCAGGCGCCGCTCTGAGCGCCGCTACACTGCCGGCGCTGCGCCCGACACTTCGACCCGACCTCAGCCTGGAGGCAAGCGCCGTGACCCTCAAAGCCCCGCTCACCGCCGTGTATCCAGGCACCTTCGACCCCATGACCTTGGGCCACGAAGATCTGATGCGGCGCGCCTCCAGCCTGTTCGACCGTCTGATCCTGGCCGTGGCTGTCGGCCACCACAAGCGCACCATGTTCACCATTGCCGAACGGCTGGAGATCGCGCAGGAGATTGCCGCGCCCTACCCCAATGTCGAGGTGACGGCCTTCCGCGGCCTGCTGCGTGATTTTGTCGTCGGTGCTGGCGGCAAGGTGGTGGTGCGTGGCCTGCGCGCTGTCAGTGACTTCGAATACGAATTCCAGATGGCGGGCATGAACCGCCAGCTGATGCCCGACGTCGAAACCGTCTTCATGACACCCAGCGATCAGTACCAGTTCGTCAGCGGCACTTTCGTGCGTGAGATTGCCAGCCTCGGCGGTGATGTCTCCAAGTTCGTGGCACCGTCCGTGCTGCGCCGCCTGAAAGAGCGCATCACGCAACCCGTGACCGACTGAAATCCGAGAGCGAGACACCCGACATGGCCCTGTGGATCACCGACGAATGCATCAATTGCGACGTCTGCGAACCCGAGTGTCCGAATCAGGCCATCTCGATGGGCGTGGAGATCTACGAGATCGACCCGCAGCGCTGCACCGAATGCGTGGGCCACTTCGACGAGCCGCAGTGCGTGCAGGTGTGCCCGGTGAGCTGCATTCCGGTCAGCCCTTCGCACGTCGAGACGCCGGCGCAACTGCTCGCGAAGTTTGCGCTGCTGCAGGCCCAGGCCGGCGCAGCGCCGGCTTTGCCTGCGGCAACGGCTGCGGCGCCTGGCTCCGGGCTTTGAATTTCGCATCGGAAGTCACCGGCCCCAGGGCCGCCAGCCCGTTGCCGCGCTGCGCATCTTCTTCTCGCAGACGTTCGCGCCGCAGTCTTTCGGCCAGTTGAATTTCGCGGTCGGCCAGCGCGCGCGCCTCAGCCAAATCCTGGCTCGGCCGCGTCTGGGCCACCGGCAGCGCGCGGCCTTCCGGGCAGGGCGTGTCAGAAAAGCTGCGCCCGTCCGGCCCGCAGCGCCAGATGGTTTGTGCCTGGGCGAGAAGAGGCAGCGCGGCCAGTGTGAGCAACATCAAGCCGTGTTTCATGGGGTGTCTCCAGGCGGGGTGACGAGAGTTTCCGCGGGCGGCTTGCGCAGCGGTTTGGGCCGCGGCGGCTGGGCGTGGATGGCAGCCAACGCCTTGTCCATCTGGCCCGCCAGCAACAGGTCGCTGGCACCCAGGGATTGTTCGATGGCCTTGTCGATGGCCTCGCGGTGCTCCGCCGAAGGCTTCTTCAGCACGTAGTTCACCACCTCGGCCTTCACGCCCGGGTGGCCGATGCCCAGGCGCAGCCGCCAGTAGTCAGGCGTGCCCAGCAAGCCGTGGATGTCTTTCAGCCCGTTGTGGCCGCCCGAGCTGCCGCTGAACTTCAGCTTGGCCTGCCCGGGCTGCACGTCGAGTTCGTCATGCACGACCAGGATCTGTCTCGGCTCGATCTTGAAGAAACGCGCCAGCGGCGCGACCGAGGCCCCGGAGCGGTTCATGAAGGTCATGGGCTGCAGCAGCCACACCGGCTCACTGCCGGGCCGGTTTACGCGAGCCACCAGGCCCTGGTACGCGCGTTCAGGCACCAGGCGAGCGCCCAGCTTCGCCGCCAGCGCATCGATCCACCAGAACCCGGCGTTGTGGCGCGTGGCTTCGTACTCGGGGCCAGGGTTGCCCAGGCCTACAAACAATCGAATCATGGCCCGAGATTATGGGAGGGCCGCCCATGAAAAAGCCCCACCGGAGTGGGGCTCGTGAAGGCCGCGTCGGGGGATGCCGGGCACCCCCGTAGCACCACCAAAAGGCGGGTTACTTCGCGTTCTGCTTCTCGCTCTTCTTGGCCTTGACGGCCTTGCCCTTTTCGGCAGCCACCACCACGGTCGGCGCGACTTCTTCTTCGATCTTCGGCGTGGTCACGGCAACGATCACCGGGTTGCGCGTGCCGCGCTTGACGACCTTGATGCCGGCCGGCAGCTGCAGGTCGCTGGCGTGCAGGCTCTGGTTCTTCGTCAGGTTCGACAGGTCGATGGGGATGAACTCGGGCAACTGCGAGGCCAGGCACTCAACCTCGAGTTCCAGCGCCACGTGGCTGACCAGGCACTTGTCGGTCTTCACCGCCGGCGAGTTCTCTTCGCCGCTGAAGTGCAGGGGCACCTTCTTGCGCAGCTTGGTGGTCTCGTCGACACGCTGGAAGTCGATGTGCAGCACGATGGGCTTGAAGGCGTGCATCTGGAAGTCACGCAGCAGCACCTTCTCGACCTTGCCGGCCAGGTCCATCTCGAGGATGGAGCGGTGGAAGGCTTCCTTCTTCAGCGCGAAGAAGAGGGCGTTGTGATCGAGCTCGATCATGGCGGGCGTGGCGGCACCGTAAACGATTCCGGGCACCGTTGCAGCGTGGCGCAGGCGGCGGCTCGCTCCGGTCCCCTGCAGCGTACGCTCGTAAGCTGTGAATTTCATAAAGACTCCAAGTGGATGAAGCGCCCGCGACCAGGCGCTTCGAAAAAAGGCCGGCGCGGCGCGCCAGCCTGGCCTGCGCCAATCAGAAGTTGTTGTTCTGCTCGGCGAAGAGGGAGGTGACCGACTCGCCATCGGAAATGCGGCGGATGGTCTCGGCAAACAGGAAGGCCACCGACAGCTGGCGGATCTTGCCGCAGGCCTTGGCGGCATCCGACATCGGGATGGTGTTGGTGATGACGACTTCGTCGATCTGCGAGGCCGCCATGCGGTCCACGGCAGGCCCGGAAAACACCGGGTGCGTGCAGTAGGCGTAGACGCTCTTGGCGCCGCGGGCCTTCAGCACCTCGGCGGCCTTCACCAGCGTGCCGGCGGTGTCGATCATGTCGTCCATGATCACGCAGTTGCGGCCTTCGATCTCGCCGATGACGTGCATCACTTCCGAGACGTTGGCCGTGGGCCGCCGCTTGTCGATGATGGCCAGATCGCAGCCCAGCTGCTTGGCCAGGGCCCGCGCGCGCACCACGCCGCCGACGTCGGGGCTGATGACGACCAGATCTTTGTAGTTCTTGCTCTTCAGGTCAGACAACAGCACCGGGCTGGCGTAGATGTTGTCCACCGGGATGTCGAAGAAGCCCTGGATCTGGTCGGCGTGCAGGTCCATCGTGAGCACGCGCTCGACGCCCACGGTTTCCAGCAGGTTGGCCACCACCTTGGCACTGATGGGCACGCGTGTACTGCGTGGGCGGCGGTCCTGGCGGGCATAGCCGAAATACGGGATCACGGCGGTGATGCGGCGCGCGCTGGCGCGCTTCAGCGCGTCCACCATGATGAGCAGTTCCATCAGGTGTTCGTTCGTGGGTGCGCAGGTGGGCTGCACCACGAAGACATCGCGGGCGCGCACGTTCTGACGGATCTCGACGGTGACCTCGCCGTCGGAGAAGCGGCCGACCGAGGCCGCACCCACTTCGACGCCCAGATGCTTGGCGATCTCCTGCGCCAGCACCGGATTGGCGTTGCCGGTGAACAGCACGGTGTTGAACAGCACGGTGGACTCTCCGTCAGGGGAAACGCCGGCGGGCTGTGTCAGCCGCGCCGGCGCTAGAAGAAGATTTGGCAGGGGAGGAAGGACTCGAACCCTCGCATGTCGGAATCAAAATCCGATGCCTTGACCAACTTGGCGACTCCCCTACACAGGTTGCAGCCCGAGAGCTGCCACCCAAAACCTTGTCAGCCGGTCCAACCCGCCAAGGGGTGCTGAACCAGACTGCGGCACATCCGCCCCACCCAACCGGCCGGCAAGCCTTGGAAACCTGCTGCCGGATCTGTTGCCCTGGGTGATGCAACCATGCCGACCCTTGAAAAGACTGCGCTGCCAGATCCCGTCATTCGGCTGTTGCCGTGACGGTCTGCCAACCACGAAGCTGCTTGCGCCACTTCGGGGCAGCGGTCTTCGGCGGGTGGTTGCAGGTCGTTGTGGCCGTAGCCGTCAACAAAGCGCTGCACCCAAGCTGCTGAAACACCGCTGCCGCGTGCCTCCTCAAGAGAGCCCGCAACTATAACAGCTTCGGTGTCGCGCCTGAGCAGTGGGTGCCCGAAGATTTCTCGAGTTGGCAGGGCGGCGGCAGGCTTCACGACGGCATAGCAGCGCTCTGGCCAGTCCATGGGGCGCAGCAACTCGCCGACGCCCTCGACGAAGGCGTTGCGCCCGCCGATGAAAAACGGCACGTCGGCACCGAGCTTCAAACCGAGCTCGGCCAGCCGCGCGCGCGGCCAGTTCAAGCCCCACAAGCGGTTCAGCGCCAACAGCGTGGTGGCCGCGTCGGAACTGCCGCCGCCCATGCCGGCACCCCAAGGCACGTGTTTCTGGATGTGGATGTCCGCACCGGCGGTGCCGCCGCTGGCGCCTTGCAAGGCCCGAGCAGCACGCAGGCAGAGGTCGTCAGCGGGCAAGGCGGGACCGAGGTCGTGGCGTTGCAGGCGGCCGTCGTCGCGCAGCTCGAAATGCAGTGTGTCGGCCCAATCGATCATCACGAAAGGCGACTGCAGCAGGTGATAGCCATCGGGGCGCCGGCCGACGACATGCAAGAACATGTTCAGCTTGGCCGGAGCCGGCAAGTCGTACAAGGCGTGCAGGCTCAATGCGGCGATCTCTCAGGCAGGGTTGTCGAGCTTGATGCGCAGCTGCACGGCAGGCGCTGCCGCGCGGCGTGCTTCCACGAAGCCCTCGGCTCGGCGCGCCAATTGCACCTGCCAGCCCAGTTGTTCAAAGCCGTCGGTGGTGGTGGCATGCGCGGCGCCCGGCCAGGGCCTGCCGGTGAGCCAATCGGGCAGGGCGGCCAGTGGCAGCGCTTCGCCCAGGGCCTCACGAGACAGCTCGTCCAGGCTCTCGAAGGCGCGCTCGCCGTCGGGCGTCTCCAGCCGCACCCGGCCAGGCGCCCAGCGGGCGTGGGCGAAGCTGGTACCCAGGGGCGACAAAAGACGCAGTTCACCCACGGCCCCATCACCGCGCAACTCGAAGGCCGCGCTGACGTTCTGCGCCACACGCGCTTCGCTGGCGTCAACGCGCACGCTCATGCGGCCGGTGGTCCAGGGCGTGCTCGCGATGGGCAGCCCGAGCGCGGGTGGTGTGCTGGCGCAGCCCGTCGCGAGCAGGGCTGCCGCGGCCAGCAGACACGCGGCGCCGAAGCGGCGCTTCACAAGTCGACGCGCAGCCGGGCCAGGGTCTCGCGCAAGACATCGTTGCTGGCGTCACGGCCTTTGGCTTCACCCCAAACGCGGCGCGCCTCATCGCGCTGGCCCAGCGACCACAACACCTCGCCCAGGTGAGCCGCGATTTCTGTGTCGGGCCGCGTGGCGTAGGCCAGCCGCAGCAGGCGCACGGCCTCTGCGCCATTGCCCATGCGGAACTCCACCCAGCCCAGGCTGTCGGTGATGAACGGGTCGCCGGGCAGCAGCTCCAGCGCGCGTTGCACCAGCTGCTTCGCCTCGGGCAGGCGTTGGCGCCGATCGGCCAGTGAGTAGCCCAGTGCGTTGTGCGCGTGCGCGTTGTCGGGCTTGATCGCGATCACCCGGCGCAGCAGGCGCTCCATGTCGTCCAGGCGCTCGAGCTTCTCGGCCATCATGGCCTGCTCGTAGAGCAGGTCGGCATCGTCGTTGAAACGTTTGGCAGCGGTGCCCAGCACGTCGTAGGCATCGCGCCAGCGCTTGACGTCGCCCATCACGCCGGCCTCGGCCAGGAGCTTGGCACGCGCGTCTTCGTCGCCCTTCTCCGGCAGGCGCCGTATCAGTTCACGCGCCTGGCTGAACTTGCCCTGCCGGGCCAGGATGGCCGCGCGGCGCGTCTGCACTTCCAGCGCACGTTGCGGGTCGCTGATCTGGCCCAGATAGCCTTCGGCAGCCTTGAAATCGCCGCGCTGCTCTGCCGATTGCGCCAACATCAACCAGGCCTGCACCAAGCCCTGTTCGGGGCCTGCGGGCCGGTCGTCGTCATCGTCTTCAGCGCTGGCGCTGGACGAGGCCGTGTCGGGCAATTCGGTGCCCTGCGCGGCCCGCGCGGCCACTTGTGGTTGCACCAGCTGCACATAACGCAGCAGCGAGGCCTCGCCTTCCTTGACCTGCTTCATCTCCAGCTGCAGCGCGCCCAGCGACAGGTAGGGTTGCGCTTCGTCAGGCTGCTGGCGGGTCAGGGCCTGCAGCTGCAAGGTGGCATCGGCATAGCGCTGAGCGCCGGTCAGGATGCGCACATAGGCCAGCCGCAGCGCCGGCTCGGCCCGGTCTTGCGCCAGATAGGTGCGCACCAGATCCTCGGCGCCGGCTTGTTTGCCCATCATCTCCATGCCCAGCAGCGCCGGCCCGGGCGCCAGCGGCTCCATCAGCTGGGCTTCACGTGCCAGCGCCAGGGCACGCTCGGGTTCGCCGGCCTGCAGCCAGGCGCGGCCGAGAGCCACGCGCGCTGCCACGCGCGTGGCCGGGGCGTCACGGTAGGGCTTCAAAGCCTCTTCCATCAGCGTGACCACCGTGCGCGGCTCGCCGGCGCGCTGCAGGAATCGCGGCAGCGCCGAGATCAGCTCGCCGCGCTCGCCCGTTGGCGTGAGCGTGAGCAGCGCACGCAAGGGTTCTGCCAGCGCCTCGGGGCGGTTCAGCAGCAGCAGGATCTGCAGTTGCGTGCGTGCGGCGTCTGCCGATTCGGGCAGCGCCAAGCGCCAGGCGCGCGATGCTGCCAACGCCTGATCACCCGCGCGGCTGCGCATGGCGATGTCGACGCTGCGGCGGAAGAGGCCCTCATCGCGTGTGCGCCGCGCGGCGTCGAGCATCAGTTCGTAGGCACTGCCGGCATCGCCTGAGCCCAGTGCCATTTCTCCGACCAGCAGCTGGTAGAAAAGCCGGTCGTCCATCGCCGAATTGGCGGGCGGTGTCGATGCGGCCAGTTCCGACGCGGAAGGTGCCGACAGCGCGGGCCTTTGCGCCGCCGCGGGCAAGGCCAGCAGACCGGCACTGCAGATCAGGACGGATGCCCAGACGGTGGCCGCCTGTGCAGGGCGGAGGCTTGAGGGCATCGGTGTTTCCATGAAGGCTGGATTCATTCTCACATAATGAGTTCCATGCCAGAGCTTCCGGAAGTAGAGGTCACACGGCGCGGTCTGGCGGGCCCCATGCGCGGTGCCGTGGTGCTGGGTGCGCGCTTGGGCAAACCGCTGCGCTGGCCGCTGGGCTGTGACCTGCAGGACCTGGTGGGCCACCACGTGGGCGAGATCACGCGGCGCGGCAAGTACCTGTGGCTGCCTCTCTTGAAAGGCGCAGTCGGCGAGGGCGCAACAGGTGGCCTGTTGATGCACCTCGGCATGTCGGGCTCGCTGGCCTTGCGGCAGGAGGAGGGGGCGCCGGGCCCGCACGATCACTTCGACCTCTGCACCAGCGCCGGCACGCTGCGTCTGAACGACCCGCGCCGCTTCGGCGCCGTGGTGTGGTCGGCTTCGCTGGTGGACGAGCCCGCGGCGGCCTTGCTGCAGCGCCTGGGTCCCGAGCCTTTCGACCCCGCACTGACGCCGCGGTCCTTTCACGCCGCTTTGCAGCAGCGGCGTTCGCCCATCAAGGCCGTGTTGCTGGGTGGTGAGGCCATCGTCGGCGCCGGCAACATCTATGCCTGCGAGGCGCTGTTCCAGGCCGGCATTCACCCCGCGCTGCGCGCCGACCGCATCAGCCGCCCGCGCGCGGAACGCCTGCTGGCGGCCTTGCGCGCCACGCTGGCACGTGCCCTCGAGCTCGGCGGCTCGACGCTGCGCGACTTCACCGATGTGCATGGCGCCAGCGGTGCCTACCAGTCGCAAGCGGGGGTCTACGGCCGCGCGGGCCAGCCTTGCGGGCGCTGCGGCGCACTGGTTCGGCGCGTGGTGCAGGCGCAGCGGTCGACCTATTTCTGCGCAACCTGTCAGCGTCGGTAACGTGCAATGCAGGCGTGACATCCGGCCCTCATTGCGCGCGGGCGTGCTTAACTTGCACCCGGGGCGGCGCTAGCATGCCGGCTGCTCACCCAACGCCATGAACAAGCTACGCCCACAAGCACAGGCCTTGACCGAAATGCCGACCGGCATGGCGAAGAGTGCCATTGCGGAAAGCCTGGACGCGCTGGCGGCTTGGCGCACGGAGCTGGAGCAGCATGTCGCGCAGCTGGGTCGGGCACTCTTCGATCAGGACCTGCTGGACGACAGCGATGCCGCGCTGCTCGCCGGCCTGCGTGAGCGCCTGGGCGCCGACAAGCTGGTGCTGGCCTTCGTGGCCGAGTTTTCCCGCGGCAAGAGCGAGCTCATCAACGCCATCTTCTTTGCAGACGCCGGCCGCCGTGTGCTGCCCGCCACGCCCGGCCGCACGACGATGTGTCCGGTGGAGCTGCGTTTCGAAGCTGGCCTGCCATCGCGCCTGTCGCTGCTGCCCATCGAGACGCGGCTGCGCGGCCTGTCGCTGACCGAACTGCGCCCACGGGACGAACACTGGCAACACGTGCCGCTGGATGCCGCCAACCCGCAAACGCTGGTGCAGGCGCTGAGTGCCGTGACGCGCACGCAGCAGGTCAGCATCGAGCAAGCCACCGCCTTGGGTTTCTGGAGCGCCAGTCAGCCCGAGGACAACCCGCCGCAGGCGCCCGACGGCAGCGTCGAGGTGCCGGCGTGGCGCCATGCCGTCATCAACTACCCGCACCCGCTGTTGCAGCGCGGGCTGGTCGTCATCGACACCCCGGGGCTGAACGCCGTGGGCGCCGAGCCCGAGCTCACCTTGGGCATGCTGCCTTCGGCGCATGCCGTGGTGTTCGTGCTGGCCGCTGACACCGGCGTCACGCGCTCCGACCTGGCGATCTGGCGCGAGCACCTGGGCCAGAGCAGCCTGGAACGCTTTGTCGTGCTGAACAAGATCGACACCCTGGCCGACCCGCTGGCCACGCCCGAAGCGGTGGAACTGCAGATCGAGCGGCAGCGCCAGAACACCGCGGAAACGCTGGGCGTGCCCGCCGAACGGGTTTTTGCGCTTTCGGCGCGCGAAGCCCTGGCCGCGCGTGTCGAAGGTGACGCAGCGGCACTCGGGGCCAGCCGCCTGCCTCCGCTGGAGCAGGCACTCGCCGAACAACTGCTGCCGCGCCGGCGCCAGTTGCTGGTGCAGTCGGCCGTGGGCGTGGTGCAGCAACTGCGGTTGTCGGCCAACCGTCGCCTGGCCGACCGCCGTCGCCAGCATGCGGAACAGCTGATGGAACTGCGCGGCCTGCGTGGCAAGAGCGGCGCCAAGCTGCGCATGATGCTGGAGCGCGTGGACGTCGAGGTGGCCGACTTCGAGCGCTGCACCTCACGCCTGGCCGCGCTGCGGGCCGTTCAGGCCAAGATCCTGCGCACCGTGCTCGCGGGCCTGGGCAGCGACGTGCTGCGTTCGGAAGTGGCGGCGATGCAGGCGGCGATGGGGGCCAGGCCGTTGAACCTGGGCGCACGCGGCGCTTTCGAGACCCTGGTGGCCCGCCTGCATGCGGCGCTGGCGCAATCCAGGCGCCAGGCCGATGAGCTGCATCAGATGCTGGAGGCCAGTTTTCGCCAGCTCAACACAGAGTTCGGTTTTGCGTTCTCCCTCGGGGCCGCGCCTGAGTTGAAGAGCTTCGAGGCCGAGATCGACCTCATCGCGCAGAACTACGGTCGCTATCTCGGGTTTTCGCAGGCCTGGCGCATGGCCACGCCGGGCTTTGCCGAGCAGTTCCGTCGGATGTTGTTGTCCAAGCTTCGCGTGGTCTTCGAGAACGCCGCGGCTGAACTGGAGCTGTGGAGCAAGAGCGCCAGCAGCCAGGTGGAACTGCAGCTCAGCGAGCGCCGCCGCGGTTTCATGCGCCGCCGCGAGGCGCTGCAGCGCGTGCAGACGGCCGCCGGTGAACTGGAGCAGCGCATCGGTGAAGTGCAGGCGCAGGACGAGTACCTGGCCGCGATGCAGCAGCGCCTGGACGCGGTGGCCGCCGAGACGGTGATGAAAGCCCAGCGCCTGGCGCACGATGCGCCGAGCCTGCAAGTCGCATCGAAGCAGAGCGCCGCTTGACGCGGCCCGGGCTTTCGAGCGCCGTCATCGTCTGGCAGCGCCAACATGGCCGCCATGGGCTGCCGTGGCAGGGTACGCGCGACCCCTACCGCGTGTGGCTGTCCGAGGTGATGCTGCAGCAGACGCAGGTCGGCACCGTGCTCGGCTACTACGAACGCTTCCTCGTCCGGTTTCCCGATGTGCAGGCTCTGGCCGCAGCGCCGCTGGACGATGTGCTGGCGCTGTGGAGCGGCCTGGGCTACTACAGCCGCGCGCGCAACATGCATCGCTGCGCCACCGCGGTGGTGGCGGAACACGGCGGCCGGTTTCCAGCAAACAGCGCGGTGCTGGCCACGCTGCCTGGCATCGGCCGCAGCACGGCGGCCGCGATTGCGGCTTTCTGCTTCGGCGAACGAGCTGCCATCCTCGACGGCAACGTCAAGCGCGTGCTGACGCGCGCCCTGGGCTTCGACGGTGATCTGTCGTCATCGGTGCAGGAAAAACGGCTGTGGGCAGAGGCCGAGGCTTTGCTGCCGGCGCGTGATGTCGATGTCTATACCCAAGGCTTGATGGACCTGGGCGCCACGGTGTGCAGCACGCGCCAGCCTGCCTGCCTGCTTTGCCCGCTGGCCGGCATGTGCGTGGCGCATGCGGCCGGCACGCCGGAGCGCTTTCCGGTCAAGAGCAAACGCGTCAAGCGTGGCCGGCGCCAGCACGCGCTGCTGTGGCTGCGCCAGGGTGAACGACTGCTGCTGCAGCAGCGGCCCGAAACAGGGGTGTGGGCCGGGTTGTGGAGCTTGCCGGAATTCGCCAGCGCGCAAGTGCTCCAAGAGCGCGTGGCCCATTGGCCCGGGCAGGGCGAGTGGCTGCCTGTCATCGAACATGCGTTGACGCACTTCGACTGGACCTTGCAGCCCTTGGTTTGGACGCTGCCGGAAGAGGCCCAGCCGCCCGCCGATGGGCTAGAAACCGCAGGTGAGTCTGCGCCTAAGAGCAAATGGGTCAGCGAAGCCGAGGCCTTGGCGATGGGCCTGCCGGCGCCCGTGCGGCGCCTGATCGAGGGCTGAACTCCTCAGCCGATGACCACCTTCTTGTCGCGCAGAAAACCGTCCACCAGCGACAGGCGGATGACCGGGTCGTCCAGCTCCATCAGCTTCTGCTTTGCCGACAGGGTGATGGGCAAGAGCTCGCACCAGCGGTTGGCCACCCAGCCGGATTCATCCAGCCGGTAGGGCGGGGCAAAGGGCAGCTGGTCGCTGGCCTGGAGTTTCTTGATGGCCTCGGCCAAGGCCTGGACGGTCTGCAGCACGGCGGGGCCGGGCAGGCGCACCGTGTCGGGCGTCATCGCCACCGCGTTCGCCACCCACAAGCCGTTGTCGCGCTGGGTGGGCGTGCCCGTGATGCGAAAGCGCGCACCGCCATGGGCGCGCACGCGCAAGATGCCCGGCTCGTCGGCATCCACTTCGTCCAGCAGGGCCAGGGTGCCCACGCTTTCCATCTGCACAGCCAGCGTCTGGCGCCCGGCTGCGCTGCCGACTTCAGAGCCGGCCTTCAGGCATACCACCCCAAAGGGCTGCTGCGTGCGCATGCACTCGCTCATCAGGTCGAGATAACGAGCCTCGAAGACACGCAGGCCCAGCAGCCCGTCTGGAAACAGCACCATCTGCAGCGGGAACAGCGGCAGTGGCGAGGGCAACGCATTCATCATTCGCGGGCATCCAGTTCACGGTGACGGATGAGTGTGGCGTAACGCGCGTCAAAGCGCTGAGCCAGCCATTCCACGCTGTAGACCGAGCGGTGCTGACCACCGGTGCAGCCTATGGCCACCGTGAGGTAACTGCGCTGGTCGTCCTCGAAGGCCGGCAGCCAGCGCTGCAGAAAGACCTGGATCTGCGAAAGCATTTCGGCCACCTCGGGCTGGGCTTCCAGATACGCAGCCACAGGTGCGTCGCGGCCCGTCAGCGGGCGCAGCTCGCGGATGTAGTAGGGGTTGGGCAGCACGCGCATGTCGAACACATAGTCGGCGTCCAGCGGCACGCCATGCTTGTAGGCGAAGCTCTCGAACACCAGCGTCAGCGAGGCGTCGCGCGCGCCCACCATCGAGCGCACCCAGCTGCGCAGCAGCGCCGGGCGCAGCTGGCTCGTGTCGATGACGGTAGAGATCTCGCGCAGCCCCGAGAGCAAGTCTCGCTCCAGCTCGATGGCTTCCACCAGCGCGCGCGAACCGTCGCCGCCGCCCGGCACGGCGGTCAGCGGGTGCGGGCGGCGCGTTTCCGAGAAGCGGCGCAGCAGCGCGTCGGTGCTGGCGTCCAGGAAGATGGGGCGGATGCGAACGCCCTCGGACTTCAGCTGTTCGATCAAGGGCACCAGGTGCGGCAAAGAGCCGGCGGTGCGTACATCCACCGCCACCGCCACGCGATGCGTGAAACGTTCATGCTCCAGGCGAATGAAATCGCGCAGCAGTTCGGGCGGCAGGTTGTCGACGCAGAAATAGCCCGCGTCTTCGAGCGCGTGCAGCGCCACCGACTTGCCCGAGCCCGAGATGCCGGTGATGAGGATGAGCTCCTCCCGCCGGCCCTGGTCGAGTGACATCCATTCGCTCATGCGCGTGTCCTCACGGGCGAGTTCAGCGGCGGTACTTCAAACACGTTTCTATCCACGTTCTTTCGACAGCAAGGCTTGCGCGTGGGCCGTGCCCGAGAGGCGCTCACCACCGAGCATGCGCGCCACTTCGGCGACACGCGCCTCGCCTTCCACGGGCTCGATGTGCGACAGCGTCTGCCTGCCCTTCAACGCCTTGCTGACGACGAAGTGGTGGTCGGCGCAGGCCGCCACCTGGGCCAGGTGGGTGACGGCCAGCACCTGCACGCTGGCCTTGTGCACGGCACCCAGCTGCTTCATCAGCCGGCCCACGCTGTCGGCCACGGTGCCGCCGACGCCAGCGTCGATCTCGTCGAAGATCAGCGTGGCGGCGCCACTGCTGCCGGCGCCCTGCGCAGTGGTCACGGCGATGGCCAAAGCCAGGCGCGAAAGCTCACCGCCCGACGCCACCTTGGCCAAAGCGCGCGGCGTGCTGCCGGCGTGGCCGGCGACGCGGAATTCGGCCGCCTCCAGCCCGAAAGCCTGGGGCTCATCCTGCGGCAGCAGCGCCACTTCGAAGCGCCCGCCGGCCATGCCCAGCTGCTGCATCGCCAGCGTGACGGCGGCGCCCAGTTTCGGCGCGGCCTTCTGGCGCAGCCTCGAGAGCTTTTGCGCTTCGTCGCGCCAGGCTTGTTCCGCAGCGCTCACGCGGGCTTGCAAGCCTTCCAGGTCGGCTGCCGCGTCGAGCTGCCGCAGCTCGGCCAGCCAGCCGCTCAGCAGCTCTGGCAGCTCGGCCGGCGTGCGCCGGTAGCGCCGCGCCTGTGACACCCAGGCCGCGATGCGGCCATCCAGCTCAGCCAGCCGCTCAGGGTCGGGTTCGCGGTGGCCCAGGTAGCTGTGCAACGTGTGCGCTGCGTCTTCCAGCATCGCCTGTGCGTTGCGCAACACCTCGGCCACGGGCGCCAGTTCGGGGTCATAGCGCTGCACCTCGTCCAGGGCGCTCAGCGCTCGGGCCGTCAGCGCCAGGGCCGCAGGTTCGTCTTCCGACAAGGCGTTCAGCGCGGCACGCACGCCGTCCAGCAAGGCCTGGCCGTGGGCCAGGCGCTGGTGCTCGGCGTTCAGCGTGTCCCACTCGCCTGCGGCGGGCGCCAGCTTCGAGAGCTCGCCCACCTGCCAGGCCAGACGTTCGCGTTCACGCTCCAGCGTGTCGCGCTGCTGGCGCGCAGTGTCGAGTTGCGCCTGCGCCTGGCGCCACGCCGCCCATGCGGCCTGCAGCGCGGTGGGGTCGGCCTTGGCCTGGGCATCGAGAAGAGCGCGCACGGCGGCCGGGCGTGTCAGGCTTTGCCACGCATGCTGGCCGTGGATGTCGACGAGGTGCTCGGCCGCTTCACGCAGCTGCGTCACCGTGGCCGGGCTGCCGTTCACCCAGGCGCGGCTCTTGCCTTGTGCATCCACGGTGCGGCGCAGCAGCAGCGTGTCTTCATGTGCAAAGCCGGCTTCGTCCAGCCATGTGATCAAGGCCGGCGGGCAGTCGAACTCGGCGCTGACCTCGGCGCGTGCTGCGCCTTCGCGCACCATGGCGGCGTCTGCCCGCTGGCCCAGTGCGAGCTGCAAGGCATCGATGAGGATGGACTTGCCGGCGCCGGTTTCACCGGTCAGCACGGTGAAGCCGGGGCTGAGTTCGAGCTCCAGTTCAGCGACGATGACCACGTCGCGCAAGCTCAGGCGGCGCAGCATCAGTACCGCCCGGCCGTTCCGAAGGTACTGAGCGCCCCCCTGGGGGGCCGCGAACGAAGTGAGCTCCGGGGCATCGTCTCAGCCTGCACCGTCGTACCAGCGCAGCTTGCGCCTGAGCGTTGCGTAGTAGCTCCAGCCCCGCGGGTGCAGGAAGCGCACCTTGAAGGCGCTGCGCCGCACGCGCACTTCGTCTCCGATCATCAGGTTGGCCAGCTTGTGCATGTCGAAATTGGCCGAGACTTCCTTGCCCGCCACGAGGCCGATGCGCACCTCGCCGCGGTCGGGCAGCACGATGGGGCGGTTGCTCAGCGTGTGGCTGGCGATGGGCACGACGATCCACCCTGCGAGGCCCGGGTGCACGATGGGCCCGCCGGCGCTCAGGGCGTAGGCGGTGCTGCCGGTGGGGCTGGCCACGATGAGGCCGTCGGCACGGATGTTGGCGACGAACTCCTCGTCGACATCCACGCGCAACTCCACCATGCTCGCCGAGGCGCCGCGGCTCACCACCACGTCGTTCATCGACAGGCCTTCGAAGATGCGCTCGCCGTCGCGCCAGACATCGCCGTCCAGCATGCTGCGCTGCTCTTCCTCGTAATCGCCGGCAAGCATGGGCGCAAGCGCTGCCTGGTACTGGTCGAAGGGCACGTCGGTGATGAAACCCAGCCGGCCCTGATTGATGCCCACCAGCGGCACGTTCCAGCGCGCGAGTTCACGCGCGATGCCCAGCATGGTGCCGTCGCCGCCCACCACCACTGCGATGTCGCAGCGCTGGCCCACCTCTTCCGGGGACAAGGCCTCGAAATCAGTCACACCGGTGGCCGTGGCCGTGTCACGCTCGAAGCTGACCTCAAGACCGCATGCCATCAGGAAATGGGCGACCTCCTCCAGCACCGGGCGTATGCCCCGCGCCTGAAATTTGCCCACGATGGCGGCATGACGAAAGCCAGAAGGCATGCGCGGCATTACACCATAGGGGCTGCTGGGCGGCGGCCTGCGAAGCACTGTGCCACCAAGGCCCAAATACAATGAAACACCATGCTTGACGACCGTGCCAGGACCCTGCTGAAGACGCTGGTCGAGCGATACATCGCCGACGGGCAGCCGGTCGGCAGCCGTACGCTCTCACGCACCTCGGGGTTGGACCTCTCGCCGGCCACCATCCGCAACGTGATGGCCGACCTGGAAGAGCTGGGCCTCATCGCCAGCCCGCACACCAGTGCCGGGCGCATTCCCACCGCACGCGGCTACCGGCTCTTTGTCGACACCATGCTCACGGCGCGCCCGCGTGAGCTCGACCCCGTGCCTGCCGACATGGCCGCCGCCAGCGGCCAGCTGCACCCCGACCAGCCGCAGCGCGTGATCGCGCAGGCCGCCAGCCTGCTGTCAAGCCTGAGCAGCTTCGTGGGCGTGGTCACGGCGCCGCGCAAGGCCAGCGTCTTCCACCACATCGAGTTCCTGCGCCTGGGCGACAAGCGCGTGCTGGTGATCCTGGTGGCCCCCGACGGTGACGTGCAGAACCGCGTCATCTTCACCGCGCGCGACTACAACCAGGCGGAGTTGCTGGAAGCCACCAATTATCTGAACGCGCACTACGCCGGCCTCACCATCGAAGAGGTGCGTGAGCGGCTGAAGAACGAGATCGACGCTCTGCGCGGTGAGATCGCCGCGCTGATGCAGGCCGCCGTGCAGGCCGGCAGCGAGGTGCTGGCCGAGGCCACCGACAACGTCGTCGTCAGCGGTGAACGCAACCTGCTCACAGTGCAGGACTTCGGCAACGACATGAGCAGCCTGCGGCGGCTCTTCGACGTCTTCGAGCAGAAGACCGAGCTGATGCGCTTGCTGGACGTGAGCAGCCGCGCTGAAGGGGTGCGCATCTACATCGGTGGTGAGAGCCGCGTCGTGCCCTTCGAGGAGCTCAGCGTCGTCACAGCGCCGTATGAAGTGGACGGCCGCATCGTCGGCACCCTGGGCGTCATCGGACCCACGCGCATGGCCTACGACCGCATGATCCAGATCGTCGACATCACCTCGCGGCTGGTCGGCAATGCGTTGTCTGCAAAGTGAAGGCGGGCCTGCGGCCGCGAACATGGCAGCCGCCTAGAATGCGTCGCGGTACGGGGCCGTTAGCTCAGTTGGTCAGAGCAGAGGACTCATAATCCTTTGGTCGTTGGTTCAAGTCCAACACGGCCTACCATTTTTACTGGTGTTTCTCGATAGCGATTACTAACATCTAGAAGTCGCTTTCGAGCTGGTGCCAGTCTGGTGCCAGTTTTAGGACGAATGCTGCTCATCTTGGATGTCACGGCCCGCGTCCCGGTGATCAAGCGGCGCCGGAGGCGTTCAACATGCGCTCGGCCTCGGCGAGGCGGACCATCACGACCTCGAACTCGGGCGGCGACGCGATGAACATGGCGCGCATCTGTGCGTAGTCGCGCGCCAGGGCGGCGAGGCGCGCGTCGGCCGGCAGCAATCGAAGCGTGCCTGGCACGGCCAGGTCGTAGCGCGCCCATTGGCGCGCGAACACCCGGTTCTTCCACTCTACGACACGCGCGCACAGCGCATGGTCTGCAAGCATCGCGTTGGCGTCGGGGTGGCGAAGCAAGCGCTCCATGTCGGCGTAGTGCCTCGCATAGCGATCGGGCGTGGCCTGATCGGCAGGACGATGGTGCTCCGCGTGCAGG
>JANMMD010000250.1:0-4695 GCA_031372905.1 Betaproteobacteria bacterium
GGCGTGAGCGCCTGGCAACTGCTCAAGGGCAAGGCCAACGCCAGCACCAGCCGCGTGCTGCGCACCGGGCTGACGCTGGGTGCGCTGCTGATCCCGGTGCAGATCCTCGTCGGCGACATGCACGGCCTGAACACGCTGAAGCACCAGCCGCAGAAGGTGGCCGCGATGGAAGGCGTGTGGGAAACCGAGAAGGGCGCGCCGCTGCTGCTGTTTGCCATACCGAACAAGGAAACGCGCAGCAACGATTTCGAGATTGCCATCCCGAAGATGGCCTCGTTCATCCTCACCCACGACTTCAATGGCGAGATCAAGGGGCTCAACGAGTTCAAGGGCCCCAAGGGTTATGAACACCCGCCAGTGGCGCCGGTGTTCTTCGGCTTCCGCATCATGGTCGGCACCGGCATGCTGATGCTGCTCTTCAGCTGGGCCGGGTTGTGGCTCTACCGCAAGCGCGGCTGGGCCGCCCAGCAGCTGCCGCGGCCGCTGCTGTGGGGCCTGGCGGGCATGAGCTTCAGCGGCTGGGTGGCCACCGTGGCCGGCTGGTACGTCACCGAGATCGGCCGTCAGCCCTTCATGGTGTTCGGCCTGATTCGCGTCGACGAAGTGGCGTCCAGCGTGCCCAGCCCGCTGATCGCGCTGACGCTGGCGATGTACGTCACCGTCTACCTGGCCTTGATCGCTGCCTACATCGGCGTCGTGAAGTACATGGCCGAGAAGCCGGTGGACATGGCGCCGGCGCTGCCGCGCACACCTGAGCCGGCCGGGGCACAGGCATGAACTGGGCGGCCGCGCTGCCGGTGATCTTCATGGGCCTGATGGGCGTGGCCATGCTGGCCTACGTCATTCTTGACGGCTACGACCTCGGCGTCGGCATGCTGCTGCCCCGTGCCAGCGATGCCCAGAAAGACACCATGATCTCCAGCATCGGGCCCTTCTGGGACGCCAACGAGACCTGGCTGGTGCTGGGCGTGGGCATCCTGCTGATCGCCTTCCCGAAGGCGCACGGCATGATCCTCACCGCGTTGTACCTGCCCGTGGCGGTGATGTTGCTGGGCCTGATCCTGCGGGGCGTGGCCTTCGACTTCCGCGTCAAGGCGCGCGACAGCCACAAGGCGCGCTGGAACTTCGCCTTCTTTGCCGGCAGCGGCCTGGCCGCAGCCAGCCAGGGCTGGATGCTGGGGCGCTACATCACCGGCTTCGCCGAAGGCTGGGCCTTCCAGCTGTTTGCGGGCGTCATCGCGCTGCTGCTGCCCGCGGCCTACGTGCTGCTGGGCGCCGGCTGGCTGATCATGAAGACCGAGGGCGAACTGCAGCGCCACGCCGCGCAGTGGGCCAAGATCGCCTGGCCGCCCCTGGTGCTGGGCATGGGCCTGATCTCGCTGGCCACGCCCTTCGTCAGCGCCACGGTGCGTGATCGCTGGTTCAGCATGCCCGAGTTCATTGCGCTGCTGCCCATTCCGCTGATGACGCTGGCCGCTTTGGTCACCGCACGCGTGGTGCTGAACAGCAAGCAGGTGCTGGACCGCCTGTGCTGGGTGCCGTTTGCGGCCGTGGTGGCGGTGTTCCTGCTCGGCGCCATCGGCCTGGCCTACAGCCTGTTCCCGTTCGTCGTGATGGACAAGCTGACCATCTGGCAGGCCGCCAGCGCCACCGAGTCACTGGCCGTGATCGCCGTGGGCTGCGCGATCACCGTGCCCACCATTGCCGGCTACACGGCGTGGTCGTACACGGTGTTCTGGGGCAAGACGCGCGAACTGCGCTACGCCTGACGTTGCCAGGGCCGCCGCGGGGTCAGGCCCCGTGGCACTTCTTGAATTTCTTCCCGCTGCCGCAACGGCAGGGGTCGTTGCGGCCGGGCTGGGCCTCGACGCGGCGCGTTTCTGTCTTCGGCGCAAAGTCGACCCAGAACAGGCGCAGGTCCTGCACCGACATGCAGGCCTCGGCCAGCAGGTCGTCACGCGTGGGTTCGCCCTGCTCCGTGTCCGCGGCCTTCGGGTAGTGCTCGGCCACGTGGGCCTTGAACTCTTCGCTTTCCGGCGGCATCAGCAGCGCGGCAATCTGGTCGAAAGCCTGCTTGAACAGCACCGAGGCGTCTTCGTGCGGCGGCTCTTCCCACAGCGCCGGAAAAGCCGCCACGCCATCGAAGAACCCCTCGGCCCACAAGCCCCCGGTCTGCATCATGGCCGCCTCTTCAGGCGTCAGCTCGCCTTCGTCCACCAGGCGCCGGCGGTCTTCGTCGGTAATCTCGCCGATCAAAGGGTCCAGCCGCAGCTGGTCGGGGTCGTCCAACAGCGCTTCGGGGTCGAGCTGGTCGCACAGCACCTTCAGCCGTGAGACCAGCGGCGCCTGGGCGGCAGCGGCGGATTCCGGGTCGGCGAAGGCACGCTCGAAGGCATCGCCGCACAGGGCCGGCAGCCACTCTTCCACCGCGGGAAGGCGCGGCGCCGTGGCCAGTGCGGCCAGAAAACCGTCGGCCCACTCGAAGCTGATCTCAGGGTTGAAGCCGGCCAGCGCCTCGATGGTCTTGTCGAAGGCCTCGAGGTCGGCGGGGCTGCTCTGGCGGGGGGGCCTGGGTGTCATGAAAGCAGTGGTTGCGGCGCCCTGGGCGCCCATGGATGAGGGGGTTTTGCGCGCTGCGGTGCGCCTAGTGCGTGGTGAAAACGCCACCCGAAGTGTCCCACGGTACGTCTTGTCACGAGAATGGCACATGCTGCGGACAGCATGCCGGGGCACGCTTCTTGCGCGTTTTCGCGCGTCAACACCGCACGGCCTGACGGCGACGTCCGGGCGGCGTCCGCGCTCAGGCGGACTTCACATTTCTAACAGGGCTGAACACTTATGATTAACCGGGATTGGATGGGCTTCTCGCGCACGGCGATGGCCGTGGCCGTGGCCGTGGTGGCCGCAGCACCTGCCTTTGCACAGAACACCACCGCCAGCGTGGGCGGCCGTGTCACCGCCGCCGACGGCAAGCCGGTCGCAGGCGCCAGCGTGGTGATCGTGCACGTCGAATCGGGCTCCACCACCACCACCACCACCGACGCCGACGGCCGCTACGGCGCCCGTGGCCTGCGCGTGGGCGGCCCCTTCAGCATCACCATCAGCAAGGCCGGACAGACCGAAAGGCGCGACAACGTCTTCCTGGCACTGGCCGAGACGCTGTCGCTCGACGCCACGCTGGGCGCCACGCAAACCATCGTGGTCACCGGCCGCGCAGTGAACGAGCGCTTCAACAGCGGCTCGATGGGCGCGGGCACCAACATCGGCAGCCGTGAACTGGCCAGCCTGGCCTCCATCGGCCGCAACCTGCAGGACTACGCCCGCACCGACCCGCGCCTGGCGCAGACCGACAAGGAAAACGGCGCAATCTCGGCCGCCGGCCAGAACACCCGCTTCAACCGCATCACCATCGACGGCGTCACCACCAACGACACCTTCGGCCTGGAAGCCAACAACCTGCCGACGATCAAGCAGCCGATCTCCATCGACGCCATCCAGTCGGTGCAGGTGAACCTGAGCAACTACGACGTCACGCAGACCGGCTACACCGGCGCCAGCATCAACGCTGTCACCAAGAGCGGCACGAACGAGTTCAAGGGCAGCGTCTATTACGTCTGGCGCGACGCCTCGAACGTGGGCCAACGCTACAACCGCAGCAACGACACCTACTTCGTGCCGCCGCCCTTCAAGGAATACACCAAGGGCTTCACACTTGGTGGCCCGATCATCAAGGACAAGCTGTTCTTCTTCGCCAGCTACGAAGAGCTGAAGAGCTCGCGCGCCAGCCCTGATTTCGGGCCCATCGGCGGCGCAGCCACCAACGTCGGCATCTCGCAGAGCGCCATCGATCAGGCCATCGCCATCTCCAACACCAAGTGGGGCTTCGACGCCGGTTCATCCAGCGTGCCGCAAGGCCTGCAGGTGGTGGTGAAAGACACGCTGCTGAAGCTGGACTGGAACATCAACGACGAGCACCGCGCCAACCTGCGCTACACGAAGACCCAGCAGGACGAGCCCAACATCGCCGGTTTCTCGGCCACCGGGCTTTCGCTCAGCAGCTACTGGTGGAACCAGGCCAAGACCGTGGAAAGCGTGGTCGGCCAGTGGTTCGCCGACTGGACGCCCAACTTCAGCACCGAGCTGAAAGCCTCCAAGCGCGACTACGACAGCGTGCCCACGCAGGTCAACGGCACCCGGCTGCCGGCCATCGGCCTGCGCTTCAACGGCCTCGTCGACCCGGGCCAGGCCAGCTTCAACCCCGGCAACCGTTTCCTGAACCTTGGCACCGAGCTCAGCCGCCAGCAGAACGTGCTGAAGACCAAGACGACCGACATCTACGCCGGCGCCACCTGGAACCTCGGCGCGCACGAGATCAAGGGTGGCTTCGACTACTCGAAGAACGAGGTTTACAACGCCTTCCTGCAGAACGTCAACGGCAACTACACCTTCCAGTGCGAAGCGGACAGCGCGCTGGCCCCGGTGACCTACAGCTTCGGCACCGTGACGGCATGCCCAACGAACGTTGGCGCTAGCACCACCGGCAGCTACCGCCCAACCGGCGCCGCGACCACCAGCGCCGCGATCAACATGACGCAGGCGCAACGCGAGCTGACCGTGCTGGAAAACTACCAGCGCGGCCTGCCCTCGTCCTACCAGGTGCAGCTGCCACTCAGTGGCCGCACGCTGGACGACGCC
>JANMMD010000282.1:0-11271 GCA_031372905.1 Betaproteobacteria bacterium
GCCAGCAGGTCGAGGTCGGCCAGCTCCAGCAGGTGCGCGGTCTTGCCGCCGGGTGCCGCGCAGGCGTCCAGCACGCGGGCCTTGGGCGGCAGGTCGGCGCCCTGCAGCAGCAGCACCGCGGCGCGCTGGGCGGCTGCGTCCTGCACGCTGACCTCCCCTTCGGCGAACCCCGGCAGCTGGTGCACCGGGCAGGGCTGCGCCAGCACCACGGTCTGGCCATCGGCGCCGTCCACCAGGCTGGCCGCGCGGCCCAGGGCGGCCAGGCCGTGCACATAGGCCTCACCGGTGCCGCGGCGTGCGTTGACGCGCAGCGTCATCGGCGGGCGGCGGTTGGCCCCGGCCAGCAGCGCCTGCCAGTGCTGGGGCCAGTCGCGCTTGACACGCTCCACCCACCACAGCGGGTGGTTGTAGGCGCCCAGCGCGCTGCGCTGCGCGGCTGGCACCAGCGCCTCGCGTTCCCGCAGAAAGCGCCGCAGCACGGCGTTGATGAAGCCGGCGGCCGCCGGCGTGCGCACGCGCGCGGCGCTCACCGCCTGGTCGACCAGCGTGTGTTCGGCGTAGGGCGGCGCGTCTTGCGCGTCCGCGGCGGGCCAGAGCAAGGCCAGCGCGGTGATCAGCAATGCATCCACCGCCGGCGGGGGCGTCTTGGGCGCCAGCAAGGCGCGCAACTCGGTGGCGCTGCCCAGCCAGCGCAGGGTGTGAAAGCTCAGCGCCTGCACGCCGGGGCGCAGGTCGGGCGGGCAACGCGTCAGCACGTCGGTGAGCGACTGGCCGCCCCGCACCGCCTGCACCGCATCGGCGGTGTGTTCGAGCAGGCGGCCCAGCGGCGGCGTACTGCCGGCGTGATGGCCGCCAGGGCTGGGTGTGGGTGGGGCGGCCAGGGACATCGAGGCAGTCTAGCCGCGCGCCCGGGCGCTGGCGGCGCACAATGCGCGCTCCTCGTCCTGCAGGCCCCCCGCGACCTCCCTCCATGGCCCGAACCCTTGCCCCCTCTGCCCTTGACGCCGGCGCCCCTGACGCCGCGCCCGGCACCCGCATCTTCCGCAGCGAAGAAGAGCTCGCCGCGCTGCCGGCCAGCGAGCGCATTCGCTACCGCGTGGTGCAGGCCAACCGGCGCTACCACGCCAACGACAACATCTCGGCCTTCGTGCGCGAGGGCGAACTCACCGAGCTGAAGGCCGAGGTGGCCGCCAAGCTGCAGGAAGTGCTGCAGTTGCTGGTGATCGACACCGAGAGCGACCACAACACCAACGAGACGGCCAAGCGCGTGGCCAAGATGTACATCGAAGAGGTGTTCCGCGGCCGCTACGTGCCGATGCCGGCGGTGACCGAGTTCCCGAACGCCGAGCGCCTGAACGAGCTGATGATCGTCGGCCCCATCACCATCCGCAGCGCCTGCAGCCACCACATGTGCCCGATCTTCGGCAAGGTGTGGATCGGCATCCTGCCCAACGAGCACAGCAACCTCATTGGCCTGTCCAAGTACGCGCGCATCGCCGACTGGATCATGAGCCGGCCGCAGATCCAGGAAGAGGCCGTCACGATGCTGGCGAACGAACTGCAGCAGCGCGTGCGCCCGGACGGTCTGGCCATCGTGATGGAAGCCGACCACTTCTGTATGCACTGGCGCGGCGTGAAGGACAACAACAGCGCGATGGTCAACAGCGTGATGCGGGGTGCCTTCCTGAAAGACGCCAACCTGCGCCGCGAGTTCCTGTCGCTGCTGCCCCGCAAACAAACCGCCTGAAGGCATTCCCATGCTCGTTCGACTTCTCTACGCCAGCCGCGCCGTTCCCGCCATCGACCAGGACGCGCTGGTCGCCATCCTGCGCAAGAGCAAGGCCAACAACCCCAACACCGGCATCACTGGCGTGTTGTGCTTCAGCGAAGGCATCTTCCTGCAGGTGCTGGAAGGCGGCCGCGACGCCGTCAACAAGCTCTACAACCGCGTCGCCTCCGACACGCGGCACACCGAGGTGACCCTGCTGTGCTACGAAGAGATCGGCGAGCGCCGTTTCGCGGGCTGGAGCATGGGCCAGGTGAACATGGGCCGCTTGAACCCGGCGCTGCTGCTGAAGTACAGCGAGCGGCCGACGCTTGACCCGTTCGCGGTGTCGGGCCGGGTCTCGATGTCGCTCTTCGAAGAGCTGATGGCCACGGCGAGCATCGTCGGCCAGCCCTGAGCGGCTGACGGGCTGCCGGAAGCTACACCCGCCCGGCCGGCTCGAACCTGAACAGGCCCACCAGCAGCCGCGTGGGAAAGGTGCGCAGGGCCTCGTTGTAGGGCGCTGCGGTTTCGTTGAAGAGCTGGCGCGCAAAGCCCAGGCGCTTCATCGCATCGCGCCAAGCCAGTGCCAGGCCGGCCACCGGTTCCTGCAGGCGCAGTTCACTCTGCTGCTCCAGCAACGCAAACACGCGGCTGGCGGCAGCCGCCTGCGCCGCTTCGGCCGCGGCCCATGTTGCTGCGTGGGCCTGCACCACCGGCTTGCCACCCATCACGGCCGCCGCGCGGGCGGCTTCCAGGCTGGCCGTGGCCCAGGCGTCCAGCGCGCCTTGTTCGGCGGCCAGCGGCGCGCGCAAGGCCGCCAGCAAAGGCTCGGCCGCGGCCTGGCGCTGGCGCAGCGCCTCGTCCACCTTCGCCCAGGCATCGGCGATGCCGTTGCGCAACGCCATCAGGCGGTTGTAGGCACCCACGGCCCAGAACACCAGCACGGCGGCCAGCGCCAGCAGGCCGATCTGTTGGCTGCTCATCGCGGGCGCTTCATGTGCGAATTTCGCCCTGGCCCAACACCACCCACTTCATCGAGGTCAGCCCCTCCAGCCCCACCGGCCCGCGGGCATGGAGCTTGTCGGTGCTGATGCCGATTTCGGCGCCCAGGCCGTACTCGAAACCGTCGGCAAACCGCGTGCTGGCGTTCACCATCACGCTGGCCGAATCGACTTCGCGCAGGAAGCGCATGGCGTGGACGTGGTTCGTCGTCAGGATGGCGTCGGTGTGGTGCGAGCCGTGGCGGTTGATGTGCTTGATGGCTTCATCCAGGCTGTCCACGAGTTTGATGCTGATGATGGGCGCCAGGTACTCGGTGTCCCAATCGGCCTCGCTGGCGCGGTGCACCTGGGCGCGCGGGCCCAGCAGCGCGGCGCTGCGTGCGCAGCAGCGCATTTCCACGCCCTTGGCGACGAAGACATCGCCAATGCGCGGCAGGAAGGCCGCCGCCACGGCGGCATGCACGAGCAGGCTCTCGGTGGCGTTGCAGGGGCTGTACTTCTGCGTCTTGGCGTTGTCGGTCACCCTCACCGCCAGTTCGAGGTCGACCTCGGCATCGACGTAGGTGTGGCAGTTGCCATCGAGGTGCTTGATCACCGGCACCTTGGCCTCGGCGCTGATGCGTTCGATGAGGCCCTTGCCGCCGCGCGGAATGATCACGTCGACGTACTCGGGCATCGTGATCAGGCAGCCCACCGCGGTGCGGTCGGTGGTGGGCACCAGCTGCACGGCATCGCGCGGCAGGGCGGCTTCGTGCAGCGCGGCCTGCACCAGCTGCATCAGCGCCTGGTTGCTGTGCAGGGCCTCGCTGCCGCCGCGCAGCAGGGCTGCATTGCCGCTCTTGATGGCCAGCGAAGCGGCCTCGATGGTGACGTTCGGCCGGCTCTCGTAAATCATGCCGAAGACGCCCAGCGGCACGCGCATCTGGCCGACGCTGATGCCGCTGGGGCGGCGCTTCACGCCGGTGATCTCGCCGATGGGGTCGGGCATCGCGGCGATCTGTTCGCAGCCTTGCGCCACCGTCTCGATGGTCTGCGCGCTGAGCTTCAGCCGGTCGACCAGCGGCTCGGCGAGGCCGGCCTTGCGCGCGTTTTCCAGGTCGCGCGCATTGGCCGCCTGCAGCGGTGCGCCGGCTTCACGCAGGCGGCGCGCCAGCGCGCGCAGGGCGGCGTCCTTGGCCGCGGTGGGGGCGGCGGCCAGCAGGGCCGCGGCAGCGCGGGCGGCCTGGCCCATGCCGGTCATCAGGGCCGGGATGTCGGTGTGTTTTTCGGGCGTGGCGTCGAGCGTAGGCATGGCCGGGATTGTCCCCCACGCTGCCCGCGGGCCGCGCCGCGCTCACATCGCGGCGCCCGTCATCCAGGCTTTGCGGATGAGGCGCCCGCAGTTGGCCGATTCATTGCCCGAGCCCGCCGCCGCCTGGCGCGCCAGCACGCCGTACCAGGTGCGCGTGGCGTCTATCCAAGGGTAGAAGCCGAAAGCGCCGGCGCTGTTGAAGGCGCCGTCGCCCACCACCGGGTCGGCCTCGACCCAATGGCCCAGCGAGTAGTTCCAGCTTTCGTTGGCGGGCACGGGCGTGGCCAGCGCGTTCGGGCAGGTGGCGGGGTTGGTACACACGGCCTGCGTGCCGAGCAGCGCGCCCAGGCGCAGGCGGCCGTCGAGCAGCTTGCGCAGGAAGCGCGCGTAGTCGGCGGGGGTGGCCTGCGCGCCGCCGGCCAGCTGCGGCTGGTTGAAGCTGATGGCCACGTCGTCGCCCAGCACGGTACGGAGTTCGGTGGCCAGCGCGCCGTTGTTCATGTTGCCCAGGCCCACCCGGCTCGCCAGCTTCTGCATGTGGCCGCCGTCGTAGAAAAAGCGGCCGTCGGTGGCGGCGGTGTAGGCGCCGTTGGCCGCGGGGAAGGCCAGGCAGCCGTCCACCGTCTGCCCGGGCAGGCAGCTGACGAAGCTGGTATGGCCGCTGCGGAAGTGCAGGTAGCGCACATCGTCGGCCGACAGCATGCCGCCGCGGATTTCCGCGACGTAGGCGCCGAACAGCCACTTGGTGGCCGAGGCCAGCGCCATCGAGCTGTCGGCGGTGTAGACGGTGGCGTCGCCGGCGCGGTTGACCGAGCCGCTGGTGCGCTGCGCGTTGCGGTCGCCCACTTCCCAGTAGAAGGGCGCCACGGCGCGGCAGGCGGCGTGGCTGTTGGCGGTGGTGGTGGCCGCCGCGATGCGCTGCGCCTCGGTGGGGCCGGAAGACGGTGGCGGTGGTGGCGGCGCTGGCGCGGGCGCTGGGTCGCTGCCTCCGCCGCCGCCGCAGCCCGTCAACAAGCCCGACAAGGCCAGCGCCGCCGAGGTGGCCGCGAGCATCCAGAGTCTGTGCATGGTGTCTGCTCCCTGCCGAGGTTCTAGCCGCGCCGCCGGCGCGTGTCTGTCTCTGCGGCGTAAAGCTGGGTGGCAGTCTGTTGCGCGGTGTCAGCCCGTCTTGTCAGCCCGGTCTCGTCAGCCCAGCCAGGAGAGCACGCCCAGCCACAGAGAAGCCGTGGCGGCAAACGCCGCCGTGGACAGCACGATGGTGGCCGTGCTTTCGGCCTGCAGCGTCTCGTAGCGCTGCGAAAAGATCAGCGCGTTGCTGCCGGTGGGCAGTGCCGCCATCATCACCACCACGGCCAGCGGCAGGCCGGTGAGGCCGAAGCCCCAGCGCGCCGCCACCAGCACCACGCCGGGCAACAGCAGCAGCTTGACGAAGCTCAAGCCCAAGGCGCCGCGCAAGCGCCCGCGCACGCCATAGGCCGCGAGTGTTGCGCCGATCAGCACCAGGCACACCGGCACCACCGCGGCGGCCAGCGTGAGCAGGCTTTCGTCGACGATGGGATGCAAGCCGAAGCCGGTGAGGTTCCAGGCCATGCCCGCCAACACCGGCAGCACGACCGGGTGAATGACGGTGTTGCGCGCCGTCTGCACGAGCGTGCGCGCCAGGCCGTGCAAGCCGCTGGGCGCGCCGGGGGTGGCCTGCGCGCGCGCCAGGTCCATCTCCACCAGCGCCGTCAGCACCGTCAGCAGCACCAGCGCATGCAGGCTCACCAGCGCGATGTGGATGGCGAGCCCGGCTTCGCCGAACACGGCGGCCGCGAAAGGGATGCCGACCTGCACCGAATTGCCGAAGGTGGCGGTGATGGCCCGTGTGGCAGGCGCTGCCGTGCCGTGGCGCGCTGCCGCGCGCCGCTGCGTCAGATAGACCAGCGCCAGCACGCCCAGCAGCGGCACGAAAAACGCCACCAGCGTGGCCCAGGGCATGTGCGCCAGGTCCAGCCGCGCGGTGGTGCGGAACAGCAGCGCCGGTACGAACAGATAGAAAGCCAGGTTGCCCAGCACCCGCGCCGGGTCGCCGTCTTCGGGCTTGCCCAGCCAGCGCTGGCGCGCCGCGACATAGCCCAGGCCGACGGTGAAGAACATCGCCAGCAGCTTGGCCAGCACGGTGGCGGTCATCGCCGCATCACTTTCCGGCCCAGGATCAGGCCGCTGCCTTCTTCGCCGCCACCTTCTTCGCCGCCGCACCGCCTGCTGCCGATTTCGCCGGCACCTTCGCCGCGCGCGGTTCGAACTCGAAGCTGACCTTGCCTTCCTTCGCGTCGTAGGCCAGGAAGGCCTTGAACTTGCGCTTGGTCTTGTTGCTGACGAAGTTCTCCAGCAGCCCCGTCTTGCCGGTGGCCAGCAGCTTCTTCACTTCTTCGTGCGACACCGGCTGCTGCAGGATGATCTTGCCGGTCTTGAAGTCGCAGGTGACGTGCGCGCCCACCGCGTGTTCACACAGGTAGTTGCTGCCGTGCTCGTAGACGTGGCCCTTGCACTTGGGGCAGGCGCCCAGGCTCTCGTGGCCCGAGAAGTCCACCGGCTCGCCGTCGCCTTCGCCGTTCTTCGCGTCGTCGCCGAAGTCGAACTCGAGCTTCCAGTTGCTGATCTCGTCATCGAAGGCCAGCTTGATCTCGGCCGTGAAGGGCCAGCCCGCCTTGCTGCGGAAGCCCTCCAGCGGGCCGATCTTCTTGTCGCGGATGAGGCCTTCGGCTTCCACCGTTTCAAACGCCCGGCCCGCCGGGATCTTGGTGATGGAAAAGCCGCAGCCTTCTTCGCTGCCGGCCTTGCCGGTGCAGCTGAAGCGCCGGTAGTTCTCTTTCACCACGCCGCCGCAATTCGGGCAGGGCGTGGCCAGCGTGGCGTAGTCGCCGGGAATGGTGTCGCGGTCGTATTCCTTGGCCTTCTTGACGATGCGCTCGGCCATCTTCGCGATCTCGCCCATGAAGGCATCGCGGGAGAGCCGGCCGTGCTCCATCTCCGAGAGCTGGTACTCCCAGTTGCCGGTGAGGTCGGGGCGCGTCAGGTCCTCGATGGCCAGGCCGCGCAGCAGCGTCATCAGCTGAAAGGCCTTGGCTGTGGGCACCAGTTCGCGGCCGTCGCGCAGCATGTACTTCTCGGCGATCAGGCCTTCGATGGTTTGTGCACGCGTGGCCGGCGTGCCCAGGCCCTTTTCCTTCATGGCGTCGCGCAGCTCTTCGTCTTCGATGAGCTTGCCGGCGCCTTCCATCGCGGAGAGCAGCGTGGATTCGGTGTAGCGCGCCGGCGGCTTGGTCTTCAGCGCATTCACGGCCACGTCTTCCACGCGCACCTGCTCGTCCTTCGCCACCGCCACCAGGTTGGCGTCGTCGTCTTGCGCTTCCTTGCCGTAGACGGCCAGCCAGCCGGCGTTCACCAGCACCTTGCCGTTGGTCTGGAAGACGTATTCCTTGCCGCCGTGCTGCACTTTGCTGTGCCGCGTGGTGACCATGAACTCCGCCGACGGATAGAACACCGCCAGGAAGCGCTTCACCACCAGGTCGTAGAGCTTGGCCTCGATGTCGGTCAGGCTCTTGGGCGCCTGCAGCGTGGGGATGATGGCGAAGTGGTCCGACACCTTGGTGTTGTCGAAGACGCGCTTGGTCATCTTCACGTAGCCCTCTTTCAGGCCTTTGCGGGCGTGCGCGCTCAGCTCGCGCAGCGGGCCCGGCAGGCCGCCTTCGTCGTGCGCGTCGGCCAGCATCTTGAAGGTGTCCTTCACGGTGGCCAGGTAGTCCTCGGGCAAGGCGCGGCTGTCGGTGCGCGGGTAGGTCAGCACCTTGTGCTTCTCGTACAGCGCCTGCGCCAGGCTCAGCGTGGTCTTGGCCGAAAAGCCGAAGCGGCTGTTGGCCTCGCGCTGCAAGGTCGTCAGGTCGTACAGCAGCGGAGAAGCCTGCGTGCTGGGCTTGGCCTCGTCGGTGACGAGCGCCGGCTGGCCGCGCACCGCGGCAGCGATGGCCTCGGCATCGGCGGCGTTCCACAAGCGGTCGGAGCGTGCCTCGGCATCGTCGGCATTCTTCTTCCACGCCGTGTCGAACCACTTGCCTTCGTACTGGCCGGCCACGGCATCGAAGGTGGCCTTCACTTCCCAGTAGGGGCGGCTGACGTGCTTGCGGATCTTCTCTTCACGCTCCACCACGATGGACAGCGTGGGCGTCTGCACGCGCCCCACGGTGGTGAGAAAAAAGCCGCCGTCGCGGCTGTTGAAGGCCGTCATCGCGCGCGTGCCGTTGATGCCCACCAGCCAGTCGGCCTCGGAGCGGCTGCGCGCCGCGTCGGCCAGGCCCTGCATCTGCGCTTCGCTGCGCAGCTTGTCGAAGCCATCGCGGATGGCCTGCGGCGTCATGCTTTGCAGCCACAGGCGCTGTATCGGCTTGTGCGTCGGCTTCTTCTCGCTGTTCTGCGCGTACTGCACGATCAGGCGGAAGATCAGCTCGCCCTCGCGCCCGGCGTCGCAGGCGTTGATCAGCGCCGTCACGTCCTTGCGCTTGACGAGCTTCACCACCGCGTTCAGCCGGCTCTTGGCCTTGTCGATGGGCGCCAGGTCGAAGTGCGGCGGCACCACCGGCAGGTTGGCAAAGCTCCACTTGCCGCGCTTGACGTCGTATTCCTCCGGGGCCTTGATCTCCACCAGGTGGCCGACCGCGCTGGTGACGACATAGCCGTCGCTCTCGAAGTGATCGGCGTGCTTCTCGAACTTGCCCGCGGTGGGTGTGAGTGCGCGCACGATGTCCTGCGCCACGCTGGGCTTCTCGGCAATGATGATGGTCTTGCTCATGGTTCCTTGGTGTTCGTCCGCACCCAAAAAAAGCGGTGCCTACAATCCGCCGATCTCGCGCGCACACACGCGCGCTCGTACGAATTCAATATACGGAATGAAGATGACCCCGCAAGCGGCCCCGGCGGCCACGCCCGACGCCCGCCCTGATTCGCGCCGGATCCAGGTGCGCAAGAGCGGCGTGCACGGCAAGGGGGTCTTCGCGTTGAAGCCCATCGCCAAAGGCGAGAGCATCATCGAATACAAAGGCCAGATCATCGACTGGCCCGAGGCCCTGCGCCGACACCCGCACGACCCCGCCGACCCGAACCATACCTTCTACTTCAGCCTCGACGACGGCAGCCACGTCATCGACGCCAAGGTGGGTGGCAACGCGGCGCGCTGGATCAACCACGCCTGCGAGCCCAACTGCGTGGCCGACGAGACCGAAGGCCGCGTCTTCATCAAGGCGCTGCGCAAGCTGAAGGCCGGCGAAGAGCTCTTCTACGACTACGGCCTGGTCATCGACGAGCGCTACACGCCCCAGCTGAAAAAAGACTACGAGTGCCGCTGCGGCAGCGCCGCGTGCCGCCGCACCATGCTGGCCCCCAAGCGGGCACGGACGTCCGCCGGCAAGGCTGCCAACAAGCGCTGAGCGATGCAGCCAAGCCCAGCACAGCCCAGCCCCCATCCGCACCCGCATTGGGGCGCCGAGGCCCTGTGGCAGCAGCTCGAACCGTTGCTGCCGGGCTTGAGCATCGAGGTACTGGCGCGCGCCGAGAGCACCAACACGCTGTTGCTCGACCGTGCCCGTGCGCTGGCGGGCGCACCCGACGCCGTCATCACACGCCCGGGCGAGCTGGACAACGCCGGCCCTGCACCGGCAGAGCCCACGCCCCTGGGCCGCCGCGGCGCCGACGTGCAGCCCTGCCTGCTGGTGGCCGAGCAGCAAACGCGGGGCCGCGGCCGGCTCGGCCGCGACTGGGTCTCCAGCGCCGGGGCCTCGCTGACGTTCTCCCTCGCGCTGCCGCTGGCGCCGGCCGACTGGTCGGGGCTGTCGCTGGCCGCTGGCCTGGCGCTGGTGGAGGCGCTGGACCCCCAGCCCGCTCTGTCTGCCACGGCCGGCGCTGCACCGCGCCTGATGCTGAAATGGCCCAATGACCTTTGGCTGGTGGACAGCCCGCCCGTGCCCGGGCGCGGGCGCAAGCTGGGCGGCATCCTGATCGAAACCGTCACCGTCGGCCAGCGCCGCATGTGCGTGGTGGGCGTGGGCCTCAACGTGCTGCCGCAGACCGTGCCCGACCTGCCTCAGGGTTACGCCTGTCTGCAGGAGATCCTGCCCGAGATCACGGCCCCGGCCGCGCTGGCGCGTGTGGCCGCGCCGCTGGTCCAGGCGCTGCTGCGGTTCCAGGCCAGCGGCTTTGCGCCGCTGGCGGCAGCCTATGCGCAGCGCGACGTGTTGCGAGGCCAGAACGTCAGCACCACGCTGGCGGCAGTGCCCTCCGGGGTGGCCGAAGGGGTGGATGCGCGGGGTGCCTTGCGCGTGCGCAGCGGCGACGTGCACAGCATCATCAGTGGCGAAGTCAGCGTGCGCCTCGACGGCCCGGCGGGCGGCCTCGCCTGATGTTGCGCGCCGCCGCCGTGCTGCTGGTGCTGGCGAATCTCGGGTTCTTCGCCTGGGCCCGCGGCTGGCTGCAGCCCGGCTTTCCGCCCCCGCGCCATGGAGAGCACGAACCGCAGCGCCTCACGGCGCAGCTCAACCCCAAGGCCGTGACCGTGCTGCCGCCGCGGGCTGCCAGCGCCGCCGTGGTGGCCGCGCGCGCGGCTGCTGCTGCCGTGTGCCTGGAGGCCGGCCCGCTGGCCGAGCGCGAGCTGGCGGCGGCCGAGGCTGAGCTGCAGGCAGCACAGATCCCCGAGGGCAGCTGGGCGCGTGAAGGCCCTCCGCCACAGCCGCTGTGGCTGGTGTTCGCCGGCCGCTGGCCCGACGCCGAAACGTGACGCGTGCGCGTCGCCGATCTGCGCAAGCTCGGCCTGGAAGTCGAAGTGCTGAGCGCCCCGGCCGAGTTGGCGCAGGGCCTCGTGATCTCGCGCCACAACCTGCGCGCCGAGGCCGAGGCAGCGCTGACGCGCCTGACCAGCGGCACACCGCCGCTGCGCGGCGCTCGCGTGGTGCAGTTGCCAGCACCGCCGGCGGTGCAATGGCTGCGCGTGGCACGTGCCGAGCCTGAGCTTCAGGCCAAGCTGAAAGAACTGCCGGCCGCGCCGCTGGCCGGCGGCTTCAAGCCTTGCGGCGCGCTGGCCGGCCTGGGCTCGGCGCCGCGGACCTGAACAGCGCCACCACGGCCGCGGCCAGCGCGGCCAGCCACAACGTCGACATCGAGCCGCCGCCACCACCGCCGGC
>JANMMD010000298.1:0-2861 GCA_031372905.1 Betaproteobacteria bacterium
AGGGCGGCCTTGATCAAGAGTATCGGGTCCAAGACGGCGGGGCTCCGTGGGCTGCGGGAAGCGCCGGATGATAGCCAGCGGGGTGGCGCGGCTTGACCCACCCATCCCCACGGCGTAGCATTACTGACCGATCGGTCATTAAATTGAAGACTAGCGCCCTTTCTGACACCCACGACGCACCCGCCGCCCCGTCGGCCACACGTCAACGCCGCAAGGAAGCCCGCCCGCAGGAACTGCTGGACGCGGCTTTGGCGCTCTTCGTCGAAAAGGGCTTCGCCGCCACACGCGCCGAAGAAGTGGCGCAGCTGGCGGGCGTCAGCAAGGGCACGCTCTACCTCTACTACCCAAGCAAGGAAGAGCTGTTCAAGGCCGTGGTGCGGCAGAACCTTTCCAGCCTGATTGCCGAAGGCATGGAGATGGCCGGGCAGTTCGAGGGCAGCAGCTCGGAACTGCTGGCCTGCCTGATGCAGACCTGGTGGGAGCGCGTGGGCAACACGCCGGCCGCGGGCATCCACAAGATCGTGTTGGCCGAGGTGCGCAACTTCCCCGAGCTGGCGCAGTTCTACACCGATGAAGTCATCGTGCCGGCCGACTTGCTGTTCTCGGGCTGCGTGCAGCGCGGCATCGCCCGCGGCGAGTTCCGGGCCATGCCCGTGCACGAAGTGGCGCATGCGCTGATCGCGCCGCTGATCTTCATGGCCATCCACCGCCACTCTTTCGGCGCCTGCCCGGTGCATGGCAGCACCGAGGTCGACCCCGTGGTGCTGCTCAACACCCATCTCGATCTGGTGCTGCGCGGGCTTGAAGTGCGAGAGCCCGGAGCGGGCGCGTGAGGCTCAGCCGCAAGCTTCTGCTGGCGGTGCTGGTGCTGGCCGCCGCGGGCGGGCTGGGCGCCGTGGTGATGAAACGCGCGTCGACCAGCGCCACTGCTGCGCAGGCTGCGGCCACAGCCGCCAGTGCCGCCGGCACAGCAGCGATGCTGCTGGCGCCGGGCGACGTGGCCCGCGCGCAAAACGCCGAGCTGGGTTTGCAGCTGGCCCTCTCCGGCGGCTTGCGCGCGGTGGACAGCGCACTCGTCAAGGCCAAGGTGGCGGCGGAAGTGAAGAGCCTCACCGTGCGCGAAGGCGACCGCGTGAGCGCCGGCCAGCTCATCGGCCGCCTCGACGACACCGAGTACCGCCTGCGCCTTCGCCAGGCACAAGACCAGGTGGCCGCGGCGCAGGCGCAGCTGGACACCGCGCAGCGCAGCTTCGAGAACAACCGCGCCCTCGTCGGCCAGGGCTTCATCTCGCGCAATGCGCTCGACACCTCGGCCAACACCCTGGCGGGCGCACAGGCCTCGCTGCAGGCCGCGCGCGCTGCGGCCGATCTCACGCGCAAGGCCGTGGCCGACACCGAGATCCGCGCGCCCATCGCCGGCCTGGTGGCGCAGCGGCTGGTGCAGCCGGGTGAACGCGTGGGCATCGACGGCCGGCTGGTCGAAATCGTCGACCTCTCGCGCATCGAACTCGAAGCTGCCGTGGCCCCCGAAGACGTGCTGCAACTGCGTGTGGGCCAGACCGCGCAGGTGACGATTGCCGGCCTGCCGCAGCCCGTGGCCGCACGCGTGGCGCGTATCAGCCCGAGCGCGATGACGGGCACGCGCAGCGTGCTGGCCTACCTGTCGCTTGCGCGCACCGAGGGCCTGCGCCAGGGCCTGTTTGCGCGCGCCGCGGTGGAAGTGCAGCGCCGCAACGCACTGGTGGTGCCCACGTCGGCCGTGCGCGACGACCAGGCCCAGCCCTACGTGCTGGCGGTGGAAAACGGCGTCGCGGTGGCGCGCAGCGTGGCCTTGGGGGCTCGCGGCGAAGTGCTGGTGAACGAGCAGCGCGAGAGCGCGGTGGAGATCACGCGCGGCCTGGAGGCTGGCGCCGTGGTGCTGCGCGGCACCGTGGGCGCGCTGCGGCCAGGCAGCCGCGTAGCCTTGCCCGTCGCGGCACCCTGACGCCGGCAACCGGGCAGCGCACCATGTGGTTCACACGCATCTCCATCCACAACCCGGTGATGGCCGTGATGATGATGCTGGCCTTCGTCGTGCTGGGCCTCTTCAGCTACCAGCGCCTGAGCCTGGACCAGTTCCCGAACATCGACGTGCCCACCGTCGTGGTGAGCATGGACTACCCGGGCGCCAGCCCGGAGATCGTCGAGAGCGAGGTCACCAAGCGCGTCGAGGAGGCCGTCAACACGGTGGCCGGCATCAGCGCCTTGAGTTCGCGCAGCTACGAGGGCACCGCGCTGGTCATCGTCGAGTTCAACCTCGACATCGACGGCCGCAAGGCCGCCGACGACGTGCGCGAGAAGGTGGCCTTGATCAAGCCGCTGCTGCGCGATGAGGTCAAAGACCCGCGCATCTACCGCTTCGACCCGTCTTCGCAGCCCATCTTCAACGTCGCGGTGCTGGCCAACGACAAGGCCACCACGGCACAAGAGCTCACGACCTGGGCCAAGCAGGTGCTGCAGAAGCGGCTGGAGAACGTGCGCGGTGTGGGTGCGGTCAGCATCGTAGGCGGCGTCGACCGCCAGGTGAGCATCCAGCTCAAGCCCGAGGCCATGGAAGCCCTGGGCATCAGCACCGAGCAGGTGGCCGCAGCGCTGCGCAGCGAGAACCAGGAGCTGCCGCTGGGCAACCTGCGCTCGGCCGAAGTGGACCGCGTGGTGCAGATCAACGCGCGGCTGAAGACGCCGCGCGAGTTCCGCGACATCGTGGTGGCGCGCAAGAACAGCGGCACGGTGGTCAGGCTCTGGCAGGTGGCCGATGTGGTCGACGGCCCGCAGGAACTGGAAAGCCTGGCGCTCTACAACGGCCAGCGCACGGTGCTGCT
>JANMMD010000301.1:0-3660 GCA_031372905.1 Betaproteobacteria bacterium
GCCCAAGGGCAAGATCGTCATCGCCACCGTGAAGGGCGACGTGCACGACATCGGCAAGAACATCGTCACGGTGGTCTTGCAGTGCAACAACTTCGAAGTCGTCAACATGGGCGTGATGGTGGCCTGCCAGGACATCCTGGCGAAAGCGAAAGTCGAAGGCGCTGACATCATTGGCCTGAGTGGATTGATCACGCCGAGCCTGGAAGAAATGCAGCACGTGGCGGCCGAGATGCAGCGCGACGACTTCTTCCGCATCAAGAAGATTCCGCTGCTGATTGGCGGCGCCACCTGCAGCCGTGTGCACACGGCGGTGAAGATTGCGCCTCATTACGAAGGCCCGGTCGTGTACGTGCCCGATGCGTCGCGCAGCGTGGGCGTGTGCAGCGACTTGCTGAGCGACGAACGCGCCGCGAAGTACATCGACGAGCTGCGCGCCGATTACGAGCAGGTGCGCACCCTGCACGCGCAGAAGAAGGCCACGCCGCTCGTGACGCTGGCGGCGGCGCGCGCCAACAAGACGCAGGTCGACTGGGCCGCCTACACGCCGCCAGTGCCGAAGTTCATCGGCCGGCGCGAGTTCAAGAACTACGACCTCGCCGACCTGGCCGGTGCCATCGACTGGGCGCCGTTTTTCCAGACCTGGGATCTCGCCGGCAAATTCCCGGAGATCCTGCGCGACGAGATCGTCGGCCACGAGGCGCAGCGTGTCTTCAGCGACGGCAAGCGGCTGCTGCAGCGCCTGATCGAAGGCCGTTGGCTGCAGGCCAGCGGCGTGGTGGCTTTGCTGCCGGCGAACGCCGTGGGCGACGACACCATCGAGATCTACACGGACGAGAGCCGCAGCCAGGTGGCGTTGCGCTGGAACCCGCTGCGCCTGCAGACCGAGCGGCCGACGGTGGAGGGTGTGAAGCGCCCGAACCGCAGCCTGGCCGATTTCATTGCCCCCAAAGGCGTGAAGGCGGACTACATCGGCTGCTTCGCCGTCACCGCGGGCCTGGGCGTGGAGAAGCGCGAGAAGTTCTTCACCGACGACCACGACGACTACAGCGCCATCATGCTGAAGGCGCTGGCCGACCGGCTGGCCGAAGCCTTCGCCGAGCGCCTGCACCAGCGCGTGCGCACCGACCTGTGGGGCTACGCGCCCGAAGAAGCGCTGAACACCGAGCAGCTCATCGCCGAGGCCTACCGCGGCATCCGCCCCGCGCCGGGCTACCCGGCCTGCCCCGACCACACCGTCAAGCGCGACATGTTCCGCGTGCTTCAGGCCGAGAGCATCGGCATGGGCCTGACCGACAGCCTGGCGATGACGCCGGCGGCCAGCGTCAGCGGCTTCTACCTGGCGCACCCGGAGGCGACCTACTTCAACGTCGGCCGCATCGGTGAAGACCAACTCGCCGACTGGGCGCAGCGCCAGGGCCTGGCGGAACACGACGCTCGGCGGGCGCTGGCGCCGGCCCTGGGCTGAGGCTCCTTCGCGCTGCGCGTTGCGCGGTGCGCAATCGCATCCAACGGTAAGGTCTGCGCCGCCTGCCAAGGAATTGGCAACGTCGGCGGCCCTGGGTTGCCGAGAATCCGCTCATGCTTTGCGGGCACGCCGTGCCCAGCCCATCTACGGCCTGCGCCTGAAACGGCGGGCCGCGAGCGCCATGATGTCGACATCCTCCCGGCGTGCCCTGGCCGCCCTGGTCTTCAGCAGCTTCCTGGCCGCTTGCGGCGGCGGCGGTGGTGGTGGTGGTGGCGGCGACGCCACGGCGCCGACCGCGCCCGCGCCGCCTGCGGCGCCTGTCGTCGAGAAGCCGGCCACCCGCAACGACGCCGCCCGCTTTCTGGCGCAGGCCAGTTTCGGCGCCACCGACGGCGACATCGACCGCGTCATGGCAGTGGGCTACGCAGCCTGGATTGACGAGCAATTCGCCCTGCCGGCCACTTCGCACCGTGCCTGGTGGGACGCGCGCAATGCCGAGATCACGGCCGCCTCCACCGCCACGCCGCCGGCCACCGCCGGCCAGGACCAGGTCTTCGAGAGCTTCTGGAAGCAGGCCAGCACCGGCCGCGACCAGTTGCGCCAGCGCACGGCCTACGCGCTGTCGCAGATCTTCGTCATCAGCATGGTCGACGGCACCGTGGGCGACAACCCGCGCGCCGTCGCCGCCTGGCTGGACATGCTGGGCAACGAAGGCCTGGGCAGCTACCGCACGCTGCTGGAGACGGTGTCGCGCCACCCGATGATGGGTGTGTACCTCTCTCACCTGCGCAACCAGAAGGCCGACCCGCGCAGCGGCCGCGTGCCTGACGAGAACTACGCCCGCGAGGTGATGCAGCTGTTCTCCATCGGGCTGGTGGAACTGAACGACGACGGCAGCGCAAAAACCAGCGCCGGCAAGCCCACCGACACCTACACCCCGGCCGACATCAGCGGCCTGGCCAAGGTCTTCACCGGCTGGAGCTGGGCCTGCCCCGACTATCCCAACAGCAACTGCTTCTTCAACGGCAGCAACAACGGCAACAGCGACCCCGACCGCATCTTCAAACCCATGCTGGGCTATGCGGCGTACCACAGCACCGAGGTCAAGACCTTTCTGGGCACCACGATCGCCGTGCAGGCCGTGGCCGACCCCGCGGCCAGCCTGAAGACGGCCCTCGACCGCCTGGCGGGCCATCCCAACATCGGCCCCTTCATCGGCCGCCAGCTCATCCAGCGCCTGGTCACCAGCAACCCGAGCCCGGCCTACATCCGCGCGGTGTCGCAGGCCTTCACCGGCAGCAATGGCGACATGAAGGCGGTGGTGAAGGCGGTGCTGATGCACCCCGAGGCGCGCGCCGTCAGCGACACCTCGGGCAAGGTGCGCGAACCGGTGCTGAAGCTGGCCGCCTACCTGCGCGCCTTCCCGCACAGCAGCGACACCGGCAACTGGCGCGTGGGCAATACGGACAACCCGGCCAGCTCGCTCGGGCAGACACCGCTGCGTTCGCCCTCGGTCTTCAACTTCTACCGGCCGGGTTACACCGCGCCGGGCACCAGCGCGGCCACCGCCAGCCTGGTGGCGCCTGAACTGCAGATCACCAACGAGACCAGCGTCGCGGCCTGGGTGAACTTCATGCGCGACAACGTCGCTTCGGGCGTCGGTGCCTCCAACGGCACGGTGAATGGCACGGTGCTGAACCGCCGCGACATCCAGCCCGACTTCACGGCGGAGCTGGCCCTGGCCGGCGACCCCGCGGCGCTGGTCGAGCGCGTGGCCACGCGCCTGACCTACGGCGCGGCCGGCAGCGCGCTGAAGGCCGACATCGCCACGGCCGTGGGCAGCATCGCCATTCCGGCGCTGAACACCACCGGCAGCAACCAGGCGGCCATCGACACCGCCAAGCGCAACCGCGTCAACGCAGCCGTGCTGCTGGTGCTGGCGGCGCCCGAGTACCAGGTCCAGAAGTAAGCACACCGGAAACCACGATGAACGCCAAACTGCCCCCTTCACAAGCCTCGCGCCGCGTCTTCCTGCAACACAGTGGTGCGATGGGCCTGCTGGCCGGCGCCGGCGCGCCGATGGCCCTGAACCTGCTGGCCGCCGGCTCTGCCGCGGCGCAGACCGCGCCCGACTACAAGGCCATCGTGTGCCTGTTCCTGTTCGGGGGCAACGACGCCTTCAACATGGTGCTGCC